>NZ_QPES01000001.1:329513-659027 GCF_009455685.1 Paraburkholderia hayleyella | reverse complement strand
CCCAGGCCTGCATCTGCTGCGCCACGGCCAGCCCCGGAAACACATGGCCGCCGGTGCCGCCTGCCATCACTAGCAGCGTGCGTGTCGTGTCTACCGCGCGGCTCATACCTTGCCTCCACGCATGAGCACCCGGTTTTCGTAATCGACTCGCATTAGCACCGCCATCGCCACGCAATTCAGCAAAATGCCGGAGCCACCGTAGCTGACCAGGGGCAACGTGAGGCCTTTGGTTGGCAGCAAACCGAGATTCACACCCATGTTGATAAAGGTCTGCGCGCCGAACCAGATACCAATGCCCTTCGCCACCAGCCCTGCGAAAGTACGATCCAGCGCCAGCGCTTGACGGCCAATCTCAAACGAACGCCGCACAATCCAATAGAACAGCAGAATCACTACCAGCACACCAACGAAACCGAGTTCCTCGCCAATCACCGCGAGGATGAAATCGGTGTGCGCCTCGGGCAAATAATTGAGCTTCTCGACACTACCGCCCAACCCCACGCCGAACCACTCGCCACGGCCAAAAGCAATCAGCGAGTGCGTCAGTTGATACGCCTTGCCTTGCGCGTAACGGTCGTCCCACGGATCGAGATACGCGAAAATCCGTTCACGCCGCCAGGGCGAAGCCCATACCAGCAAACTGAAGGTTCCCACCGCCGTCGCCACCAGACCGCCGAACAGCTTGCCATTCACGCCACCCAGAAACAGCACCCCCATCGCAATCGCAGCGATCACCATGAAGGCACCCATATCAGGTTCGAGCAGCAGCAACGCGCCAACCAGACCCACGGCGATGGCCATTGGCAAGAAGCCTTTCGCCAGGCTATGCATGTATTCCTGCTTGCGCACCGTGTAGTTCGCCGCGTAGATCGTCACGGCCAGCTTCATGATTTCAGAGGGCTGGATATTCGTGATGCCTAATGGAATCCAGCGCCGCGCGCCATTCACGCCTTTGCCCAGATGCGGAATCAGCACGATAACCAGCGCCACCAGCGTAATCAGGAAAAGTTTCGGCGCGTATTTGTCCCACGTTGAAACAGGAATGCGGAACGCGACAACGGCAGCCACCACGGCTACCGTGACGGAGATCAGATGACGCACCAGAAAAGCGTAATTGCGGTAGGCCGCGTATTTCGGCGAATCCGGCATCGCAATCGACGCGGAATACACCATCACAACGCCGAGACCCAGCAACGCCACGACCACCCACAGCAGCGAGTGATCGTAGTCGAGCATGCGTGAGCGTAGCGGGCGCACGCCATTGACAGCATTAGCCAGCCCTCCTTTAACGCGACTAGCCGCACCGCTGGCATCACCCGGCTGGCGGCGTAGTCCACCCAGACGCGAACCGGCACGTTCAAAGCTGCTCATAGCATCGTCCCCTGTTCTGCCGCGAGCGCTTCGACCGTATGGCGAAATACCGCTGCCCGCTGGACGTATCCGTTGAACATGTCAAAGCTCGCGCAAGCGGGCGACAGCAACACCGCATCGCCTGTCTGGGCATGCGCGGCAGCTGCACGGGTCGCGGCTTCAAGTGTTGGGTAGATTTCGAGTACGACCTGGGTATCGGCCAGCGCGGCGCGAATCTGCGAAGCATCGCGGCCAATCAGCAAGACCGCGCGGCACCAGCGAGCAACAGGCGCCGCGAGCGGTGCAAAATCCTGGCCCTTGCCATCGCCCCCCGCTATCAATACCGTCCGCTGCGCGAGGCCATCGAGCGCCGCGACCGTCGCACCGACATTCGTGCCCTTGCTGTCATCGACGTAATCCACCCCGCCAACCGATGCGAGTAATTCCACGCGATGCGGCTCGCCCCGGTATTCACGCAAGCCATGCAAGAGCGGCGCGCCTGGTAAACCAATCGCACGTGCTAATGCCAGCGCGGCTAATGCATTGGCGGCATTGTGCAAGCCGCGAATCCGCAATGCATCGACAGGCATCAGGCGCTTCAAGCCGATATTTGGCGCGGCTGCATCCACCTTGCGACGACGCGTCGGGACGGGCTCATCGCTGGCATCGCGGTCATGCGCCTCAACCAGCCAGTTCATGCCGTTATCACGCAACAGACCATAATCGCCGGCACGCAGCGGCTCATCCAGACCAAATGTAATGACTTGCGCTGGCGTGGCCGCATCACCGGCCACCTGGGAAAACTGCATCACACGCGCGTCGTCGCGGTTCAGCACGCGTATTGTCTGCGCGCCAAAAATCCGCCCCTTAGCCTTGGCATAAGACTCAAAGCCACCGTGCCAGTCCAGATGATCCTGAGTAATGTTGAGAACGGTGGCTGCATCAGGCACAAACGTATGTGCGGTTTCTAGCTGAAAACTCGACAGTTCGAGTACCCAGATATCCGGCAATGCCGTGTTGTCGATCGCTTCGGTCAATTTGTCCAGCACAGCGGGACTGATGTTGCCCGCCACCGCGACTTGCCTGCCCGCACGCTCACATAGCTGACCTGTCAGGCTGGTCGTCGTTGTCTTACCGTTCGTGCCCGTGATGGCGATCACTTTAGGCGTATAGCCGCTCTCTGCGAGCACCCTGAGCGCCTGTGCAAAAAATTCAAGCTCACCCCACAGCGCGATATCCCGCTCACGTGCGGCCGCAAGCACCGGCGACACATCAGCGGCGAGCGGCGATAACCCGGGACTCAGCGCAACCAGATCAATACCGTCGAGCAACACAGGCGAAAACGCAGCGCCAATAAAATCGGCATCAATCCCCGACGCATGAAGCGCAGCGAGCCCAGGCGGCGCTTCACGCGTATCAGCAATGCGCAGGCGGCAGCCGTGCCGCGCGCACCAGCGCGCCATCGCCAGACCCGATTCACCGAGCCCCAGCACAAGCACCGTCGGCTTTTGCCGATCCCGAAACTTCTCGCCAAACATCGCTTGCTTTCCTTTACCGCAACTTGAGCGTGGACAAACCGAACAAACACAACATCAACGTGATGATCCAGAAACGCACAACAACTTGCGTCTCTTTCCAGCCGCACAGTTCGAAATGGTGATGCAACGGCGCCATCCTGAAGATGCGCCGGCCCTCGCCATAACGGCGTTTGGTGTACTTGAACCACACCACTTGCAGCATCACGGAGAGCGTTTCCGCGACGAAAATTCCACCCATGATGAACAGCACGACTTCCTGGCGAACGATCACAGCAACCGTGCCAAGCGCGCTGCCAAGCGCCAGTGCGCCGACATCGCCCATGAAGACCTGTGCTGGATGCGTGTTGTACCAAAGGAAAGCCAGCCCGGCGCCGCCCATCGCTGAACAGAAAATCAGCAACTCACCCGCGCCAGGAATGTGGGGAAACAGCAGATATTTGGAGTACACCGAGCTGCCCATCACATAAGCGAAAAGGCCCAGAGATGAACCGACCAGCACGACAGGCATGATCACCAGGCCATCGAGACCATCGGTGAGATTCACGGCATTGCTCGAGCCAACGATCACAAAATAAGTCAGCGCGATAAAACCCCAGACGCCAAGCGGATAGCTGATCGACTTCAGAAAGGGCAGCAGCAGGTCGGCCCGCGCAGGCAAACCCATCGAGAGGCCGCTTCGCACCCAGGCCATGAACAGATCGAAAACATTCACGTTGCTTGCACCGGACACGCTGAACGCGAGATATACCGCCGCGAAGAGCCCGATCACCGACTGCCAGAAATATTTCTCACGTGATGCCATGCCGCGCGGATCTTTGTAGACCACCTTGCGGTAATCATCGACCCAGCCAATCACACCAAAACCAAACGTGACTAGCATCACAATCCAGATAAAACGGTTGGTCAGATCCGCCCAAAGCAGCGTCGAGACAGCGATGCCAATCAGAATCAGCACGCCCCCCATGGTGGGCGTGCCAGACTTGACGAGATGCGTTTGTGGGCCATCCTTGCGCACGGCCTGACCGACCTTCATCGCGGTCAGTTTTCGGATCACCCATGGACCGCACACCAGCCCGATCAGCAATGCGGTGATCGTCGCCATCAACGCACGAAAGGTCAGATAACTGAACACGCGCAAGAAGCCTGCGTCATTCTGCAGCCATTGCGCTAGCGCCAGTAACATGCTTTTTCCTTGTATCAATGCGCAGCGGGCGTGGCGCCCGCTGCAGTGGGTTGAGAATGCGTCAGCGCATCAACGACACGCTCCATCTGCATGAAGCGCGAGCCTTTCACCAGCACGGTAGCGGTCGGACCCAATTCCGCTTGCAGCAAGCGCGCCACCAGTGTGGCGGCATCCATCACATGACAGGCTGTCGGGCCATAAGCACGGCAGCTGTCGAGTGACGCTTCGCCCAATGCATATAGCGCGTCAATGCCGCGCGCTGCGGCATAAGCACCGATTTCACGATGAAACGCGGGACCGTCATCCCCAACCTCGCCCATGTCGCCCATCACCAGCACACGCGGCGAAGGCTGCGTGGCCAGAACGTCGATCGCGGCCAGCATGGAGTCAGGGTTCGCGTTGTAGGTGTCGTCGATGAGGGTCGCGCCGGCCGCGCTCCCGAGCAGCGCACGTTTCACCTGAAGCCGCCCTGGCACGGCGCCAAACGCTTCGAGACCACGCTGGATTGCATCCAGCGAAACATTCGCAGCCAGCGCCGCGGCAGCCGCGGCCAGTGCATTGCGCGCGTTGTGCTCGCCGAGCACCTGAAGCGCAATTTCGATTTGTCCCTGTGCGCTATTGAGCGTCAAACGATGACCGTTGAACGTCCCAGTGACGGCCGCGGCAACCTGCCGCTCCGGCGTATGCAATGCAAAATCGATGATCCGGCTACCCGTTGCCGCAACCCGCCAGATCGGCGCATAGGTATCGTCAGCCGGAAATACTGCGACACCCTCTGGCGTCAGCGCATGAATCACGCTGGCGTGTTCGAGCGCAACGGCCTCGACACTCGCCATAAACTCCTGGTGTTCGCGCTGGGCATTGTTCACCACGGCGACAGTCGGCTCCGCCAGTTTTGCCAGCAATGCGGTTTCACCCGGGTGATTCATGCCGAGCTCGACCACGGCAAGCTGATGTACAGACGTCAGACGAAGCAGTGTGAGAGGCAAACCGATATCGTTATTGAAGTTGCCAAGCGTAGCCATGCGCGCTTCGGCCCCCACCGCCGCAGCGAAAATCGACGCGATCATTTCCTTGACCGTCGTCTTGCCATTGCTGCCCGTTACAGCCACGAGTGGCAGCGTAAAACGTCTGCGCCAGCCGCGCGCGAGTTCGCCAAGCGCTCGACGGGTATCCGGCACCCGTAATACAGGTACGGCAACGACAGCAGCGGCGCTGTGCGGCATCACCATCACAGCGCTGGGATGCCGCGCCACGACGTCCGGCAGAAAATCATGGGCATCAAAGCGCTCACCCTTCAAGGCGATAAACAGGTCGCCTGGCCCCACGGTACGGCTATCTGTAGCAACACGTTCGAATGTCGTCGCCGCATCGCCTTCGACGCTCGCACCGGGAATGAGTGCCGCGGCTTCGCTCAATGAAAACAGGGTCATGCGTCACCTCCACGCGCCAAAGTGGTACGCGCAGCCAGCGCCAGACGAGCATGATCCTGATCGGAAAACTCACGTTTTCGACCCATGATTTCCTGTGTCGCTTCGTGGCCCTTACCCGCCAGCACGACCACATCTTCACGCGCTGCGCTACGTACCACCTGGAGAATCGCGCTGGCGCGATCTTCGATACAGCGCATCTTTGCGGTGCTGGCCATACCCGCTACGATGTCGTCGATGATGCGTTGTGGCGGCTCACTGCGCGGGTTGTCGCTCGTGACAATGATGCTATCCGCCAGTCGGTCCGCAATCGCTCCCATCAACGGCCGCTTGCCCGCATCACGGTCCCCGCCGCAACCGAACATGCAGACAAGTTGCCCACCGCGTTCGGTGGCAATCGGGCGCAATGCCGTTAGTGTTTTTTCCAGCGCATCAGGCGTGTGCGCATAATCGATCACGACAAGCGGCTCATCACTGGATGGCCGCCCCCCCAGGCGCTGCATACGGCCATTGACCGGCTCGAGTTTCGCCAGTTCAGCCAGCGCGGCATCGAAAGGCACATCGGCAGCCAGCAGAACACCGAGTACAGCAAGCAAGTTACTGACATTAAAACGACCGAGTATCGCCACTTCAATTTCCGCCTGGCCCCAGTCTGACGCCAGATGAAACGCCGACCCTGTCGCCGTGGCCCTGACATTCGATGCGTACAGCCATGCGTCAGCGCTTGTGCCGTCCGGTCCATCGAGGCTGTAGGCGATCGACTGAACCTTGCCGCGCGTTGCCGCCAACAGCCTCCGCCCTGCTTCGTCGTCGCGGTTGATGACCGCATGACGCAGACCCGGCCAGGCAAAGAGACGTGTCTTCGCCGCTTCGTATGCGGCGAATGTACCGTGGTAATCGAGGTGATCTTGTGTGAGATTAGTGAAGACTGCGGTATCAAACGCGGTGCCATTCACGCGTCCTTGATGAAGCGCGTGCGACGATACCTCCATGACCACCGCTTGTGCACCCGCCTGCTTCAGTTGCGCGAGACAGCGTTGCAACTGCGGCGCGACTGGTGTGGTAAAGCCGGTGTGTTCAAGTTGGCCGGGCATACCACTGCCGAGCGTTCCGATAATGGCGCACGGCCGGTTGAACGCACTCAGCGCAGCTGAAATCCATTGCGTACATGACGTTTTACCGTTCGTTCCGGTCACGCCGATAACGTGCATCGCATCACTCGGGTTGCCGTACCAGCCACTCGCAATTGATCCAATCCATTCATCCAGCGCCGGTACCGCGAGCATCCTCGCCGAATCAATGGCACCAGCGAAGTGATCGGGTTGGACCAGCACGGCTGCCGCACCCTGTTCGATAGCCCGATCAATAAACGCGCGATTATCCGCACCGTCGACGGCGTAAGCGCAAAAAACATCCCCTACGGCGAGTTGACGTGTATCGGCATGCAAATGAGCGCCTGGCTGCACATGAGCGTGCAGCCAGGCGAGCGCTTCAGCCACCAGAGGCGGCATCGTCCGGGATTGGAGCAATGCGCTCATCGCACCAACCCCGGTGAGTTTTTGCTGTTGCTGGCAACCCTGATCGGGTTCACACCACCCGGCGCCATCCTCTGAAGCGTATGTGCGGATGCCACTGTCGTACCCGAAACCGCACCATCAGACACGACCAACTGCTTCACCGGCATATCCGGCGGCACGTTCAAAGCGCGCAGCGTACCGCCCACAATGGCAGAAAACACCGGGCCGGAAACCTGTCCGCCAAAGTGGCTACCCGTTGTCGGCTCATCGACTGAAACCGCGACAACAATGCGCGGATCCGGCATCGGCCCCATACCAACAAATGACGCACGATATTTCGATTTTTCATAACCGTGACCGCCATGCTTATACGCCGTGCCACTTTTACCACCCACGCGATAGCCAGGAACAGCGGCGTCAGGCGATGTGCCACCTCGTGCGGTGACGGTTTCAAGCATCGCGCGAACCTCCCGGGTCGTCTCCGGAGAAAACACGCGCGTGCCCACCACTGGCTGGCCCGATGGCGTCCGGAAAATCGACACCGGCAGCATCTGGCCATCGTTCGCAATCGCTGTATAAGCGCGCGCTAGCTGAAACAGTGAGCCCGACAGGCCGTAGCCATATGACATCGTGGCCTGTTCAATACGGCGCCAACTTTTCCATGGACGCAAGCGACCCGCTGCCGCCCCGGGGAAACCCACCTTGGGCGCCTGGCCCAGACCGAGGCTGGTGTACATATTCCACATTTCTTCCGGCCGCAGTTGCATGGCGATCTTGGTCGCACCGATATTGCTCGACTTCTGGATCACGCCACTCACCGTGAGTACGCCAAAACCACTGTCATCAGTAATTTGCGCACCATCCAGCATGAAACGCCCTGCGCCGGTGTCGACCAGCGTGGTAGGAGACACGCGATGCAAATCGAGCGCGAGCGACACCGTAAACGGCTTCATGATCGAGCCGGGCTCGAATACGTCAGTCAGAATCCGGTTACGCAACTGCTCGCCCGTCAAATGCGAGCGATCGTTCGGGTTATAGGTCGGGTAGTTAACGAGCGCGAGTACTTCGCCCGTATGCACATCCACCACCATCGCCGCACCGGCTTTCGCATGAAACTTCTCCACGGCAGCCTTCAGGTTGGTATAGGCGATGTACTGGATTTTGCCGTCTATCGAGAGCTCAACATCTGTACCGTTATGAGGGGCGATTTGCTCGTCCACGTCTTCGATGATGCGTCCCATCCGGTCCTTGATGACACGGCGGCTGCCCGGTGTTCCAGCAAGCAGTTTCTGGTCGCCCAGCTCAACCCCTTCCTGCCCCTCGTCCTCGACGCTCGTGAAGCCGATCAGATGCGCGGTGATTTCACCCTCGGGATAAAAGCGCTTGTATTCGGCGCGCTGATAAATACCCGGAATATTGAGTGCGGCCACTTTGACCGCAATCTCCAGCGGTACCTGGCGCTTGATGTAGACAAACGTTTTGTCTTCCGACAAGCGCGCGCGCAATTCTTTTTGCGTCATGTCAAGCAACTTGCTGAGCTCCGCGAGCCGATCGGCACCGAGATCGTCTGGCACGCCTTCGGGGATCGCCCAGATTGCGCGTACAGGAAGGCTCGTGGCGAGCACCAGGCCATTACGATCAAGAATCTTGCCGCGAGTGGCAGGCAACTCAAGCGTGCGTTGATAGCGGCTTTCACCCTGCTTTTGATAAAACGCGTTGCCCGGGCCCTGAATCCAGAATGCTCTGGCAGTCAGCGCAACAAAGGCCATGAACAGCAGAAACACGACGAGCTTCGAGCGCCACATGGGCAGCCGGACCGAAAGAATCGGATTGGACGAAAAGGCGACGCGCTTGCCGCTGGAGGACTTTTTCATCGCGCCCCACCCTCGTGAGTCGCACTCGACGTCGAGGAAGCCGCGTAGGGAATCTGCGCGTCTTCCGCTTTCAATGCACCAGGTTCAAGTGTCAGATACTGCGTGCGCCCGGTTGTCACGGCTTGCATCTTCAACGAAGCCGTGGCGAGCTGTTCGATGCGCGAAGTTTTAGACAACGCACTTTGCTGATACTGAAGCTGGGAATAATCCTGCTGCAATTGCCGCTCTTGCGACTGCGCACGTTGCAACTGGATGAAGATCTGGCGTTGCTGGTTCGTCGCATTGACGACTGAAAGCGCACAGCCCATGACGACAATGAGCAGGAAGACGTTGAGGCGGTTCATGGTGCAATGCGCTCCGCGATCCGCATCACCGCCGAACGGGAGCGCGGATTCGCCGCGACTTCCGCGTCACTGGGAAACATGCGGCCAACCAGCCTGAGCACAGGGCTCGGCAAATCGGCGGCGCGAATCGGCAGACGCCGATCCACAACAGGCGCACTCGCGTGCGCCCGCATGAATCGCTTAACGATCCGGTCTTCCAGCGAATGAAAGCTGATGACCACCAGCCGCCCCCCTTGCTCCAGCACTGATAACGCGGCCTCTAAAACGACTTGCAGCTCCGCAAGCTCTTGATTGACGTGAATCCGTATAGCCTGAAAGGTGCGGGTTGCCGGATCCTTCCCCTTCTCACGCGTCTTGACGGCGTGAGCCACGATTTGGGCAAGCTCCCCCGTACTGACGAGAGGCCCAAGACGGTCGGATTCTGCCCGGCGAGCAACAAGCGCCTGTGCAATCTGAAAAGCAAACCGTTCTTCCCCATGATCTCTTATTACCTCTGTCAGTTCTTGCACTGTGGCCCGCGCGAGCCAGTCAGCGGCAGACTCGCCGCGCGTTGGGTCCATTCGCATGTCGAGCGGGCCATCGGCGCGAAAACTGAAACCTCGCGCCGGGTCATCGATTTGCGGCGACGACACACCCAGATCCAGCAATACACCCGACACCCGCCCTACCCCGCGCTGTGCCAACGCATCGCGGAGCAAGGCAAAACTCTCATGCACCACTTCAAAACGTGAATCGGTAATCTGCTGCGCCGTGGCAATAGCCAGCGGGTCTTTATCGAAAGCGATGAGCCTCGCACCACTGCCCAGCTGCTCCAGCACCGCGCGGCTATGGCCACCCCGTCCGAACGTGCCATCGACGTACACGCCGTCGCTACGCGTAATCAGCGCATCAACCGCCTCCTGTAGCAGCACGGTGTCATGCAGCCCGTTTCCCATCGCAGATCCCATAGATGTACCGCGATCAGAACGTGAAATTCTTAAGCGCATCGGGCATGCCTTGCGCCATCGCGGCCCGTTCTTTGGCCGCGTAGGTTTCGGCATCCCATAACTCGAAATGACTGCCCATACCGAGCAACATGACTTCTTTTTCTAGCGCGGCGGCCATGCGTAACTCGGGTGAAACCAGCACGCGACCCGCGCCATCAAGATCAACATCGGAAGCGTTACCCAGAAAAATGCGGCGCCACCAGTGAGCATCCATGGGCAACGCCGCGATCTTGATGCGGAAAATCTCCCATTCCGGGCGTGGGAAGAGCAACAAGCATCCATCGGGATGCTTGGTGATCGTCACATGGCCTTCCGCCTGACCTTGCAGCGCTTCCCGATAACGAGACGGAACCGACATCCGCCCTTTCGCATCGAGCGTCAGCGCCGACGCCCCCTGGAACACTTTTATTCCCCTTTGCCATCAAATACCGCTCGACACCCATCAATCCCAAAAACACTTCCGAAGAACACCCAAAAAATCACACAAAAATACACTTTCTCACACTGTTTCCCACTTTAGAGGAACGTCAAACGAGGGTCAAGGGAGAAACGTGATTTATTTTCGAAATTTGTTTGTTAGAACAAGGACTTAGCAGCGCTTCCTCAGGCTGGATAGAAAATAGAAATTCGTTATAAATGAATGAACTAGTGCGAGTTCTGAAAGTGATACGTGAAAAGCGGCGGGGAAATATATGGAAAGCCCGTGTTCTAAACAGGGCAAAAGATAATCAAGCGGGGAATTGAAGCGAGGAAAGCGGCAGCCACTTCAGTGACTACCGCTCAAAGGCAGGGTTAAACGTAATACGCGGTACGCGTCATGATTTTTGATGCAATGCGCATCATAGCGCGCACTGGAAACGGCAGGTCTATCCCACCCGCATCAATGGCAGCTTTGCCATGAGCGATCTCATCAATCCGCATCTGTTCAACGATGGCTCTCGATGCCAGATCGGCTTTGGGCAATTTATCAAGATGCCGGTCCAGATGCTGCTCGACCTGATGCTCGGTTTCTGCCATAAAACCAAGGCTGGCGCGATCTCCACAGCGGCCTGCCGCAAATCCAAGCGCCAGCGCCCCGGCATACCACAAAGGATTGAGCAGGCTCGGACGTGAACCCAGTGCCGCAAGCCGCTGCGCAGTCCACGCTAAATGGTCCTCTTCCTCCTGAGCGGCATGCTCGAACAGTTTTCTCAAACGTGAAGAACGCGTGGAAATTTTTTGCGCCTGATACAGCGCTTGGGCGCAAACCTCGCCAACATGATTCACCCGCATCAAACCTGCCGAATGCATCCGCTCGGATGGCGACAGTTCATCTTCAGCGACAACCGATGCCTGCGGCACCGGGCGCATCATTCGTGAGACACCCGTCATCGAGCGCAGGCCCCGGTCAAATTCAGTTATCCAGTCATCCGGCTGCATTGAACCCTCATTGCATAAAAAATAACTACCTTTTTGCACAGCCACACAACACGCAGTGCACGCTAGTGGCAAAACCCCTCACTCAAAAACAAAAATTGCAGGGGCCAACCTGCTGGTTATCGGGGCGGACTCACGGGATTTTAGACCATGTTGCATAAACGAAACATGATCGTTACAAGCAGATCCTTTCTCTTTGGCCAAAATATTCACTTTGTTACATTACGTGCGACTTCTAACGAAGTTGGACAACAGACTTCGGCGCGCTGTATATACCGTTCGCCGAGGTAAAAAAATTGCAATTAATGGAGATCACCTGATGAAAAAGTCGCTTCTGGCTCTTGCAGCTTTGGGCACCCTAACTGGCGTCGCTCACGCGCAGAGCAGCGTGACGTTGTACGGCATTATCGACGAAGGCTTCAATTACGTTAGCAACGTCCAGTCAGCGAGCGCAGGTGGCCGTACAAGCCATCAACTGTACAACCTGTCTAGTGGCGTGATGCAAGGCAGCCGTTGGGGACTGCGCGGCAAAGAAGATCTGGGCGGTGGTCTCAAGGCAATATTTGTTCTCGAAAACGGTTTTGATATCAATAACGGAAAGCTGGGCCAAGGCGGCAGCGAATTCGGCCGCCAGGCGTATATAGGCCTCTCGGGTCCATTCGGCACCGTGACACTGGGCCGGCAATACGATTCAGTGGTCGACTACGTCGGTGCCCTGGAAGTTGGTTCGCAGTGGGCGGGCTATATCGGCGCTCATCCAGGCGACCTCGACAACTTCAACAATGCAAATCGCGTAAACAACGCTATCAAGTTCGCAAGCGCTAATTACGCTGGCTTCACATTTGGCGGCCTATACAGCTTGGGCGGCATCGCTGGCAGCTTCAATCGCAACCAGATTTGGTCGCTCGGTGCCGGTTACGCCAATGGTCCACTGACGTTGGGCGTCGGCTACCTCAACGTCAAGGATCCGAATACTTCGTTCTGGGGTAACCAGCCGAACGGTACGGCCGGCAACAACATGGGCGCGTCGTCGGTCGCTGGCGTGCAAAGCAATCCGGTTATTTCTGGTTTTGCCACGGCGCACACCTATCAAGTCGTTGGCGCAGGTGGCGCCTATACGTTTGGTGCAGCCACCTTCGGCGCCACGTACTCGAATATCAAATTCAAGGATCTGGGCACGGACACGGTCGCCAATATGCCAGCAGCACAGGCAAGTTACGGCGGTACAGCGACGTTCAACAATGCTGAAATCAGCCTGAAGTACCAGATGACACCTGCGTTGCTGTTCGGCGCGGCTTACGACTACACGCGTGGCAGCAAGATCGGCACGCTTGACCGCGCCCAATATCACCAGGGCGCGCTGGGTGTGGATTACTTCCTGTCAAAGCGTACCGACATCTACATGATTGGCGTGTATCAGCATGCGTCGGGTACCGATTCAACCGGTCAAACGGCAGTGGCTTCGATCAATGGCTTAACGCCGTCGAATTCGAATAACCAAACCGCTGTTCGCGTTGGTCTGCGCCACAAGTTCTAACAAGAAGAACGGTTATTTTCCTCAAGGCACCTTCGGGTGCCTTTTTTATTTCTACTGGCACCGCCTGGAGTACTCCAACCTGATCGTTTATTACACTCCATAGCAAAGTGCCCGATGGATAAATTCCACCGGGCACTTTGCCTTGTATTCACCCTTTTCAGAGCCGCCCAGATTTCATACCAATCCAGTTTCACACACGGCCGTCGCGCAACTCCCGCCGCAAAATCTTGCCGACATTACTTTTCGGAAGTTCGGAGCGAAACTCAATGATTCTTGGCCGCTTGTAACCGGTTAATTGCGTTTTGCAATACGCCAGTAAATCAGCTTCGGAAAGTGCTGGATCTTTCTTTACGATAAACAGTTTGACCGCTTCACCTGAATGGGGATCTGCCACACCAACCGCCGCGACTTCGTAGACGCCCGGGTGTTTTGCCACAACATCCTCAATTTCATTCGGGTAAACATTAAAACCCGATACCAGAATCATGTCCTTCTTGCGATCCACGATTTTTATAAAACCTCGTTGATCCATGATGCCAATGTCACCGGATTTGAAATATCCATCTGGCGTCGTCACTTTGGCGGTTTCATCAGGGCAGTTCCAATAGCCCGCCATGACTTGCGGCCCGCGGATGCAGATTTCGCCGGGCTCGCCAAGCGGTACTTCGTTGCCAGCCTCATCGCGGATCGACACTTCAGTGGACGGAAGCGGCAAACCAATCGTGCCGCTGTATTCAGTCGCCGTAGCCGGGTTACAGGTCACGCATGGCGAGGTTTCTGACAAGCCATAACCCTCGATAATCGGGGTGCCGGTCTGCTCACGCCAACGCATTGCCACAGCTTCCTGAATCGCCATGCCACCACCATTCGATGCAAGCAGATTCGAAAAATCGAGCCTGGAAAAATCAGGATGATTCAACAGCGCGTTATAGAGCGTATTGACCGCAGGAATTGTGGTAATCGCATAACCCCTCAATGCTTTTATCATGCCGCCGATATCTCGAGGGTTCGGAATCAGGACACCCAAACCGCCCGTGCGGATTACCAGCAAACCACATACCGTTAACGCAAACACGTGATAAAGCGGCAATGCCACCACCGTGATGAACTGCGTGATATCGGGACGTTTTATCCGGACAGGATCCAGCCAGACCTCCGATTGCAGCACGTTGGCAATCAGGTTCCGGTGCAATAACGTCGCGCCTTTCGCCACACCGGTTGTACCGCCGGTGTACTGCAAAAATGCAACGTCATCCGGACGCGACTTTACTGGGGTAAATGTCTGACGGCCACCTTGTGCGATAGCGTCGTTGAATTTGATGTGGCCCGGAAGTGACCATGCCGGCACCATTTTCTTGATATGCCGCAGCACAAAATTTGCAACCAGCCCCTTAACGCCGATCAGATCGCCTAGCGTCGCCACAATCACATATTTGATCGACGTTTTATCCTGCACGGCCTGAAGCGTAGCTGCAAAATTTTCCAGCAGAATGATCGCCGTGGCACCACTATCTTTTAACTGATGCTCAAGTTCGCGGGGGGTGTACAACGGATTGACGTTAACCACGACATATCCAGCCCGCAGAATAGCCGCGATCGCAACCGGATACTGCAAAACATTCGGCATCATGATTGCAATACGTGCACCGGGTGCGATGCCCTGTGTCTGAAACCAGGCGGCGAGCTTGCGTGAAAGCATGTCAAGTTCGCCATAGCTGATCTGCTTGCCCATGCAAACAAATGCTGGCTGAGTCCGGTACTGGCGGAAACTCTCATCAAACAGATCACCCAGCGAAGCGTACTGGCCAGGATCGATTTCTGCAGGGGCGCCAGGCGGATATGATTTCAGCCAGATTTTTTCCATGCGGCGTCTCCTTGTAGATTTTCGAATGATCGTGCTGAAAAGCGATCCTAGCATGCACGTTCATGGATCATTGACTCAAAACAATAGGGTTAGACGTCGCGCTCAAACCAGGCAAACTTAACTGCCATTGTTAACGCTTACACGCGCTCGACGTCGACCAGACAGTCGTAAAAAGTCGCCGAGCCGCCAAGATCAGTTAATGCCTGACTCGTCACCTGGTTCGCATTCCGGCCATCCGCAGCCAGCTTTTTCCACCATATCGACAAACCGACGACCACCCCTTCGCGTGCCCGATCCGTTATCCGGGCACATGCCTGCATCGAACCCCGATCATTGAAAATCCGGACCTGATCGCCATCGACGATATGGCGCGCGGATGCATCAACGGGATGAATTTCTAGATGAGGCTCACCTTCGGTAGCGCGCAAGCTCTGAACATTCACGAATGTGCTATTCAGAAAATGACGCATCGGCGGCGAGATCATCGCCAGCGGAAAACGAGCGGCAAGGTCAGGGGCATACTCTGCTGATTCATAAGGCGGCAGATAATCTGGCACCGGCTCTAACCCGTCGTGCGCCAGACGGTCGCTAAAAAATTCACACCGTCCCGAGGGCGTGCAAAAACCCCCTTCAGCAAACGGTGCTTCGGGGACTTTTAACTTGATCCAGCCGGCTTGCTTCAACGTTTGCCAGTCACTCCCAGCCAATGTCGGATCATTCCAGCGCAAGGCGTTCGCAGCCACCGTTTCATCGCTGTCGAATAGCGCAGCATCTGTCAGTCCCATCGCGCGTGCAATGCCTCGAAAAATCTCTGTATTGGGACGTGCTTCGCCGACCGGAGCAATCGCAGGCACATTAGCCATGACATAGGTATGGCCATACGAATGGTGGATGTCCAGATGTTCGAGCTGCGTCGTCGCGGGTAACAACAGGTCCGCATAATCAGCGGTATCCGTCTGAAAATGCTCCAGCACGATCGTGAACAAATCATCGCGGGCAAAACCCGCAGCAACACGATCGGAATCGGGCGCAACGGCAACCGGATTCGAGTTATAGACAACAACTGCTTCAATCTTCGGGCCAAATGACATGCTGCCTGGATTCAGCAACGCATCGCCTATCGTATTCATATTGATGACACGGGGAGCGCGCTCCGGCCAACCCGGCATTAAATCCGGGCGTTCAAGCGATTGAGAATTAACAGGTGCCCATCCTGATGACGATAGCAACAGGCCGCCAGCACGGTTGCGCCAGGCACCGGTTAACGATGGCAGGCAGGCAATAGCACGCACGGCATTACCTCCTCCGCGGACACGTTGCATACCGTAATTCAGGCGAATCGCTGCTTTGCTGGAAGTGCCATACAACCGTGCCAATTCGGTGATGACAGATTCCTCGACACCACAAATCTGGGCGACGCGGCTGGGTGGATAAGCAAGCGCCCGTATTTTCAACGCATCAAATCCTTTTGTGTATTGATGGATATAGCTGTGATCCAGTAAATCTTCATGGATCAGGACATGCATCATGCCGAGTGCGAAGGCGCCATCGGTACCTGGTTTGAGCGCGATGTGCTGATGACATTTTTCAGCTGTCAAAGAGCGATATGGATCTATTGCGATTAGCCTTGCTCCCCGACGCTTCGCCTCTTGTGCCCGAGTCCAGAAATGAAGATTTGATGCAACAGGATTGGCACCCCAAATCAGAATCAGGTCACTTTCTTCGAAAAACTCGGAATGCATCCCAACGCTCGCGCCATAGGTGTATTTCAAACCCGCGGCACCGGCTGCAGCGCAGATTGTGCGATCTAGCTGAGACGCACCCAACTTGTGAAAAAATCGCTGTGCAATGCTTTCACCTTGCACCAAACCCATCGTTCCACCGTAGCTGTACGGCAAGATCGCTTCAGGCATTCGGCGAGCAATATCCGACAACCGATGCGCGGCTAATGAATAAGCATGATCCCAGGTAATCGGCTCAAAACGCCCCACTCCTTTGGGACCAACTCGCTTCATGGGTACCGTAAGACGTTGGGGATGATGTACGCGTTCCGCGTAACGACTGACCTTGGTGCAAAGCACACCGTTGGTTGGTGGATGATCAGGATCTCCGTTCACTTTAATTACCCGCTCGTTTTCAACGGTTACGCGCATCGCACACGTATCGGGACAGTCGTGAGGACATACCGCACGAGAAAACTCAGGCAAAACGGACATAGCACAGGCCAAAAGACAGGAAAAATTAAGGAAACTGCATGCCACCTATTTTATCGGCATAACTATTGTGAAACAGAATGTTCTGTTTGTTTAAATAGTGGCTGTGGCGAGTATTCGTCTAGGGGAGGATCCTAGAGCGGGGTGATGAGAGAGAAGCGGGGAAAGGGCCGCAGAAAGGACAACGCCCCAGATACGGCTGGTATCTGGGGCGTTGAGCAGAAAGGGGAGCCTGACGATTACCTACTTTCACACGGGAATCCGCACTATCATCGGCGTGGAGTCGTTTCACGGTCCTGTTCGGGATGGGAAGGGGTGGTACCGACACGCTATGGTCATCAGGCAAAGGGGGGGCCGCAGCTGCATGCGCAGGAGCGGCAAACCGGGAAGAAGCAGTAAAAAATGGGGGTGTGAGCGTATGGCACACAGCAAATGACCCACGCATGTCAAACTCCGGTACAGGAGAAGACACACTGGTTATAGGATCAAGCCTTACGGGCAATTAGTATCAGTTAGCTTAACGCATTACTGCGCTTCCACACCTGACCTATCGACGTCCTGGTCTCGAACGACCCTTCAAGGGGCTTGAAGCCCCGGGGATATCTCATCTCAGGGCGAGTTTCCCGCTTAGATGCTTTCAGCGGTTATCTCTTCCGAACATAGCTACCCGGCGATGCCACTGGCGTGACAACCGGTACACCAGAGGTTCGTCCACTCCGGTCCTCTCGTACTAGGAGCAGGTCCCTTCAAATATCCAGCGCCCACGGCAGATAGGGACCAAACTGTCTCACGACGTTTTAAACCCAGCTCACGTACCTCTTTAAATGGCGAACAGCCATACCCTTGGGACCGGCTACAGCCCCAGGATGAGATGAGCCGACATCGAGGTGCCAAACACCGCCGTCGATATGAACTCTTGGGCGGTATCAGCCTGTTATCCCCAGAGTACCTTTTATCCGTTGAGCGATGGCCCTTCCATACAGAACCACCGGATCACTATGACCTGCTTTCGCACCTGCTCGACTTGTCGGTCTCGCAGTTAAGCACGCTTATGCCATTGCACTATCAGCACGATTTCCGACCGTACCTAGCGTACCTTCGTACTCCTCCGTTACACTTTGGGAGGAGACCGCCCCAGTCAAACTGCCTACCATGCACTGTTCCCGACCCGGATAACGGGCCAGGGTTAGAACCTCAAACAAGCCAGGGTGGTATTTCAAGGATGGCTCCACGCGAACTGGCGTCCACGCTTCAAAGCCTCCCACCTATCCTACACAGACCGGTTCAAAATCCAATGCAAAGCTACAGTAAAGGTTCATGGGGTCTTTCCGTCTAGCCGCGGGGAGATTGCATCATCACAAACACTTCAACTTCGCTGAGTCTCGGGAGGAGACAGTGTGGCCATCGTTACGCCATTCGTGCAGGTCGGAACTTACCCGACAAGGAATTTCGCTACCTTAGGACCGTTATAGTTACGGCCGCCGTTTACCGGGACTTCAGTCAGGAGCTTGCACCCCATCATTTAATCTTCCGGCACCGGGCAGGCGTCACACTCTATACGTCCACTTTCGTGTTTGCAGAGTGCTGTGTTTTTATTAAACAGTCGCAGCCACCAGTTTATTGCAACCCCTTCACCCTTCTGGCGCAGGCCAGTCAGGCTACCGGGGCGTACCTTATCCCGAAGTTACGGTACCAATTTGCCGAGTTCCTTCTCCCGAGTTCTCTCAAGCGCCTTAGAATACTCATCTCGCCCACCTGTGTCGGTTTGCGGTACGGTCACCATGAAACTGAAGCTTAGAAGCTTTTCCTGGAACCCCTTCCAGTTGCTTCGTCACCGGAGTGACTCGCCTCGCACCCTTGAATCCTGCGCCCGGATTTGCCAAAGCGCCTTCTCCAATGCAAGGACCGGGACTTCCAACACCCGGACAACCTTCCGCGATCCGTCCCTCCATCGCATTTCATGCTGGTGCAGGAATATTAACCTGCTTCCCATCAGCTACGCATTTCTGCCTCGCCTTAGGGGCCGACTCACCCTACGCCGATGAACGTTGCGTAGGAAACCTTGGGCTTACGGCGAGGGGGCTTTTCACCCCCTTTATCGCTACTCATGTCAGCATTCGCACTTCCGATACCTCCAGCGCACTTTACAGTGCACCTTCGCAGGCTTACGGAACGCTCTCCTACCATGCACATTACTGTGCATCCGCAGCTTCGGTATATTGCTTAGCCCCGTTACATCTTCCGCGCAGGACGACTCGATCAGTGAGCTATTACGCTTTCTTTAAAGGATGGCTGCTTCTAAGCCAACCTCCTGACTGTTTTTGCCTTCCCACTTCGTTTCCCACTTAGCAATATTTGGGGACCTTAGCTGGCGGTCTGGGTTGTTTCCCTCTTGACACCGGACGTTAGCACCCGATGTCTGTCTCCCGTGATTGCACTCTTCGGTATTCGGAGTTTGCTATGGCGAAGTAATCCGCAATGGACCCTTCAACCATGACAGTGCTCTACCCCCGAAGGTGATACACGAGGCACTACCTAAATAGTTTTCGGAGAGAACCAGCTATTTCCAGGTTTGTTTAGCCTTTCACCCCTATCCACAGCTCATCCCCTAACTTTTCAACGTTAGTGGGTTCGGACCTCCAGTACGTGTTACCGCACCTTCATCCTGGCCATGGATAGATCACCTGGTTTCGGGTCTACACCCAGCGACTGGACGCCCTGTTCGGACTCGCTTTCGCTACGCCTGCCCTAATCGGTTAAGCTTGCCACTGAATGTAAGTCGCTGACCCATTATACAAAAGGTACGCAGTCACCCCTTGCAGGGCTCCTACTGTTTGTATGCATGCGGTTTCAGGATCTGTTTCACTCCCCTCCCGGGGTTCTTTTCGCCTTTCCCTCACGGTACTGGTTCACTATCGGTCGATCACGAGTATTTAGCCTTGGAGGATGGTCCCCCCATCTTCAGACAGGATTTCACGTGTCCCGCCCTACTTTCTGTACACTCAGTTCCACACGTCCGTTTTCGCCTACAGGGCTATCACCTGCTAGGGCCGCACTTTCCAGAGCGTTCGGCTAACGGTCATGCTAAAGAGTACTGGCTGCTCCCATTTCGCTCGCCACTACTTTGGGAATCTCGGTTGATTTCTTTTCCTGCGGTTACTTAGATGTTTCAGTTCACCGCGTTCGCTTCGCGCAGCCTATGTATTCAGCTGCGGATGACCCATTCGGGCCGGGTTTCCCCATTCGGACATCTCCGGATCTCAGCTCGTTTGCCAGCTCCCCGGAGCTTTTCGCAGGCTACCGCGTCCTTCATCGCCTGTGATCGCCAAGGCATCCACCACATGCACTTGTTCGCTTGACCCTATAACGAGTGTGTCTCGCACCCCCGCTACAGGTTGAGTTTTTGCGTTGTGCCGTATTCCAGGCCCATCTCTCGATGAACTTTTCATACTTTTGATACAATCACAACCCTGACCAGTCTACTCACGCCCATCTCGAGGCGCTTTTAACCGGTCTCTTTACTACTTCTTCCTGATTTTTAAAGAACGGGACAGCCGGCACTTTCATGCCGCCATGACTGGCGCAAACACCAATGCACAAACCCCGGAGACTTTCCGCTTGCGCGGTGCTCCAGATCCTGTGCAATGATGACTGGCGGGTGACTGGTGGAGGATGACGGGATCGAACCGACGACCCCCTGCTTGCAAAGCAGGTGCTCTCCCAGCTGAGCTAATCCCCCTGTACCCTGTATACCCTGTACAACCCCGGGGATTCCTGCACCCGCCACCACCGCAGACAAAGTTGGTGGGTCTGGATGGACTCGAACCATCGACCCCCGCCTTATCAAGACGGTGCTCTAACCAGCTGAGCTACAGACCCCTGAGTCTGTCCTGATTACAGCCGATAAGCGTGGGCACTTCATCTTGGCACGCAAGCTCCTGAAAGGAGGTGATCCAGCCGCACCTTCCGATACGGCTACCTTGTTACGACTTCACCCCAGTCATGAATCCTACCGTGGTGACCGTCCTCCTTGCGGTTAGACTAGCCACTTCTGGTAAAACCCACTCCCATGGTGTGACGGGCGGTGTGTACAAGACCCGGGAACGTATTCACCGCGGCATGCTGATCCGCGATTACTAGCGATTCCAGCTTCACGCAGTCGAGTTGCAGACTGCGATCCGGACTACGACCGGTTTTCTGGGATTGGCTCCCCCTTGCGGGTTGGCTGCCCTCTGTTCCGACCATTGTATGACGTGTGAAGCCCTACCCATAAGGGCCATGAGGACTTGACGTCATCCCCACCTTCCTCCGGTTTGTCACCGGCAGTCTCCCTGGAGTGCTCTTGCGTAGCAACTAGGGACAAGGGTTGCGCTCGTTGCGGGACTTAACCCAACATCTCACGACACGAGCTGACGACAGCCATGCAGCACCTGTGTTACGGCTCCCTTTCGGGCACTTCCACCTCTCGGCAGAATTCCGTACATGTCAAGGGTAGGTAAGGTTTTTCGCGTTGCATCGAATTAATCCACATCATCCACCGCTTGTGCGGGTCCCCGTCAATTCCTTTGAGTTTTAATCTTGCGACCGTACTCCCCAGGCGGTCAACTTCACGCGTTAGCTACGTTACTAAGGAAATAAATCCCCAACAACTAGTTGACATCGTTTAGGGCGTGGACTACCAGGGTATCTAATCCTGTTTGCTCCCCACGCTTTCGTGCATGAGCGTCAGTATTGGCCCAGGGGGCTGCCTTCGCCATCGGTATTCCTCCACATCTCTACGCATTTCACTGCTACACGTGGAATTCTACCCCCCTCTGCCATACTCTAGCCTGCCAGTCACAAATGCAGTTCCCAGGTTGAGCCCGGGGATTTCACATCTGTCTTAGCGAACCGCCTGCGCACGCTTTACGCCCAGTAATTCCGATTAACGCTTGCACCCTACGTATTACCGCGGCTGCTGGCACGTAGTTAGCCGGTGCTTATTCTTCCGGTACCGTCATCCCCCCACCGTATTAGGGCAAAGGTTTTCTTTCCGGACAAAAGTGCTTTACAACCCGAAGGCCTTCTTCACACACGCGGCATTGCTGGATCAGGCTTGCGCCCATTGTCCAAAATTCCCCACTGCTGCCTCCCGTAGGAGTCTGGGCCGTGTCTCAGTCCCAGTGTGGCTGGTCGTCCTCTCAGACCAGCTACAGATCGTCGCCTTGGTAGGCCTTTACCCCACCAACTAGCTAATCTGCCATCGGCCGCCCCTGCAGCGCGAGGTCCGAAGATCCCCCGCTTTCCTCCTCAGAGCGCATGCGGTATTAATCCGGCTTTCGCCGGGCTATCCCCCACTCCAGGACACGTTCCGATGTATTACTCACCCGTTCGCCACTCGCCACCAGGATTGCTCCCGTGCTGCCGTTCGACTTGCATGTGTAAGGCATGCCGCCAGCGTTCAATCTGAGCCAGGATCAAACTCTTCAGTTCAAACCTGTTACTGTTTTCGGCCTCTTTCGAGGCCGGTCGCTCACTCAACGTATTGACAGGTATCTTGCTTCTATACCTGACTTTACTGTGTGAGACTTGATTCTTTCGCTTTATGAGACTCCCGCCCATCCTTACGGACTGGCAGAAACCCCTCGCGCCTCCATCAAGTACCCACACTTATCGGCTGTTAATTTTTAAAGATCATCTGTGAAACCCGCTGCCGCCACACCCGCACAGCACCTGCCAGTTCCACCGTGCCGCCCTGCAGCACAGAAACGAGATTATGGAGAACTTTCCCGATACCGTCAACTTGTTTTTACCAGGGAAGCGCTTTTTCCTGCTCACCCGGACAACCTGCTGCCTGTACCGCCAAAGCCCCGTCCATCAAGGACCTCCCGCTTTCGCACCCCATCCACCCAGAGCGCGAAAGACCGCAATTCTAGTCATGCCGGACTCCGCTGGCAAGCGGTTTTTGAACAGATTTTAACGATGAGTGAAGATCGGCTTTCGCTTTTCCATGAAAGCAGCCATCCCCTCCTTTTGGTCTTCGGTCGCAAATAACGAGTGGAACATCCGGCGCTCGAAATGCACGCCTTCGGCAAGTGTCGTTTCATAGGCTCGATTAATCGACTCTTTGATCATCATCACCGCCGGCAGGGGAAATTCGGCAATTACCGCAGCGGCGGCAAGCGTTTCGTCCACGAGCAACGCAGCGGGGACCACGCGCGAAACCAGGCCAGCACGCTCCGCTTCCGACGAATCCATAAAACGTGCTGTCAGGCATAGGTCCATTGCTTTTGCCTTTGAGATTGCCCGGGGTAACCGCTGCGTGCCGCCAGCGCCAGGCATGACGCCCAGTTTGATTTCCGGTTGGCCGAACTGCGCGGTATCGGCTGCAAAGATGATGTCGCACATCATCGCCAACTCACATCCACCGCCAAGCGCAAAACCTGAAACTGCAGCAATAACGGGCTTTCGCACCGAGCGGAGTACTTCCCAGTTGCGAGTAATGTAGTCCCCTTTATAAGCATCCATATAGCTATAGCCAGCCATCATGCTGATGTCCGCCCCTGCAGCAAAGGCTTTCTCATTTCCAGTAATCACAATCGCGCCAATGCCATCGTCCCCGTCAAATGCTCGCAAAGCCACGCCCAACTCATCCATCAAGGCATCGTTAAGCGCGTTCAGTGATTTGGGGCGGTTTAGCGTGACCAGGCCCACTCTGCCGCGCACATCAACCAGGATATTTTCATAAGTCATGCTCTCCAGCTCCTCAAAAAATGTGATTCCATAACCCCTCCAATACATCCGACAAAAACATCGTGTTAATGCTAATATTTGCCAACCATCCGGCCGGTTAATTATCTGGCCCGCTTTTCCCAGTTAGCACAGCTCATGACACTCCGACCATGCATCCACTGTTCACAAAACACGAAAATCTTCTGCAGCAAGCACTTGCAGCCATTGAAACACGTGGATACTGGAGCCCGTTCAGCGAAACGCCTTCGCCAAAAGTGTACGGTGAAACTGCCAGTGCAGAAGGCGAAGCCACTTTCAGTGCCCATCTGAACAAAACCTTTGCGCTGGACCAGCCAAGCAACGGTCAGCTCGCCAGCGAAGAGGTATCCCCGTTCGGTTTCGCACTAGGCATTCGCTATCCTGAAGCAACGCCGGCTGCATTGATTTCCGCTGCCACCAAAGCTCACGATGACTGGCGCGCGGCCGGCCCAGAGGCATGGATCGGAATTAGCCTCGAAATCCTCGCGCGAATCAATCGGGCCAGCTTTGAAATCGGCCACAGTGTTATGCACACCACCGGCCAGCCTTTCATGATGGCGTTTCAAGCAGGCGGTCCACATGCGCAAGATCGCGCGCTTGAAGCAATTGCCTACGCCTGGGACCAGTTACGCCGTATCCCTGCCGAAAGCCACTGGGAAAAACCACAAGGTAAAAACCCTCCGCTGGCTATGCACAAGCGTTACACCATTACCCCTCGTGGCATAGGCCTCGTGCTCGGATGCTGCACCTTCCCCACGTGGAACGGGTATCCAGGCATTTTTGCCGACCTCGCAACGGGCAATGCCGTGATCGTGAAACCTCATCCCAAAGCTATCTTGCCGCTGGCAATCACCGTGCGTATCGCACGTGAAGTCTTGCGTGAATCCGGCCTTGATCCCAATGTCATCACTTTGCTGGCCACCCAATCCAACGACGGCGAGATTGTTCAGGATTTAGCGTTACGTCCGGAAATCAGGCTGATCGACTTTACCGGCAGCACCCGAAACGGTACATGGCTGGAACGGCACGCCCATCAGGCTCAGGTCTTTACCGAGAAGGCCGGCGTGAACCAGATCGTGATCGACTCGGTCGACGACATCAAAGCCGTGGCACGCAATGTCGCGTTCTCGCTGGCCCTGTACTCCGGCCAAATGTGTACCGCACCGCAAAACATCTACATCCCACGAGACGGCATCAGCACGAGCGAAGGCACGCTAAGCTTCAATTCTGTTGCCCAAAGCATCATTGACGCCTTGCAAAAACTGGTTGCTGATCCGGTTCGTGCCGTTGAGTTACTCGGTGCCATCCAGAATGAAAGCGTTACGCAACGCATCAAGCAAGCACGCGCGCTTGGCCGGGTATGGCTAGATAGCCAACCGCTGCAACACCCAGCCTTTCCGGAGGCGCGAATCCATACACCGCTTGTCCTGCAACTCGATGCCACCCACGACTACGTACAATTCACCCAGGAATGGTTTGGTCCAATCTCGTTTCTGATCGCAACCGATGCAACGGCTCAATCGCTTGATCTCGCCGGCACGATCGCAGCAGAACATGGCGCACTCACGCTTTCGGTCTACAGCACCGACAACACAATCATTCATGCAGCCGAAGAAGCATCGCTTCGCGGTGGAGTAGCGTTATCGATCAATCTGACCGGTGGCGTATTCGTAAATCAGTCAGCCGCATTCTCGGATTTTCATGGCACTGGGGCCAACCCCGCCGCGAACTCCGCACTCACCGATGCGGCATTTGTCTCCAGACGGTTCCACGTCATTCAAAGCCGGGTTCATGTTGCACCACAATCAGCTGATGGAGAAGTCGGCCAAACGGTCTCAGCCATTCGGCTGAATAGCTAAACGCATCAATGCCCGCTAACATGAAAAAACGATGAGCCCGGTAATCCAGATATCGCTCGTGCCATTCGCCGAATAATTAGGAAAGCAAAGCTAATGCCATATGAAACAATTAAAACCGACTTCGACGAATCGACAGGTGTCGCCACGGTGACGCTGAACCGTCCAGACAAGCTGAACAGCTTTACGCTCAAGATGCACAAAGAATTACGCGCAGCGCTGGATTTGTTTGCTGCATCCGGTACTCGTGCGCTGGTGCTAACCGGCACTGGCCGCTCGTTCTGTGCGGGACAAGATCTTGGCGAGCTGGAGTTCACACCCGGCGCAATGACTGACCCTGGCGATCTGCTCGAGCAGCACTTCAACCCACTGATCCGGCGCTTGCACGCTTTGTCATTTCCGGTCATCGCCGCGGTGAATGGCATTGCAGCGGGCGCCGGTGCAAATCTGGCGCTTGCATGCGACATGGTGCTTGCCGCGCGTTCTGCCAGTTTCATTCAGTCGTTCGTGAAAATCGGACTTGTTCCTGATTCGGGTGGCACGTGGTTTCTGCCTCAACGCGTCGGCATGGCACGCGCGCTGGGGCTCGCACTAACTGGGGAAAAACTGGCCGCAGAACAAGCCGAAAACTGGGGGCTGATATGGAAAGTCATCGACGACGCCGACTTACCTGATGCCGCAGCAATGCTGGCGGCACAACTCGCGCAACAACCGGCCAAAGCAATCGCCGCAATTAAGCACGCCATGCGTAAAAGCGTCACGCAAACGCTTGATCAACAACTGGATAGAGAGCGCGACCTACAACGTGAGCTTGGAATATCGCACGATCACATCGAAGGCGTACGCGCCTTTATTGAGAAACGTGCGCCCCATTTCGAGGGGCGCTAACTTGCAAAACAATGCCGCACTGTCCGTCGGTGACATACCCGCCGCCGAGGCCGCCGAACGAAGCTTGCATGGGCACAACGGCATCTACGACATACGCCGAACCAATCGCACAAATGAAACCATCGCAAGGTTTCGTGAAAAATCCGCACGAATCAAAAACAACATGATCGCAGCAAGTACGCCGTACACCGGTGCGGCGCGAAATCTTCAGGGAAAAACATTCCATGACCGCCTCGCTATCGCTAGAACCCATCGAAACAGCAAGCCGCGACGAACTCATCGCCCTTCAGCTCGCCAGGCTTAAATGGTCGCTCATGCACGCGTATGAAAATTCACCGGGTTACCGATGTAAATTCGACGAAGCTCAGGTCCACCCGCATGACCTCAATACGCTCGCTGATCTCGCCCACTTTCCGTTCACGAGCAAAAAAGACCTGCGCGACAACTACCCGTTCGGAATGTTCGCCGTCGCACAAGACCAGATATCGCGCATTCACGCGTCGTCAGGTACAACGGGCAAATCCACTGTCGTCGGCTATACCGCGCGCGATATCGACATCTGGGCCAATCTGGTCGCCCGGTCTATTCGTGCCGCTGGCGCCAAACGCGGCGACAAGGTACATATCAGTTGTGGCTATGGGCTATTTACCGGCGGTCTCGGAGCGCACTATGGCGCAGAGCGCGCTGGGCTAACCGTCATCCCGTTCGGCAGCGGCCAAACCGAAAAACAGGCCCAGTTGCTTCAGGACTTCCGCCCCGACATCATCGTGGTCACACCTAGCTATATGCTCTCCATCGCTGACGAGCTGGAAAGACAAGGTGTCGATCCGGCGCAATGCTCACTGCGAATCGGCATATTCGGCGCAGAGCCCTGGACCAACAAGATGCGCCATACCATCGAGCAGCGCATGGGTATCGATGCGATCGACATCTATGGATTATCCGAAGTAATGGGGCCAGGAGTGGCCTCGGAGTGCGCTGAAACAAAAGACGGTCCAACAATCTGGGAAGATCACTTTTATCCCGAGATCATCAATCCAGACACAGGTGAAGTCCTGCCAGATGGAGAACTCGGTGAGCTGGTTTTCACCTCGCTCACCAAAGAAGCACTACCGGTCATCCGTTACCGTACCCGGGACCTCACCCGCTTGCTGCCCGGCACTGCCCGAACGATGCGCCGGATGGAAAAAGTCACAGGCCGCTCCGATGACATGATGATCGTGCGAGGCGTCAATGTGTTTCCTACACAAATCGAAGAGCTATTGCTCAAACAACCCACGCTCGCACCACACTATCAGATCGTATTGACAAAAGAAGGGCCACTCGATGTCTTGACGCTGAATGTCGAGCCACGTTCCAATTCCACGTCAGACATTGCCACACTCAATCTGGCACAAAAGGCACTGGCCTATGACATCAAGGCGTCGATCGGCATCAACGCAGCCATTAACCTACTGGCAGTCAATGGTATCGAACGTTCCGTCGGAAAAGCTCAGCGGGTAATAGATCGGCGAGACCAGCGAGACCGGCACAGCAGCCCATGACGCAACTCATGACGCAACTCATGATCTAGGCAGCAACAGCCACATGCGCCCGGTCTGCTTCATCTTTCCCGCGAGGCTGCCCGCCTCATCGCCCAACCCCCAGAAATAGTCGGCCCGCACGCCCCCTTTGATCGCTGAACCCGTATCTTGCGCAAAGACCAGCCGGTTCAGAGGGGTGTTACTCAACGGTCGCGTGGTTTGCAAAAAAACCGGGGTGCCAAGCGGAATGGAGGCCGGGTCGACCGCAATCGAGCGCTCCGGTGTCAAAGGCACACCCAAGGCACCGACCGGGCCATCGGCACCGCTACCCGGAACCGTCTCTCCTGAAGCGGGCATTTCCCGAAAAAAAACGAAACGTGGATTGGTATCGAGCAATGCATCAACCCGCGACGGATTGGCCTGAGCCCATGCCTTGATGCCTTGCATCGTGGCCTGGGACGGCGTCAGTTCACGATGATCCAGCAGCCAGCGGCCAATTGATTTATAAGGCTGGTTATTCGTGCCGCCAAAACCGACGCGCATCACGCTCCCGTCATCCATGACGACACGCCCTGAGCCCTGCACCTGAAGAAAAAACGCCTCGATCGGATCGTCAACCCAAACGAGTTCATTACCGTTCAGTACCCCCGCGCGCTCAAGCTGGGCGCGCGCAGGGAGCGCCGCGCCCGCCCGGTAGCCTGCAGGCCAGCGGTATAGCGCGGTTTGATAAACGCCCTGGCGCTTACGCGACCCGCGCAGCAGCGGCTCGTAATAGCCGGTGACCAGGCCGTCGAGCGTTCCATCGGTATTGGCAAACTGAAACGCGGTGAAATAGCTTTCGAAGAAAGCCCGCACACTCGTGATATCAAGATCGTCGATCTGCCCCGCCGCTGTACAGGCACGTTGCCAGCTCGCCTGGGCGGAGAGCCTCAGGCAGTTCTGCCGCAGTGCGGCCGCCGCGCCGATCAGGGAGTCGTCCTGCCAGCCCGGCACTTGTTGCCAGGCGACAGGAGTAAGCCGTTCCCGAGCGATTTTTCCTGGAATCATGGCGCTGCCGGTGGGCGATCCGGAAGAGGGACGTACCGTAGGCCGGCCACCACACGAAGCCAGCATAACGGCGAGCGTAATCACACTAGCCCAACCGACAATGGTCCGCGCAAAACACATACAATGCTCGCTCCTGATGGAAGCCACTGCCATGTCCGATCTGTTCGACGAATACCCTATGCTGATCTTCGCGCTTGAATCGCTTCTGGCGCTCTTTTTGCTGATTTTCATCGTTGTCTGGACTGCATCCGGCAAAAAAAAGATTCCCCGCGACAAACAGCAATAGCAATAAAAATAAAAACAGGCGGCGCATTTACCTGTGGCGCCATGTCCCGCCCACACTCACACGTTTAATGCAACGTGCGTGGCATGCGCAAAATAAACTCTGGAACCCGCGCATCAAAACGCTCGCCGTCTTCAGCCACGCAGAAGTATTCGCCGCGCATCGTGCCAACGGGCGTCGCAATCACGGCCCAACTGGTGTATTCAAACTGCTCACCCGGTTTCAGTAACGGCTGATGGCCTACCACCCCCAAACCTTTGACTTCCTGCACATGTTCATCGCTGTCAGTAATCACCCAATGACGCGCGATCAATTGCGCAGGTATCTGACCGCTGTTACGGATGGTTAGCGTGTATGCGAACGCGTATTTGCGATGATCCGGATCAGATTCCTCGGGCAGATATCGCACCTGCGCCGACACACTCAATTCATACTGGCTCATTCTGGTTCCGGTAGGTAGAAACGGCGAGCCCCCAATGCCACCGGGAACCCTGTACTGGTCTGGCATTCTGCTTGATGGCGCTGCTGCCCGCAAGCCGATGGCCATCTGGACAAGACCTTCATCAGGCTCCACACCCCGGCAAAACGTTAAAATGACGCTTTCCCGCCCGCCAGTGTCTCGACATCATGAAGCAATTCCGCATTGCCCCCAGTATTTTGTCCGCCGACTTCTCCCGTCTTGGCGAGGAAGTCCGCGAAGTCGTCGCGGCAGGTGCCGACTGGATTCACTTCGACGTGATGGACAACCACTACGTGCCGAACCTGACCATTGGCCCACTCGTGTGCGAAGCCATCCGCCCCCACGTACAGGTGCCCATCGACGTGCATCTGATGGTGCGCCCGGTTGACCGTATCGTCCCTGATTTTGCCAAGGCGGGTGCGAATAGCATCAGCTTCCATCCCGAAGGCTCGGATCATATCGACCGCACGCTCGCCCTCATCCGCGATCACGGTTGCAAGGCAGGGCTTGCGTTCAACCCGGCCACACCGCTGAACTATCTCGACCACGTGATGGATCGCATCGATTTGATTCTGATCATGTCTGTCAATCCTGGTTTTGGTGGCCAGTCGTTCATTCCTGAAGCGCTCAACAAGTTACGCGAAGCCCGCACGCGCATTGACGCCTATACCGAAAGAACAGGCCGGTCGATTCATCTCGAAGTGGATGGCGGCGTCAAAACCGACAACATCGCGGAAATCGCTGCGGCCGGTGCAGACACGTTCGTCGCCGGCTCCGCGATCTTCGGCAAACCAGATTACAAGGCAGTGATCGACCAGATGCGCCACGCGTTAGCTAGCGTCGGCCAAACAATATGAGTGTCTCGTTGCAACCCGTATTATCCTGCCCGCGTCTGCGCGCGGCGCTGATCGATCTCGATGGCACCATGATCGACACCGCCAACGATTTCACCGCGGGCTTAAACGGCATGCTCGCACAACTCGACGCGGCGCCCACCTCACGCGAAGAAGTCATCCGTTACGTCGGAAAAGGCTCGGAGCATTTGATTCGCAGCGTACTTGCTCCGCGTTTCAAGGCTCATCTTGCCGAGGCGCGCTTCGCCGAGGCGCTCTCGATCTATCAGGAAGAGTACGCCAGGATCAACGGCCAGCAGACGCAGCTCTACCCGGACGTCGAAGCAGGCCTCATTGCACTGCGCGAAGCCGGTCTGCAACTCGCCTGCGTCACGAATAAACCGCACCGTTTCGCTATTCAGCTGCTTGAGCAATACGGTCTGACGCACTATTTCAATGTAGTTCTGGGTGGTGACAGCGTGCCGCGCAAAAAACCCGATCCACTGCCAATGCTTACCGCTTGCGCCGTTTTGCACGTGGCGCCGGAGGCTACCGTCGCCATCGGCGACTCCGAAAACGATGCGCTGGCAGGCCGTGCGGCAGGCATGGCAACCCTGACCGTGCCTTATGGCTACAACCATGGCGCGCCTGTACAAGCAATAAAATCGGATGGTATAGTGGCAACGCTTCTGGAAGCTGCCAAGGCAATAGCCGCGCACCACACATCGCTTTAACCCTTCCTTCATCTTCATGTTTCTGAATAAAAAACGGAGTCTGAGCAGCATCGACCGGGGAGCATGGCCCTGGCGCCGATGGTCGCGCTAATCCTCTACATCGAGGCTCGCCTGGGCGCCAGGCGTTGAACACCGCCATGCGACCTTGCCCCGTTTTTTACTTCGCTGCGTTTAACGCATTTTTCCCGGTATTTTTCTTGTCTCTGCGCCGAACAGATTTTGCGGCTCACCGCATCCAGTCCCGGGAACATCCGGGCTGGATAATCCGTTCGTCGCTCCGGGAAAACATGCGCCAGCGGTTCTCCGCATGGGCGAACGCTTAAAACCGCCCTCTGCAGCACCTCCGCTTCGTCACCCGTACATTGATTCAGACGCACGAACAGGATCGGAACATGACCGAACTCGAATTTCAGTCCCTCGCTAACGAGGGCTACAACCGCATTCCGATGATCGCCGAAGCACTGGCCGATCTCGATACTCCGCTTTCGCTCTACCTGAAACTCGCGCAAACCGAGCGCAACGGCGCCAATTCCTTTTTGCTGGAATCAGTCGTCGGGGGCGAACGCTTCGGCCGCTATTCGTTTATCGGCTTGCCTGCGCGTATCGTTGTGCGAACGCGTAATGGCGTCACCGAAGTCGTCAAGGACAACCAGGTCATCGAATCGCATGACGGCGATCCGCTCGATTTCATCCAGCAGTTCCAGGCGCGCTTCAAGGTCGCGCAACGCCCAGGCTTGCCCCGTTTTGCAGGCGGCCTCGCGGGTTATTTCGGCTATGACGCAGTGCGCTACATGGAGAAAAAACTCGCACACAATGCGCCGCCCGACGACCTCGATTTACCCGATATCCAGTTGCTCTTAACCGAAGAAGTCGCGGTGATCGATAACCTCGCCGGCAAACTGTATCTGGTGATTTACACGGATCCGTCGGCGCCCGAAGCCTATACCCGCGCGCGGCAACGACTGCGCGAACTGCGTCAGCGGCTGCGCACCAGCGTGCAACCGCCCGTCACCTCAGCCAGCGTGCGCACCGAGACGTATCGGGAATTCGCCAAAGACGATTATCTGGCCGCCGTGCGCCGCGCCAAAGAATACGTCGCTGCGGGCGAGCTCATGCAGGTTCAGGTAGGACAGCGCCTGACCAAACCCTATCGGGACAACCCGTTGTCGCTCTATCGCGCGCTGCGATCGCTCAATCCCTCGCCGTACATGTACTACTACAACTTCGGTGATTTTCATGTGGTGGGAGCCTCGCCGGAAATTCTGGTGCGCCAGGAAAAGCGCGGCGAAGACCGCATCGTCACGATTCGTCCGCTAGCCGGTACGCGCCCTCGTGGCGCCACGCCCGAACGCGATGCCGAACTGGCGACCGAACTGCTCAATGATCCGAAAGAAATCGCCGAGCACGTGATGCTGATCGATCTCGCCCGTAACGACGTGGGCCGTATTGCACAGATCGGCTCGGTCGTCGTCACCGATCAGATGGTCATCGAAAAATACTCACACGTTCAGCACATCGTGAGTTCGGTCGAAGGCAAGCTCAAGCCCGGCGTCACCAATTTCGACGTGCTACGCGCGACCTTCCCCGCAGGCACGCTGTCAGGCGCGCCCAAAGTCCGGGCCATGGAACTGATCGACGAGCTCGAACCCATCAAGCGCGGTCTGTATGGCGGTGCGGTTGGCTATCTGTCGTTCACTGGCGAAATGGACTTGGCCATCACGATCCGTACAGGCGTGATCCGCAATGGCAACCTGTACGTCCAGGCCGCGGCGGGAATCGTGGCTGACTCCGTGCCGGAATCGGAATGGCTCGAAACCGAGAACAAGGCCCGCGCCGTGCTGCGCGCCGCCGAGCAGGTGCAAGACGGTCTCGATAGCGATTTCTAGGCTGGCAGTAAAACAGCGTATCAAGCCCGGCCCCTTGCGTAGAAACGTTCCTCTCGACGCAAGGGGCCGCGTTATTTAGAACGCGGCCAGCACACCGGGCCGGGCGGACGGTCGCGGCCATTTCGAAAGCATGACCGGGTTGCGGTATGCCCCGGTCATCGCGGTATGCATCCACACAATCGGCATGCCGATCGGCAAACCTGTTTCGCTAAAGCCGCACGGCACGGAAAGCACGGGTACTTTGGTCGAAAACAAATATCAGCAGATCCGCATCCAACCGATATAACTCGTGAAGCGTTCGCCCATGAATTCAGTGGTGCAGTGCTAGCTGATAATCATTTATTCGCGTAAAGATCACTAGCCTGTATTTGTAGTGATCTGCAATTCAAACTGGACAAACCGGGATTATCTGCAACTGGGCCTGTATTCGACGGCGCTGATCTGCATTTTGTTAATTAAATATATTGACCGTTATGTATGTCATGGCCAAACCGGCCGGCTTTAGACTCGAATCACATTGAGTCTGAATCGTCAGAAACACGTTCCAGTGAGCGTTTCCATCGATGCCGCGATCTCCCTTCGGTCCTCGCTGCAGGCCTAATGCTTCCCAAAGGAAAAATCATGAAAGTTAGTAATAAAACTGTCAGCCCGTCATTAATCGCAAATGATATATCCCAAAACACCACGACGTCGGCCAAGACTACGCGTCAGCCGCGCCGTGTGGAAGAACCGCAGTACAACCCGGCCAAACAGGATTGGGGCCAATACCAGGCAAGCCACTACAACTGGAGTCAAGGCTCCCCTCAAAACAAACCGGTCGACCCAAAGTCGATCCCGCCAGATGAAGGCAAGGCTCCTCCGCCCAGCGGGAAGGACATTGCGCAGGAACTCGCACTCAGCATCGCGGGCGGCGGGCCGCTGGAGGGCGGGGCAAAACCCGGACGTCCCGTTGAACCCGGGCGCACATCCGCCTCGCGGCCGACTGGCTCGGGTAGCCAACGACCGGCATCGACGCCCGAAACATCATCCCGCCCAAGTGAAACAGCCCCCAGCAAGTCATCAGAACCCAGTAAATCGTCAGACACGCGACCCAGCACGTCGGCGGGCTCAGACACTGCACGGCCTGGTCCGAGCGGAGAACGCGCCAAACAACCCTTTGGGTCGAACGTCCCGGACGCCCCGTGGCAATCATCGAGCTCAAAATTCCAGCGGTTAATCAAGTCACAGTCCAACTTCCAGAATCTGACACCGGAATCCGCCCAGAAGCAGGTCGACCTCAACAAGAAAACCCGATTTTCCGGCGGAGACGACGGACACACCTATCGAGGCTATACATTCCGAGGCGATACCCGATCACCCGACCAGGTCTTCAAAGAAGGGTTCGAGCTGCGCGGAAACATCAACAGCAAAAACGAGGTCAACGGCTCACGCGGCGGTTTTGGCGGTGGAAAGGACGCGTTGGATGCGGATGGCAAAGGCATTTCCACATCGCCGTACTATAAAACGCCAGATCACACGGGAGCTTATTATTACGGCGGCGACAAAAACGGACACACCTATATGATCGATGGGAAAAAGCTCGAGGGCTTCGATTTGTACAAAAATGCCCAATACGCCCAACTCGGTAACAAGGGTGTCCCGGCTCGTGATCTCGAGATCAATTACGGCACGCCAATTGCAGGTTCACAGGTCATCGGTGCGTTCAACAAAAACGGAGCCTACCAGCCGAATCCGCATTACGATCCATCGTATAAACCGCCTTTCGACACGAACTTCATTCAGACGCAAACACTCAAACAGGGACCGAATTACTGATGCGCTGTATTCGTAACCACGTCTTCGGTTAATCACCGCCTTTCCTCAATGCCGGGACCCGGAGGCCCCGGCATCCTTCTTGACAAACATCCTCCCGACCTTAACCAGTTAGCGATGATTTGACGATTTCGTTTCAGCTTTCTGGATCGTTGAGGATCCGTGAAAATGCACGGTCTCCAGCTCACTCATCTCTCACTCATCTGTTTGTTTCGCTTATCAAGACATATCGTGCAAATACCCTTCGTTTGCAGAATCACGCATCCTGAACGCGACGATGTCAGCAATGTCGCCCCACGCTACTGCTAGAATGTGCAAACCATGCGACTCACAGCAAAATTTCCCTCCGGCTTGATCCTTCACGGTTGGCGTTGATCGTCACCGGCGCGTAAGCGCATCTGCTGTATTTCCCCCCAGCTTTCCTCCAGGATGACGTCTGTCGCGGCCTTTCCCCTAGTGGAAAAGTGTTCGCGCTGCTGCGTAATCGCCTGCTCCTACAGGCCTACGGTCCCTACTGGTGGGTGAAAAATGGGTGGCAAATCCAGCCTTCTGATGGTGGAAAAACCGCTGCCCCTTATCTCATAAGGCTTTCGAGGCAAAAATGCTACTCATGATCGACAACTATGACTCTTTCACCTACAACCTGGTGCAGTACTTTGGTGAGCTAGGTGAAGATGTTCAAACCTTCCGCAACGATGAAATCACACTGGACGACATCGCGCGCCTGAACCCCGAGCGTATTTGCCTGTCACCCGGGCCAAGCAATCCGCAGCATGCAGGCATCACGCTCGATGTACTGCGTCAGCTTGCCGGGCGCGTCCCTATTCTGGGTGTCTGCCTCGGCCATCAGGCAATCGGCGAAGCATTCGGCGGCCGTGTGGTCCGAGCCAAAACCATCATGCACGGCAAGGTAAGCCCGATCACAACCGATGGAAAAGGCGTGTTTGCCGATCTGCCCATGCATTTCGCCGTGACGCGCTATCACTCTCTCGCCATCGAGCGCGAATCGCTGCCGGATTGCCTCGAAATCTCTGCATGGACCGATGACGGCGAAATCATGGGCGTGCGGCATAAAACACTGGCCGTTGAAGGCGTGCAATTCCATCCGGAATCCATCCTTTCCGAACATGGCCACGCGCTACTGGAAAATTTTCTGAAGCAATCAAGGCTTGCGCTTACGCAGCACCTCGCCGGATGAAACGGAACGAAATCATGTCAATCACGCCTCAGGAAGCATTGCAGCGAACCATCGAGCATCGTGAAATTTTTCATGACGAGATGCTGCATCTGATGCGGCTCATCATGCGCGGCGAACTGTCGCCTGTGATGTCGGCGGCCATCATCACAGGCTTGCGCGTCAAGAAAGAAACCATCGGCGAAATCGCGGCGGCGGCAACGGTCATGCGCGAATTCGCGTTACGTGTTGACGTGCCAGACAACTCAAACTTCGTCGATATCGTCGGCACGGGCGGCGATGGCTCGCATACCTTCAATATCTCGACGGCTGCGATGTTCGTCAGCGCAGCCGCAGGGGCCAAGGTCGCCAAACATGGTAACCGCAGCGTCTCGAGCAAGTCGGGCAGCGCCGATGTGCTTGAGGCGCTGGGCGTCAATATCGACCTTCAGCCGGAACAGGTCGCCGCCTCCATCGCGCAAACCGGCATGGGCTTCATGTTCGCGCCGAACCATCATCCTGCGATGAAAAACGTCGCCGCCGTGCGCCATGAACTGGGCGTGCGAACCCTCTTCAATATTCTCGGTCCGCTGACCAACCCGGCTGGCGCGCCCAACCAGTTGATGGGCGTGTTTCATGCGGATCTGGTGGGCATTCAGGTGCGCGTGATGCAACGGCTCGGCGCGCAACATGTGCTGGTCGTGCACGGGATGGACGGCATGGATGAAGTTTCGCTCGGCGCCACAACGAAAGTCGGCGAACTGCGCGACGGCGAAATTCATGAATACGACCTGCATCCGGAAGATTTCGGCATGCAGATGATGTCGAACCGCACGCTCAAGGTGGCCGATGCCGCCGAATCCCGCACCATGTTGCTCGCTGCGCTCGATAACCAGCCCAGCGCCGCGCGCGAGATCATCACACTCAATGCGGGCACCGCACTTTATGCAGCCAACGTGGTGGACTCCATCGCGGAGGGCATCCAGCGCGCACGCGAGGTCATCGCCAGCGGTGCCGCACGAGCGAAAGTCGAACAACTGGCCCGCTTCACCCAGCAATTCAAGCCGTAATTTTTGTGTTTTCTGTGTTTTTTGTATTGGGATTCCCATGAGCGATATTCTGGAACGCATCATTCAGGTCAAACGCGAAGAAGTCCGCGCGGCAGAATCAAGCGCGCCGCTCGAAGCCTTACGCCTTGCCGCATCGGCCCGTGACCTGCGCGATTTCGTCGGTGCACTGCGCGCGAAACACACGGCCGGAAAAGCAGCCGTCATCGCGGAAGTCAAGAAAGCGAGCCCATCCAAAGGCGTGCTGCGCGAGCCTTTCGTGCCTGCCGATATTGCCCGCTCTTACGCACAGCATGGTGCGGCATGCTTGTCGGTGCTGACCGACGTGCAGTTTTTCCAGGGCAGCGTGGCCTATCTGGAGCAGGCTCGCGCGGCTTGCGAGCTGCCCGTGCTACGCAAGGATTTCATCATCGATGCCTACCAGGTGCTCGAAGCCCGCGCGATGGGTGCGGATGCCGTCCTGCTGATCGCCGCCGCGCTCGATACGCCGCAGATGCAAGATCTCGAAGCCTTTGCCCATTCGCTGGGGCTCGCAGTGCTGGTCGAAGTTCACGACCGTCATGAACTCGATCAGGCGTTGACGCTGAAAACCCCGCTGATCGGCATCAACAACCGTAATCTGCGCACGTTCGAAACGTCCATCGAAACGACGATTGGCATGCTCGGAGCCATTCCCGACGACCGCATTGTCGTCACCGAGTCCGGCATTCTGACTCGCGCCGATGCCGAGCAACTGCGCGCAGCCGATGTGCAAACGTTTCTGGTCGGCGAGGCCTTCATGCGCGCAGCCGATCCTGGCGCGGAGCTGGCGCGCCTCTTTTTTTGAACCCGACAATGAGCCTCGAGCACGAAATCAAACTCGCGCTACCTACCGCACAGGTCAGCGCCGCCGCACGTGAGTTCGTCGCCCGTAGCGGAGAAGCAGGACGTGACATTGCGCTGACGAATATTTACTTCGACACCCCGAGCCTTGCGCTGGCTCGAACCAAAAGCGCGCTGCGTTTGCGGCATACGCCAGCGGGCTGGCTTCAGACATTCAAGACGCTCGGCGTGGTCCAAGAGGGTCTCCATCGGCGGCACGAATGGGAGTTGCCGGTCGCAGGTGAGGCACTGGAGCTGCCCGCGCTGCTGCGCGCGTGCGATGACGCTCAGGCCGCCGCCGCGCTGCATGAAACCGGGCCCGCACTGGTCGAACTTTTTCGCACCGTGTTCACGCGCACGCTCTGGCTGGTTCGTGACAAAAGCGCGCTGATCGAAGCCGTGATCGACCAGGGTGAAGTACTCGTTTCTGTGTCTGGCGAAGTACGGCGGGCGCCGATTAGCGAAATCGAGCTGGAATTAAAGGACGGTGACGAAGCCGCCTTGCAAAAACTGGCCGCCGAATTGACCGCGATGCTGCCTGGCGTCGTACCCGATAACATCAGCAAAGCCGAGCGGGGTTATCTCCTGCTTCAGCGCGAGACACACTGACCAGCAGATGCACGTTTCGCCCGCCCTCCTTGCCTTAGCCGCTTATGGTTCGATGAACGCCTCATGAACGCTCCAGCCCGCCCTGCGCCATCCCAAGGCACCTTATTTAACGATGTGCCAGCGTCCTCCACAACGAGTCCGCTTCCACTCGAAGCCCAGTTTGCCGCGCTGCCGCCCGCATGGCTCGCGCTGCTTCAGCCGTTCATCACCAGCGCAGCCTTCGCGCCGCTGTGCGATTTCGTCAACCGCGAGCGCGCGGCGGGCAAAACCCTCTACCCCAACGAAGTGTTTCGCGCGTTGCATCTCACCGCACCCGATGACGTCAAGGTGGTCATTCTGGGCCAAGACCCTTATCACGGCGACGATCGTGGAACCCCTCAGGCACATGGTCTGGCGTTCTCGGTCCCGCCATCGGTCCGGCCTCCGCCTTCGCTGCGTAATATCTTCAAGGAACTTGCGCTTCACCCTGGCATCGAGCCACCGGCTCACGGATGCCTAGATTCGTGGGCCACGCAGGGTGTCTTGCTGCTCAACACAGTATTGACCGTCGAACAGCATTTGGCCGCTAGTCACGCCAAACGCGGCTGGGAAAAATGCACGGATACGCTCATCCGCGAACTCGCAGCGCGCCGCGACAACCTGGTGTTCATGCTTTGGGGGGCTCACGCACAAGCCAAGCGGATACTGCTCGAAGGCACCTCGCACGTGGTACTGGAAGCGCCGCATCCTTCGCCACTCTCAGCACATCGTGGTTTTCTGGGCTGCCAGCATTTCGTGCTAGCGAATACCTGGCTTATCGAACAAGGCCATACGCCCATCGACTGGCGGCTTCCCGAGATGGCTTAAACGGTGTTCAGCGCTCATCGCATTGAATCCGCATGGCACGTATAAAAAACCCCAAAAACGAAAAGCATTCGTTTTTGGGGTTTTTTAGGCGGCAAGCCTGGATCAGGCAGCCAGTGCAATCGCCTGACGCGCACCGGCGAATGCAGCATCTGCCAACTCCGGCCCCATGTTGAGCCCTTCCGCATAGATAAAGCTCACATCGCTCATCCCAAGGAAGCCGAGGAATGTCGTCAGGAAAGGCGTCTGGCTATCGCCGGGAGTCCCGAGATACTTGCCGCCGCGCGCCGACACCACATACACCTTCTTGCCTGTCACGAGACCTTCAGCACCCGCTGCGCCATAGCGAAACGTGATGCCCGCGCGAGCGATGAAATCGAAATACGTCTTGAGCTGCGACGACACGCCAAAGTTATACAACGGTGCCCCAATCACGATGATGTCAGCGGCCATCAGTTCGGCGATCAGCATCTCGCTCCGATCAGCAATGGCTTGCTGTTCTGCCGTGCGTTGCCCGGCGGGGGTAAAAAATGCACCGAGAATCGTGTCATCAAGATGAGGTAACGCGTCGGTCAGTAAATTGCGGGTCACCACATGCGCGCCTGGCGTGGCTTGTTGCAGCTTCGCTGTCAGTTCATTGGCAAGCAAGGTAGATTGCGCGCCTTGTGAACGCGCGGCTGAATTGATCTGCAAAATCGTTGTCATGGTTGACGCCACTCCATTAAGGACGCGCTTCGAGCGCGAATGGCACCATTGTGTGGATTTCCCCTGAATTGAAAAAGCGCCTCGGCGACGATGCATTGTTGCAGCGATAGAACAATGAACGCCTGTTTTGACCTGATTAGCGCATTTCAAATGAGAAAAACAACGCGCTGTTTAACTGCTCTTATCTGCTTAACCAGCGCTGACGCGCACGACGCGATGTGGCCTGCTGGTTCGTCACGGTGAGGGTGTAGCACGTCACGTCGGGGGCATCGAGCCGCGCCTGGGTCACGCGCAGCTCGTCACGGCGAAAGGCATGGATCTCCACCTTCGCGCCGGGCAGATAGCGCGTCAGCAGCGCATCGAGATTCGTGCCGGTCACCCGCAAGCCATCCAGCGCGACAAGCACATCGCCTGCCGATAGCCCCGCTTTTTGCGCAGCGCTGCCTTCGTGAACCACGGCCAGCGTACTCTCCGCGCCACCGCGCACGCGCACGCCAAGCGAAGGCTTGCCATTTTTGTCGGACTCAGCGGCAAGCGTGATCCCAAATGGCGCCAACAGCGCCGCCAGCGGCAAGTCCCGTGTGCCATGAACCGCCTCGGCTAGCACGGGGGCCAGATCGATGCCCGTCGCTTCGAAAAACAGGGGGGCGATGTCCGCTTCTTCGATACCCATTGAATGGGTGCGGTAAAAACCACGGCCGAAACGCTGCCACAGCAACCGCATCACATCATCGAGCGACTTGCGGCTACCCGTCTGGGCACGGATCGTCAAATCCAGCGCCAACGCTACCAGCGAGCCCTTTGTGTAATAGCTGACAATCGCATTCGCCGCGTTCTCATCCTGGCGGTAATACTTGATCCACGCATCGAACGAACTCTCGGCGACGCTCTGCCGCAAACGTCCGCTGCCTCGCAGCACGCCAGCCATCACCTTGCCGAGCGAAGCAAAATAATCTTCCTGGGTCATGAGCCCGCTGCGCACTAGCATCAGATCGTCGTAATACGACGTGAAGCCCTCAAACAGCCAGAGCAGCGAAGTGTAGTTCTCTTGCGCGAGGTCGTAGGGCGCAAAGACAGCGGGCTTGATACGCTTGACGTTCCACGTATGGAAATACTCGTGGCTGCAAAGCCCGAGATAAGTGCGATAACCCTCGGTTTGTTCCGCGCGGCCCAGTTGAGGCAAATCCGCGCGATTGCAGATCAAGGCCGTTGAAGCGCGATGCTCGAGCCCGCCATAGCCCTCGCTGACTGCGAGCGTCATAAAGACATAGCGCTCGAAGGGCGCTTTTTTCGATTTCGGCTCAAAGAGCGCAATTTGCGCTTCGCAGACGCGCTTCAGATCCGCGCCAAGGCGCTTGAGGTCCAACCCCACGACCTTGCCGGAGATCACCAGATCATGCGGCACACCATGGGCATCGAAGGTATCCAGGACAAACTCGCCCAGCGTAACCGGATGATCGATCAGCGCATCGTAGTTGGGCGCGTGGTACTCACCAAAGCCGTGGCGCTTTGTCCCTCGCGCCTCGGGCAAGGCCGTCGCCACCCGCCAGTTCCGGTAGCCCGTGCCCGCGGGCTTGCGGATATCGACGACACAGGCCGCCGCCTCACGCCCGAGCGCCAGCAAAAACACGCTCGAGCCGTTGAAAAACCCTATGGTGTCGTCCAGATGCGCGGCCCGCACCGACAGATCCCACGCATACACTTCGTAACGCAACGTCAACGCGCCCTTGACGGGCCTGGCCTGCCAGGTGTGCTTGTCGGTCTTCGCTATGGCGACCTTGCGGCCGGCCTCGTTGAAAGCCCGCAACGTCACGATGTTGCGGGCGAACTCGCGCACCATGTAGCTGCCTGGAATCCAGACCGGTAGCATAAAACGCTGTCCCTCAGGATCAGGATCCGTGACGGTCAACGTGACTTCGAATAGATGTGCTGAAGGCTGCTGCGGAACGATCGTGTAGTGGATGGGCGTCATCGTGCAAAGCGGAGAACATGCGCAGCAGCGCGGAGACTGGGCGGCTTAAGTGGCATCAGGGATGCCGGCGACTTCAGCCGCGCACACCCGATACAACCGCCCAGGCCTGTTACTGGCTCACTGCGGCCAGTTCTTTGGTCAGACGGTCTGCCGGTACCGAGCCTGGCAGGCGGCGGCCATCCGCCAGAAATACCGTCGGCGTGCCTGTCACGTTCATCGCCTGGCCGAGCGTCAGATTGCTGGTGATGGCCGCGGTATCACAAGTGCCGGCTGCCGTCGGCGCGCTGTGATCCAGCATCCAGCTGGTCCATGCTTTCGCGCGGTCGGTGGAACACCAGATCGATTTGGATTTTGCCGTTGAATCCGGCGACAGCACCGGATACAGGAAGGTATAAACCGTCACGTTATTGACCGCCTTGAGCGTCGTTTCAAGCTGCTTGCAGTACGGACAGTTAGGGTCGGAAAAGACAGCGATCTTACGGCTGCCATCGCCATGAACCACCTTGATGGCGTTCGCAAAAGGCAAGCTCGCAAAGTCGATCCGGTTCACATCGGCCAAACGCGCTTCGGTCAGATTTTTTCGGGTTTTAGCGTCGACGATATCGCCCAGCACGATGTAATCGCCCTTGGCATCGCTATACACAATCTGCGTGCCGAGATTCACTTCATACAGCCCTGAAATCGGCGATTTCACCACGCTCTTGATGCTGACGTCACCCAGCCGGGCTTGCAGCGTCGTTTTGAGCTTGTCGGTGGTTTGATCAGCGTGTGCGGTACATCCCAGCGTGATCGTAGCAACGGCCACGGCAAGCGCGACGATACGGATAGCTTTAATCATGGGTATTCAATTCCTGTTTCAGTCAAATGCATGTGGCGTGGAAAACGGGACAGTCTGGCCAGGCTGGCACAAGCGCATTAACCCAGCGCGGCTGACACAAGCCAGCGTTTGAGGAACGGTTGCCCGCCCACCAGCGCCATCCCCGTATTGCGTACCGCCCGGGCTAACGGCCCAGGAACAGCAAAGAGTTTTTGCAAGCCATCGGTGGCCAGCATCAAAGCACGGATGTCTTCGCGGCGCGAACGCTCATAACGGCGCAACAGCACCGTGTCACCCAAGTCACGGAAGGCTTCCTTGCGCCCGATCACGTCGGCCAGCGCAGCAACGTCGCGCAAACCCAGGTTCATCCCCTGGCCCGCTAGCGGATGAATCAGATGCGCCGCATCGCCAACCAGGGCAATACGGGGTGCGATCAGGCGGTCAACCGTTTGCAATGCGAGCGGAAACCCTTGGGCTGGCGTAACGCATTCGAGCGCACCCAGCGTGGCATGCGTGACGCGTTCAACTTCGGCCGCAAGCTGTGCGTTATCGAGGGCGAGCAATTCCTGGGCATGTTCGGTGCGTGCCGACCAGACCAGCGACACATGGTTATCCGGCAGCGGCAGCAACGCGATGATCTCGCCGCCCGCGAACCATTGCCAGGCCGTTTCGCCATGCGCCCGCTCAGCCTTGAAATTGGCCACGACCCCGGTTTGACGATAGTCGCGCCGCTTAAGCGTTGCGCCCATCTGGCCGCGCACCCACGAATGCGCCCCATCCGCGCCAATCACCAGATCGGCTTCTAGCGCCTGGCCATTTGCCAGACCGACGGTTGCCACAGCAGAGGTGATGTCGAGGCTTTGCGCCCGTGTCTCGAACCCGCTCACATTGGGCTGAAAACGCAGCGCGGCATCCAGCGAACGTTCGATATGAGACGATTCGGCGATCCATGCCAGTTGCGGCACAGCGGCCTGGAAAGCAGAAAAATGAAGTTCAGCATGGGCATCGCCATACACACGCATATCGTAGACGGGCCCAAGACGCGACATATCGAGCGCCTGCCAGACACGTAATCGTTCCAACAGCGCCTGTGAGCTCGCGGAGAACGCGTAGATCCGGCTATCGAATACGGCGTCAGGAGGCAGCGGCGCACTCGCCTGAGCGAGCAGCGCGACACGCAGGCCGCTTTGAGCAAGTGCCAGTGCGGTGGCTTTGCCAACAAGCCCGCCGCCAACCACGACAACATTGAAAGTTTTATGGGGTGCAGTCATCCGCGCATTATAGCTGCGGGGCGAGCGGCGGCTGAAATGCATCAGGGCGGTTACGCGAGTGCCGCGTAACCGCCCTGATTAGTTTGGTGCCCCCTGTCTGATTCGAACAGACCACCTCATGATTACAAGTCAAGTGCTCTACCAAATGAGCTAAGGGGGCAAGGAGCGGAATTATAACACTACTTCACGACTTTAAGATGCCCTCTTGCACCGCTTTTTGTTCCATTGCCTCCGCTATCCCCATCCGGGGATGAGTGGGCGTCTGTGTCAGCCGAAACGTCCGCGTGCTCTCCATCCAGCGCACTGTCCTGAACCAGCGCCGTGTCGCTGACAGCAGAGAGCCGGCCCGGCTCGGGAGTGGCCTCGTGACTCGCGGTGGAATCGGTCGTTTCAACGGGAAAGGCCATTCCTTGACCATTTTCCCGAGCATAGATCGCCAGCACGTTGGCGACGGGAACCTCGATCTTGTGCGCCTTCCCGGAAAAACGGGCAGTGAACTCGACCAGCTCGTTGCCAATCTTCAACTGGCTCGTGGCTTCGAAACTGATGTTCAGCACAATCTCGTTGTCGCGCACAAACTGCCGTGGCACCCGCGTCATATTATCGACACGAACCGCCAGATGCGGCGTGTAACCATTATCCGTACACCATTCATACAGTGCGCGTAACAGATAAGGTTTCGTAGAAATCTCTTGCATTAACGATCCCATTCACGATCCTTAAGCCAGGCTGCGCACGCCCGGTGCGGCTTGCGTGCGCTCTCTCCAGCCTGCTTCTTTCAGATGACCCGCACCGGAATTCAGCGGCGCATCACCTTTTCTGAAGGCGTCAGCGCTTCGATATACGCGGGGCGGCTGAAAATACGCTCAGCGTACTTCATGAGCGGTGCGGCATTTTTCGACAGCTCGATACCGTAGTGATCCAGACGCCACAGCAGCGGAGCAATTGCCACGTCCAGCATCGAAAACTCTTCGCCCAGCATGTACTTGTTCTTCAGGAAAATAGGAGCAAGCTGCGTCAGACGGTCGCGTATCGCAACACGTGCCTTCTCGTGATTTTTCTCGGCGGCCTTGCCTTTTTCGTTTTCCAGCGTACCCACATGCACAAACAGTTCTTTCTCGAAATTGAGCAGGAAAAGACGGGCGCGGGCGCGCTGGACTGGGTCTGCTGGCATCAGTTGCGGATGCGGAAAACGCTCGTCGATGTACTCGTTGATAATGTTCGATTCATACAGAATCAGATCACGCTCAACCAGAATCGGCACCTGGCCATACGGATTCATCACGGCGATATCTTCGGGCTTGTTGAACAGATCGACATCGCGGATCTCGAAATCCATGCCTTTTTCGAACAACACCAGCCGGCAGCGCTGGGAGAATGGGCAAGTTGTGCCAGAGTACAAAACCATCATGTTTACGTTTCCTCAAAAAGCTGAAGGGCCCGCGCCCAAATACCCATCCAGCAGGTTTTCCGGCACCGGCCCCACGCCAGTCATGGCGTGATTATTTAATATCTTTCCAATACGCCGCGTTCAGCCGCCAGGCGAAAAAACTCAAAACGGCAAGAAACAGCAGTACCCACACACCAAGCTGCTTGCGGGTTTTCTGCGTCGGCTCTGACATCCATGACAGATACGACACGAGGTCAGCCACAGCCGAATCATAATCTACCGGTGACAGCATTCCCGGCGTCACCTGCTCGAAACCAGCGAAAACACGCGTTTTTTCCCCGGTCTTTTCGTCAATTTCATCCTTGAACTTCGCGCTGCGTTGCCCTTGAAGCTGCCAGAGCACATGCGGCATGCCCACATTGTCAAACACCAGATTGTTCCAGCCCGTTGGCCGCGTATCGTCGCGGTAAAAACCGCGCAAATACGTATACAGCCAGTCGCGTCCACGCGCCCGAGCTTCGACCGACAGATCGGGCGGAGCGGTGCCAAACCAGGCTTTCGCATCGTCGGGCCGCATAGCGACCGTCATGGTGTTGCCTACCTTGTCCGTCGTGAACAACAAGTTGGCCTCGATCTCTCTCGGTGAAATGTCGAGATCGGTCAGCCGGCTATAGCGCATCAGGTTTGCGCTATGGCAATTCAGGCAGTAATTGACAAAGAGTTGCGCGCCACGCTGCAAGGAAACGAAATTGTCCGCGTTATTGGGCGCGCGGTCGAGCCGAATATTCTCGTTCGACCACACGGGCCCAGCTAGCAAGGCGAGCGCGGTAACACCCGCGAGCGCAAGTTTGGCTAACAGATTTTTCATTGTCGTATTCTCCTCGCGCTCGGTTAGTGAGGCTTGAACCGGACTCGCTCAGGCGGCTGCCTGAACTTGCCAAGCCGCGTCCAGAACGGCATGCCGAGGAAAAATGCGAAATAAATCAGTGCGCAGATTTGCGAGATCAATGTCGAAGCAGGCGATGGCGGTTTCGTGCCGAGAAACCCCAGGGTCAAAAACGCCAGCACAAAAATGCCGTAAAACACCTTGTGAAACAACGGCCGGTAGCGAATCGACTTCACCGGCGAGCGATCCAGCCACGGCAGGAAAAACAGAGAAACCACTGCACTGCCCAACACCACGACACCCCAGAACTTGGATTCGGTGAAATACATCGCCAGCACCACCAGCACCGCGAGCAACGGCAAACCGGCGCGCCATTTGCCCCGCGCGCGCCACAGCGCCAGCAGGCCCAGCGCCAGGATCACGCCCATCAACACGATCTTGAATGGATCGGTAGTGGCACGCAGCATCGCGTAAAAGGCCGTGAAGTACCAGACGGGGGCGATCTCCGGCGGCGTTTGCAGGGGATTGGCAGGAATAAAATTGTTGGTTTCGAGGAAATAACCACCCATTTCCGGCGCGAAGAACACAATCGCCGCGAAAATCATCAGGAACACGCTCACACCCATGAAATCGTGCACCGAGTAGTAAGGATGAAATGGAACGCCATCGAGTGGCACGCCATTGGCGTCTTTTTTCTCCTTGATCTCAATGCCGTCCGGGTTGTTCGATCCCACCTCGTGCAATGCCACCAGATGCGCCACCACCAGCCCGATCAGCACCAGCGGAATCGCAATCACGTGAAACGCGAAAAACCGGTTCAGGGTCACGTCGGAAACCACATAATCACCGCGAATCCACAGTGACAAGTCCGGCCCAATAAACGGTATCGCGGAGAACAGGTTGACGATCACCTGTGCCCCCCAGAACGACATCTGTCCCCACGGCAGCAGATAGCCAAAAAACGCTTCCGCCATCAGGCACAGGAAGATGGCACAACCGAAAATCCATACGAGCTCGCGTGGCTTGCGATACGAGCCGTACAGCAACCCGCGAAACATATGCAGATACACCACGACAAAAAACATCGATGCGCCGGTCGAATGCATATAACGAATCAGCCAGCCCCACGGCACCTCGCGCATGATGTATTCGACCGAGGCAAACGCGAGCGTTGCATCGGGCTTGTAATTCATCGCAAGAAAAATACCAGTGACGATCTGATTGACCAGCACCAGCAAGGCCAGCGAGCCGAAGAAGTACCAGAAGTTGAAATTTTTCGGCGCGTAGTACTCGGAAACGTGTTTTTTCCACGTCGAGGTCAGCGGGAAGCGGCGATCAATCCAGCCCACCAGCCCGGTCGTTTCTGCATCATGCCCGGTCGCCATTTACGCGTCTCCTTTCTCGTCCCGGCCAATCACAAGCTGCGTGGCTGACGTGAACATATAAGGCGGAATATCGAGATTTTGCGGCGCAGGTTTGTCCTTGAAAACACGGCCCGCCATATCGTAGGTCGAGCCGTGGCATGGACACAAAAAACCGCCAGGCCAGTTGTCAGGCAAATTGTTCTGCGGACCCTCCTGGAAACGCGGTGTCGGTGTACAACCCAGATGCGTGCAGACAGCTACGGCGACGAAGATATTTTTGTGATCGGGCCGCGAGCGAAACTCGTTTTTACAATAGTCGGGCTCAGGCATCGAGAACGGGTGCAGCGACTGTGGATCAGCAAGCTCAGGATCGGCTTTTTGCACATCGGTCAACATGCGCTCGGTACGGTTGACGATCCACACAGGCTTGCCGCGCCATGCAACCGTCATCATTTCACCCGGCTTGAGGCTGCTGATATCGACTTCAACGGGCGCGCCTGCCGCCTTGGCCTTTTCGGAAGGCGCAAACGAACTCACAAAGGGCACAACAGTGGCAACTCCGCCTATGCCACCCGCTACGGACGTCGCAATCAGCCAGGTACGGCGGCCGCCGTCGACGCGCTTATCTTCTTTAGATCGCATCACTCGCCCCACTTCTGAGTTGGATTTTCCGTCAGTTGAATCTACCGCCGCTAGTGTGCGCGAATGGAGTCTGCATTTACAAGACCCGATTGTTAAAAACCTTGCGAAGTCGTTGATTGACGAGGGTATTCCCCCATGAATCCGCAGACCCTCGAACGCGTCCAGGCCGTTGCATGTTTCGGTGAGTTCCGACGGGTTTCATGCAGAGAGGGGTGGCATCCCAGGTTGCATCATCAAACCGGATTGGGAATGTCAATAAACAGATGTTCGAGACCGAATGTCTCCGACAGATGAGCACCCAGCGCCGCGATGCCGTACCGCTCGGTCGCATGATGCCCAGCGGCCAGGAATGCCACGCCGCTTTCCATGGCGATATGGGTCGTGGGTTCGGAAACCTCGCCGGTCAAATAAACATCGGCGCCTGCGGCAATCGCGGCGTCGAAATAGCCTTGCGCCGCCCCCGTGCACCATGCGATGCGGCGTAGCTCGCGGGTGCCATCGCCTAATACCAGCGGTGCGCGTCCGAGCGTCTGTTCGACCTGGACGGCGAAATGTTCAAGCGTGATGGGCATAGGCAACGTGGCCAGCCAGCCGAGATCATTCTCACCAAAACGGGCATCGCCGATCCATCCCATCCGCGCGCCAAGCTGCGCGTTATTGCCGAGTTCAGGATGGTCATCCAGCGGCAAATGAAACGCGAAGAGATTGAGATCGTTGGCCAGCAACAGCTTCAAACGCCGGTACTTGCGCCCAGTCACTGGCGCCGCCTCATTGCGCCAGAAATAACCGTGATGCACCAGCACGGCATCCGCGCCCCAGGCCAGCGCCGCCTCAAGGAAAGCCAGCGATGCGCTCACGCCCGTAGCGATCTTGTGTACCCGGGGACGCCCCTCCACCTGAAGCCCATTTGGGCAATAGTCCTTGAAGCGCGCCGTTACCAGCAGATTGTTCAAGTACAATTCCAGTTCGATCCGATCCATATAAATTCCCTATTCATCAAATGCTTAGACGCTTCTGGCTGTTCTTTGCCCAAGCGGTGACCGTGCTGTTGGCGCTAATGTTCATCATTGCGACACTCAAACCGCAATGGCTTCAACGCCAGGGGCAGTTTGGCAAACAGCTTGCCGAACCCATCGTCGCGCTTCGGGAAGTGGCGCCGCGCATGGGCGGCGGCCCCATGCAAAACTCCTACGCAGACGCGGCTCAAAAGGCGATGCCTGCCGTCGTCAATGTGTTTTCCAGCAAGGATGGCTCGCTGCCTTCCGACCCGCGCACCAAAGATCCTTTATTCCGCTATTTTTTCGGCGACAAAAATACAACCCGCCAGCAGGATCAGCCTGCGGCCAATCTTGGTTCAGGCGTAATTGTCAGCGCGGAAGGCTACATTCTAACGAACCAGCATGTGGTCGATGGTGCCGACCAGATCGAGATCGCCCTCGCCGACGGCCGCACCAGTACGGCAAAAGTGATTGGGGTCGACCCCGAAACCGACCTCGCCGTACTGAAAGTCAACATGCCCAACCTGCCTGCCATCACGCTAAGCCGCATGGAGCAAACTCGCGTCGGCGATGTCGTGCTGGCCATCGGCAACCCGTTTGGTGTGGGGCAAACCGTCACGATGGGTATCGTCAGCGCGCTTGGCCGCAATCATCTGGGCATCAATACTTTCGAAAATTTCATCCAGACCGATGCCGCAATCAATCCCGGCAATTCAGGCGGTGCGCTCGTCGATATCGAAGGCAACCTGCTTGGAATCAATACGGCGATTTATTCGCGCTCGGGCGGCTCGTTGGGTATTGGCTTCGCCATTCCCGTTTCAACCGCGCGCAATGTGCTGGAAAGCATCATCACCACGGGTTCGGTGACGCGCGGCTGGATTGGCGTCGAGCCGCAAGATGTAACCCCCGAAATCGCAGAGTCATTCGGTCTTGAGCAGAAAACCGGCGCCATTGTGGCAGGCGTACTCAAAGGCGGCCCCGCTGACCGGGCCGGCCTCAAGCCCGGCGATATCCTCGTGAGCGTGAACGGCCAGGACATCACGGACACTACGCGCCTGCTCAACGTGATTGCACAAATCAAGCCTGGCACCAGTGCGCAGGCTCACGTGGTTCGCAAAAACAAGGAACTGGATCTATCCATCGTGATCGGCAAACGTCCACCGCCGCCCAAACGGCCGGATCTCGACGAGAACGATTCCAGCGAAGACGGAAACTGAGGCCGTCATGGCGTCAGGCGAAGACCGTAAATAGAAAAGGGCAGCGCCATTGAACTGACCACCAGGCGTTGCCCTTTTTCCTTGCACTGTCTGTCCCTGTCCTGCTTGTCCTGTTTATTCGCTTTTGCCTGCAAAACCCCGCGACGGGACCCTAGCCCACCGCACTGCCCTCTTTGTTCTCTTTGTCGGCATCGGTCTGGGGCGGTTTGCGCACAAGCAGACGCGCCGCAATGATGCCGGCCTCGTACAGCACAATCAACGGAATCGCCAGAATCAATTGCGAAAACACGTCCGGTGGCGTCACCACGGCGGCAATCACGAAGGCCCCGACAATCACATACGGACGAATTTCCTTCAGTTTGTTCACGCTCAGCAGACCTGTGCGGACCAGCAGCACCACGATAATCGGCACCTCGAACGTCACGCCAAACGCGAGAAACATCGTCATGACAAAACTGAGGTAGTTGTCAATATCGGTGGTCATTTCAGCGCCCAACGGGGCGTTGTAATGCGCCATCACGCGAAAAATCGTGGGAAACACCAGGAAATACGCGAAGGCCATGCCGCACAAAAACAGCGTATAGCTGCTCCCCACCAGGGGCCCAACCAGCCTTTTCTCGTGCTGGTAAAGGCCCGGGGCCACGAAGGCCCAGATCTGGTACAGCACGATGGGCAGGGCGATCACGAAAGCGACCAGCATCGTCACTTTCATCGGAACAAAAAAGGAACCGGTGACGTCCGTGACGATCATCTTGCCGTCCTTCGGCAGGTTCATCATCAGCGGCCGCGCCAGCAAACGAAAGATGTCTGGCGCCCAGTAGACCAGGCTGACAAACACGACGATCACGGCAAGCCCGGCCCGGATAATCCGGTCGCGCAATTCGACGAGATGAGAGATGAAGGTTTCTTCAGTGCCTTCAGACTGAGGTTGCTTGGGGTCGCTCACGCAGGCCCTCGATAAATGATTAGCGAACGGGAATCAGAAAAAACGCGCGGGCCGACGCATCGTGGCCGGGGTATGACGTGCCACACGCGCCGCACCGGACTGGACCCGTGTGCGATGCACCGTCGTGCGCTTGTACCAGAATGGCAGAGCCGCCTGTTTAACACGCCAGTTCTTGCGCTTCGATGCATGGGCCGCCGCACCACCACGCCAGGCACCGTCTGATGATGCCGGTGCGTTGCCGGGACTACCATCGGCCGAAGGGTCAAGAGCCATTGAAGCCGCGCCTGGATTCCAGGCATCGTTCAACTCGGCTTCGTGCTTGCGCAAATTATCGTGAATGGTGTTCTGAACCTCGCCCGCCGCCTTCTGAACGTTGCTCGCCGCCGATTCGAACTCGGTTTTCATGCGCCGCAACTCATCCATCTCGACCTCGCGCGCGACTTCCGCCTTGACGTCGTTGATATAACGCTGCGCCCGGCCAAACAGAGCCCCTGCAGTACGTGCAACGCGCGGCAGACGTTCAGGCCCGAGAACGACCAGCGCGACGACGCCAATCAGCGCCATTTTGGTTAAACCGAGGTCCAGCATGAAATAAGGTTTCCGTCAGTGCGTGCGCGGCCCAAAGCCCCGCAAAAAACCGCTTAGCGGGAATCGCCCGAACGCGGCGCTTTTTCCTTCGCTTCGACGTCAACCGTGCCGCTTTGCGGCAATTCACGCTGTTGCACATCGGCAGGTGTTTCGGCTTCTTTCATGCCTTCCTTGAAGCCCTTAACTGCTCCACCGAGGTCGCTGCCGATATTGCGCAGCTTCTTCGTGCCAAACACCAGCGCGACGATCAGCAAGACAATCAGCCAGTGCCAGATACTCAATGAACCCATGAAATTCTCCTTAGCCCCGAGATGGCGGTAAATGATGGCGAAAATCGCCTGCCTTGCGGCAAATATGAAGCCATACGGCTATTAGCCCATTCGCAGCCAGGGACGCGGCCCAGCCAGAATATGCGCGTGCAGGTGATAAACCTCCTGACCTCCGCCGGGCCCAGTATTGATGACGGTACGAAATCCGGTGTCGCCGCCGGTGTAGGCAACACCCAGCTTGTCAGCCAGGCGTCCCACGAGGACAAGCATTCTACCAAGCAAGGGTGCGTCATCTACGGTGCAACTGGAGAGCGTTTCGATGTGTCGGCGAGGAATCACCAGCACGTGCGTTTGCGTCGCCGGATGAATATCGAGGAACGCGACAAATTCTTCATCTTCATGAATTTTTGTCGCGGGAATATCACCCGCGGCAATTTTGCAAAACAGACAATTGGAATCGTGGCTCATGGTGATCCTGGATCCTGATAAACGAGATTGCTGGGCGGCAGTGCCAGACCGTCAAAACCATGCACCCGGCTCGGGTATCGGTTTGTTGTCGTACAGATAAAACCAGCCTTTGATAATACGGTACAGCATCCAGATGCTGACGGCCCCCATAATGAGTACCCCAACACCGATGATCAACAGCACGCCACCTATCAAAAAACCGATCAGACAGCGCCAGAAAGTGCGAATTTGCCATTCAAAATGCGCTTCATAAGGCGTCCCCTGCGCATCCGGGCGTTTCACATAATTGATGATGATGGCCACCAGCACAGTCAGCCCGCCCGTGATGAAAAACAGTCCATACAGCCCATAGAGCACATGTGTCAGTGTGCGCAAACGCTGCAGGCGTTCGGCCTCATTGACCCCCGGCGAATAAACCCGGGGAGGAAAACCACGGTTCGATTGATCGTCCATTTACGTTGCCCTCTGTTGTAAAGCACGATATGTCACGCTAACTGGCATCAGTTGCGTTAATCGCCGTTTTGCTCACGCGCGAAACTCTTGCGCAGCGCCTTTTCCTCAATGCCTGACAGGCCTTCGCGGCGCTCCAGTTCAGCCAGCACATCCGCCGGGCTCAAATCGAAATGAGACAGCATCACCATGCAGTGAAACCATAAATCGGCCACTTCGCCTACCAGAGCGCCCGGCGCGCCACCGTGCCGCACATCCTTGGCGGCCAGCACGACTTCCGTGGCTTCTTCACCGATTTTCTTGAGCACAGCATCATCACCCTTGTGAAAAAGGCGCGACACATACGAAAGATCGGGATCGCCGCCCTTGCGACTATCAATCACAGCGGCAAGCCGCCGCAGGGTATCTTGCGAAATTGAGTTCATTTATAGATTGTTTCGGGATCTTTGAGTACAGGATCGACCGTCACCCAGCTACCTTGATCGGCCGTACCGGTGAATTTCTGGAAAAAGCACGAATGGCGCCCGGTATGGCAGGCAATGCCCGACACCTGCTCAACCTTCAACAGCACGACATCTTCATCACAATCGAGACGTATCTCGTGCACATGTTGCACGTGACCCGATTCTTCGCCCTTGAACCACAGACGTTGGCGCGAGCGGGAAAAATACACCGCACGGCCGGTTTCGGCGGTTTTCGCCAGCGCCTCGCGGTTCATCCACGCAAACATCAGCACATCATGGGTCGTGGCTTCCTGGGCGATGACCGGCACGAGACCATCAGCGTCCCAGCGCACCTTGTCCAGCCATGCCATACCTGAAAAATTGGCCACTTATAACCTCACCGAAATGCCCTGACTCGCCATGAAACGCTTGGCCTCGCCGACGGTATGTTCGCCGTAGTGAAAGATACTGGCCGCCAGCACGGCATCGGCATGGCCTTGCGTGACGCCATCGGCCAGATCCTGCAAGCCGCCCACGCCACCCGAAGCAATCACTGAAACCGGCACGGCATCCGACACCGCCCGCGTCAGCGCCAGATCAAAGCCACTTTTGGTGCCATCGCGGTCCATGCTGGTCAACAGGATTTCGCCCGCACCGAACTCCGCCATCTGGCGAGCCCATTCAATCGCGTCCAGCCCGGTCGCCTTGCGCCCACCATGCGTGAAAACCTCCCAGCGTGGCGTGTCGTCCGCAGTGGAGACTCTTTTGGCATCAATCGCCACCACAATGCACTGCGAGCCGTACTTGCCCGCCGCATCGCGCACTAATTGAGGGTTGGAGACCGCCGATGAATTCATGCCAACCTTGTCCGCGCCCGCGTTCAGCAAACGCCGCACATCCTCGACCGTGCGCACGCCACCGCCAACCGTCAACGGAATAAAAACCTGTGAGGCCACCGCTTCGATGATCGGCAAGATCAGGTCGCGCTGATCGGAAGTCGCCGTGATATCGAGGAAAGTGATTTCGTCCGCGCCCTGGCCATCGTAGCGGCGAGCGATCTCGACTGGATCGCCCGCATCGCGCAGTTCGACAAAATTGACACCCTTGACGACACGGCCAGCCGTGACGTCAAGACAGGGAATGATGCGTTTGGGAAGGGCCATGATCGTGCCAGTGCGTGCGAATGCCGCTGATGAACCGCGTAAGGCGGAAAACGTATCCAGCCGGCCGCTCATGCCTTGTCTGGCACAACCTCCGGCTGGCTTTATTACCTAGACGCTGTGTGTGTCGTCCGCGTCGTCGGCGTCGCCCAGACCATCTGCATGCGCTTGCGCCGCCGCAAAATCGAGGTCACCCGAATAAATGGCGCGGCCGCAAATCACGCCTTCGATGCCTTCGTCCTCGACTTCGCACAACGCCTCGATATCACCCAGATGCGACAACCCGCCGCTGGCGATCACCGGAATTTTTACCGCTCGCGCGAGGCGCACGGTAGCCTCGATATTGATGCCCTGGAGCATGCCGTCGCGGCCAATATCGGTGTAGATGATGGATTCGCAACCGTAGTCCTCGAACTTGCGCGCGAGATCGGCCACTTCATGCCCCGTCAGCTTGCTCCAGCCATCGGTTGCGACCTTGCCGTCCTTCGCATCCAGCCCGACGATGATATGGCCACCAAATGCCGTACAGGCATCTTGCAGAAAGCCCGGATTCTTGACCGCTGCCGTACCGATAATCACATATGACAGGCCGTCGTCGAGATAGCGCTCGATGGTGTTCAGGTCGCGGATACCGCCACCCAGTTGCACAGGAATTTCGCCCCCCACTTCTTCGATAATTGCGCGAATGGCATCGCCATTTTTAGGCTTGCCAGCAAATGCGCCATTCAGGTCGACGAGATGCAAGCGCCGCGCGCCGCGCTCGACCCAATGTCGGGCCATCGCGGCGGGCTCCTCGGAGAAAATGGTCGCCTGGTCCATATCGCCCTGTTTCAGGCGAACACACTGACCGTCTTTTAGGTCGATGGCGGGAATCAGCAGCATAGCAATCGGGTGGTATCTGGGAAAAAGATTGAAGGCAGCGCTGTCAGCAAAGCGGAAGAGCTCGCGGCAACGCCATGTCGCTAGTCTAGTACAACTCTTTCTAAAACCTTTCGAAAAGAAAGATTACTGCATGAGGCTCGGGCAAACACCCAGGCAAACACAAAGTGCACAAAGTGTTCTCCATGCCCAACCCCGATCGTTCAAGGAACTTATGGGTTCCAGTCAACGAAATTACGATAAACCCGCAAACCGGCTTCGGCGCTCTTTTCCGGGTGAAACTGGGTGGCGAAGATGTTATCCCGCGCTACCGCCGAGGTAAAGGGTGCGCCATACACGGTCTCCCCGACCTTGTCTGTCAATTGATCCGGCACGACATAGTAGCTGTGAACAAAATAAAAGAAGCTATTGTCCGGCACGCCATCCCACAACGGATGAGCCTGCGCCTGGCGCACACGGTTCCAGCCCATTTGCGGCACCTTGAAACGCGAGCCGTCATCTTGCATCAGGCCTTCCAGCGCGAAACGCACCACCTTGCCTGGCAGCAGGCCCAGCCCGCGCGTGTCGCCTTCGGCGCTCCAGTCGAACAGCATTTGCTCACCCACGCAGACGCCCATCAGCGGTTTGCTGCGCGCCGCTTGCAACACGGCATCCTGCAAGCCCGAGGCGCCAAGGCAGCGCATGCAGTCAGGCATCGCCCCCTGGCCGGGCAAGACGATGCGGTCCGCCGCATGCAGCGCTTGCGGCTGATCGACAATCGCCACCTCAGCGTGAGGCGCCGCCTGCTTCAAGGCCTGCGCCACCGAGCGCAAGTTACCCATTCCATAATCAACAATTGCAATCGAAGTTTTCATTTCACGTCAGGCGCGAGGCGCCTGCAATCCGTCCACGATAAATCCCGCCCCGCCAACAGGCCTACAGACTGCCCTTGGTTGACGGAATCTGCCCTGCGGCGCGCTCATCGAGCTCAACCGCCATCCGCAGCGCCCGGCCAAAAGCCTTGAACACCGTTTCCATCTGGTGATGAGCATTCAGGCCACGCAGATTGTCGATATGCAACGTGACCCCCGCGTGATTCACAAAGCCACGGAAAAACTCGATGGAAAGATCGACATCGAAGCTGCCAATGCGCGCCCGGGTAAAGGGCACATGAAACTCAAGACCTGGACGACCCGAGAAATCGATCACCACGCGCGACAGCGCTTCGTCGAGCGGCACATAGGCGCAGCCATAACGGCGAATGCCCTTGCGCTCGCCAACCGCTTTCGCCAACGCCTGGCCTAGTGTGATGCCAACATCTTCAACCGTGTGGTGATCGTCGATATGCACATCACCCTGCGCTTCGATCTCCAGATCAATCAGCCCATGGCGGGCAATCTGGTCGAGCATGTGATCGAGAAACGGCACGCCTGTCGCCAGCTTTTGCTGGCCGGTGCCGTCCAGGCCGATCTTCACACGGATCTGCGTTTCGCTAGTATGGCGAACGACTTCCGCAACGCGCATGGCAATTCCTCGAATTAAGCTTGAAAAGGGTCAAAAGATGCGGGTGAATCGGCACGACCATGCTTGCCGCCGATGCAGGCTTCAGCACTCGCGCCGTTGAATGAGGTTCAGTTTGGAGATTCAGGGGGAGCTGGATGCCAGTGCGGTAAGCAATTGCGCATTTTCAGCGGGAGAGCCCACGGTTAAACGCACGCAATTGGTCAGGAGTGGATGCATTTTACTCACGTTTTTGATCAGGATTCGCGCCGCCAGCAGCTTTTCAAACGTGGCGGCCGCGTCCGCCACCCGGACCAGCAGAAAATTGCCCGCACTCGGAAACACTTCCATTCCGGGCAGTTGTGCCACCGCATGGGCGAGCCGTGTGCGCTCGTCGCGCAACTGCGCCGCCTGGGCTTCCAGCACGTCGAGGTGATCGAGCAAGAAGTGAGTGGCCGCCTGAGTCAGGACATTCACGTTGTAGGGCGGGCGCACCTTGTCGAACTCATTCAGCCAGGCGGGACGGCCAACCAGGTAACCGAGGCGGATACCAGCCAAACCCAGCTTCGATACCGTGCGCATGACTACGACGTTATCGAACTCAGCGGCACGCGGCAGCCAGCTGTGCCGGGCGAACGGCTGGTAAGCCTCGTCAAGCACCACAAGGCCGTGGCGGCTGGCCGCGATGATGCATTCGATATCGGCATCGGCATATAACGTCCCGGTCGGATTGTTCGGATACGCGAGATAGACAATGGCCGGCTGATGCTGCTCAATCGCCGCCAGCATCGCGCCGAGATCCAGCGTGAAATCGGCTTTAAGCGGCACCCCGATAAATTCAAGCTGAGCCAGTTGCGCCGACAGCTGGTACATCACAAAACCCGGCACGGGCGCGAGGATCTTCGCTCCCGGCTTGGCACAGGCGATCGACAACATGCTGATGATTTCATCGGAGCCGTTGCCCAGCAACACGCCACATCCGGCTGGCACGTGCATCGCCTGACTGATCTTGCTGATGAGCGCTGCGGGCCGCGGCGCGGGATAACGGTTCAGCGCCACGCCCGCCAGATGCTGGCCCAATTGCATGGCCAGCGGTTCGGGCAGCGCAAAGGGGTTTTCCATGGCGTCGAGCTTGACGAGGCCCGTGGCGTCAGGCACCGGATAGCTCGTCATGGCAAGCACGTCGGAGCGAATAATATCTTGTGGTGTAGTCATATCAGGCGGGTGAGCCTATAGCGATTGCTTGGTTGCTCGAAAATTGCGTAGATTCTGGGCAATGATCCTGGGCAATGATCCTGGGCAATGAGTCTGGCCAATGAGCCAAGGCAAACAAGCCCGGCTCATGCACCGCGCCAGAACCCATCACGCGCACGGTTGCACTGCATTAACCGTTTTGCTTCATGCGGTACTCGGCGCTGCGGGCGTGCGCTTGCAGGCCCTCGCCATAGGCGAGTTCGGCGGCGATTTCGCCCAGCGTCTGCGCGCCTTCCGCGCTGACTTCGATCACGCTGGAACGTTTGAAGAAGTCATAAACGCCGAGTGGCGACGAAAACCGTGCTGTGCGCGAGGTCGGCAGCACGTGATTGGGCCCGGCGCAGTAGTCGCCCAGGCTCTCGCTGGTGTAGCGGCCCAGAAAAATCGCGCCCGCGTGACGAATCAGTTTGCCCCATTGCTGCGGCTCAAGTGAGGAGATCTCAAGGTGTTCGGGGGCGATATCGTTGGCAATCGCGCACGCCTCGGCCATGTCACGCACCTTGACCAGCGCACCGCGCCCTTCGAGCGACTTGCGGATGGTTTCATGACGCGTCATGGTGGGCAACAGTTCATCGATGGCTTCATGCACCCGGGCAATGAACGCCGCGTCCGGACACAGCAAAATGGATTGCGCCAGTTCGTCGTGTTCCGCTTGTGAAAAGAGATCCATCGCCACCCAGCGTGGATCGGTCGTGCCATCGCACAGCACGAGAATCTCAGAGGGGCCGGCAATCATGTCGATGCCGACCGTGCCAAACACCCGCCGCTTGGCCGAAGCCACATACGCGTTACCCGGCCCGCAAATCTTGTCGACGGCAGGCACGGTTTGCGTGCCATACGCCAGCGCACCAATGGCCTGCGCGCCGCCAATCGTGAAGACCCGATCGACACCGCCCATCAGCGCCGCCGCCAGCACAAGCGGATTTTTCACGCCATCGGGCGTCGGCACCACCATCACGATCTCCCGCACGCCCGCGACGCGCGCCGGAATCGCATTCATCAGCACCGATGACGGATAGGCCGCCTTGCCGCCAGGGACATAAATACCGGCGCGATCGAGCGGCGTAACCTTTTGCCCCAGTACCGTGCCATCGGCCTCGGTGTATTGCCAGCTATGGCTGCCGCACTCGATCTTCTGCTTCTCGTGATAGCCGCGCACCCGTGCGGCGGCGGCTTCCAGCGCCGCACGGCGCTTGGGCTCAAGCGATTCCAGCGCCGCTTCGAGTTCGGCCATCGGCACTTCAAGCGCGGCGATGCTTTTCGCCTCCAGCCGGTCGAAGCGATGGGTGTATTCCAGCACAGCGGCATCGCCGCGCGCTTTCACCTCGGCCAGAATTTGTGCCACCGAGCGCTCGATGGCTTCGTCTTCACTGGCTTCGAAAGCGAGTACGGTGTGCAACTCACGCCGAAAATCGGTGCTGCTGGAATCGAGTTTGCGAATTCGGGTAGACATAGACATGCTGTTATCCATTTCGGTAATACGTGCCCATTCATGTGGCCATGAGCCAGGCCATAAGCATTCAGGCTGGCAACACGCTCAGGCTGCCGCGCCGCGTTGCTGCTGCGAGGCGCGCTCGAAGGCGTCGAGAAAGGGGCGTAACGCCGCACGCTTGAGTTTGAGCGCGGCCTGATTGACCACAAGGCGCGACGAGATCGACATGATCTCTTCGACTTCGACCAGGTTATTGGCCCGTAACGTGCCGCCAGAGCTCACCAGATCAACAATCGCGTCCGCCAGCCCCACCAGCGGTGCCAGCTCCATCGAACCGTACAGCTTGATCAGGTCGACGTGAACGCCCTTGGCAGCGAAATGCTCCCGCGCGGTTTCAACATATTTGGTCGCCACGCGCAGCCGCGCGCCCTGACGCACCGCGCTCGCGTAATCGAAGCCCGCTTTCACGGCCACTGACATGCGGCAACGGGCGATATCCAGATCAACCGGCTGATACAGGCCGCTGCCGCCATGCTCGAGCAGCACGTCCTTGCCCGCCACGCCGAAATCCGCCGCGCCATATTCGACGTAGGTTGGAACATCGGTCGCGCGAACGATGATGACGCGCACGTTCGGATCGGTCGTCGGCAGGATCAGCTTGCGCGAGGTTTCCGGGTCTTCGGTCACCTGCACACCCGCGGCCTCAAGCAGCGGCAAGGTCTCTTCGAAAATCCGGCCCTTCGATAAAGCCAGGGTCAAGGGTGCAGCGGAACTCATGCCGCACTCCCGCCATGGATGCGCCGCACCGTCGCGCCCACCGTGGTGAGCTTGGCTTCCATCCGGTCGTAGCCCCGGTCCAGGTGATAGATCCGGTCGATCAGCGTTTCGCCATCCGCGCACAGCCCAGCGATCACGAGGCTCGCGGACGCCCGCAAATCCGTCGCCATGACCTTCGCCCCGGACAGCTTGTCCACACCCGTGACGAGCGCCGTATTGCCATCCGTCGTGATGTCCGCGCCAAGCCGGTTCAGCTCCTGGACATGCATAAAGCGGTTTTCGAAGATGGTTTCAACCACCTGCGCCCGCCCTTGCGCAATCGTGTTGAGCGCCATGAACTGCGCTTGCATGTCGGTGGGAAACGCGGGGTATTCGGAGGTGCGAAACGTCACCGCCTTGGGCCGCTGGCTCATGCGCACACGCATCCAGTCAGCGCCTTCTTCGAGCGTCACGCCCGCTTCGCGGAGCTTGTCCGTCACCGCCTGGAAAGTCTGCGGCCGCACATGGCGCAAGATCACGTCGCCACCGGCCGCTGCGACAGCACACAGGAAAGTGCCGGCTTCGATACGGTCGGGAATCACGCTATGGCGCGCCCCATGCAGCTTTTCGACGCCCTGGATCACGAGACGGTCCGTGCCAATGCCGCCGATCTGCGCGCCCATCGCCACCAGCAGATGCGCCAGATCACCGACTTCGGGCTCGCGTGCCGCGTTTTCAATCACGGTTTCGCCCTCGGCGAGCACCGCCGCCATGAGCAGATTCTCCGTGCCCGTCACGGTAATCATGTCGGTGACGATACGCGCGCCTTTTAAACGCTTCGCGCGAGCTTCGATAAAACCATGCTCGATGCTGATTTCAGCGCCCATCGCCTGCAAGCCCTTGATGTGCTGGTCAACCGGCCGTGCACCAATGGCGCAGCCGCCTGGCAGCGATACGCGCGCTTCACCGAAACGCGCCACCAGCGGCCCCAGCACGAGAATCGAGGCGCGCATGGTTTTGACCAGCTCATAGGGCGCGACCAGATTGTCCACCCGTGATGCGTCGAGCATCACCTGGCCCGCGCCGGCCTCGCTGCGCACGCCCATCTGGCCCAGCAGCTTCAAGACAGTGCGGACATCCTGCAAATCAGGAACATTTTCGAGATAGACCGGCTCGGCACTGAGCAAGCCCGCACACAAAATAGGCAACGCCGCATTTTTTGCCCCTGAAACGACGATCTCGCCTGCGAGCCGCTGCCCGCCTTCAATCACGAGTTTGTCCATGCCATTCGGTTCCTGAAATTGGGCGGCCGCCGGCCGCTATCATGCTGGTTGCGAGTGCGCTGCCATGTCATCAACAACAACGCGGGGGTCTGAGAGGGGGGCGTTCGAACAAGCGTCCAGATTACGCTTGCCGCCATTCGGCGGGTGTTAGCGTTTTCATACTGAGCGCGTGAATCTCTTCGCGCATGCGGTCGCCCAGGGCTGCATAAACCAGTTGATGACGTTGAATCAGGCGCTTGCCTTCAAACCCCTCGGCCACGATCGTGGCGAAGAAATGCTGGCCATCGCCTTCGACCTCAAGGTGCTGGCAGGCAAGCCCTGCAGCGATGTAGTTTTTGACCTGCTCGGGAGTGGGCAACATAAAACGCTCCTGGATTCGTGAATTACTGGCGCAGCTTGTAGCCGGATGCGAGCATCCGCATCGCCAGCGCCGCCAGCACCACAAAAAAACCGCCGACAATCGCCAGGCTCACGAGCGGATTGATATCCGACATCCCGAAAAAGCCGTAACGAAAACCGTCGATCATGTAGAAAAAAGGATTGAGTTGCGATACTTCACGCCAGCCAGGCGGCAGCGTGTGCGTCGAATAAAACACCCCGGAAAGAAACGTCAGCGGCATGATCAGAAAATTCTGAAATGCGGCAAGCTGGTCGAATTTTTCCGCCCAGATACCCGCGATCAGCCCCAGCGTGCCCAGAATAGCCGAGCCCAGTACGGCGAACGCGACGATATACAGCGGCGCGTTATAACTGAGCGGAATAAACCAGACCGTAGCGATAAACACGCCAAACCCGACCGCGAGACCACGCACGACCGATGCCAGCACATACGCGCTGAACATCTCCCAGTGCGAGAGCGGCGGCAGCAAGACAAACACGAGATTGCCGGTGATTTTGGACTGGATCAGCGACGACGAGCTGTTGGCAAACGCGTTTTGCAGCATGCTCATCATCACGAGGCCCGGCACGAGGAAGCTGGTGTACAGCACCCCTGGATACACCTGAACGTGATCGCGCAACGCATGGCCAAAGATCATCAGATACAGCAGCGCGGTGATGACCGGCGCCAGCACGGTCTGAAACGCCACCTTCCAGAAGCGCAGGATTTCTTTATAAAACAACGTGCGAAAACCGCTCATGCGAGCCCCCCGGTCACTTCCGGACCCTTCATGACCTGAAGAAACACGTCTTCAAGATCGGCCTTGCGGACTTCGATTTCATCGAATGTGCAACCCGCTGCACGACATTGCGCAAGGATCCGCTCGACTTCGTCGTAATTGTTCAGACGCAACAGATGCTGGTTGGCCGGCAAGGCGCCCGGATCGATTGCAAGCGAGCGCAGCTCAACCGGCAAGGCACCTTGTGCCAGGCGGATAAACAGCTGGGTTCCGGCAAAACGTTGCAGCAACGCATGAGTCCGCTCAAGCGCGACGACTTCGCCGCGCCGCAGCATGGCGATACGGTCGCATAACGCCTGGGCTTCTTCCAGATAGTGCGTGGTCAGCACGATCGTATGGCCTTCGCGGTTCAGGCGGGAAATGAACTTCCAGAGTGTCTGGCGTAACTCGACATCGACGCCCGCCGTAGGCTCGTCCAGCACAATCACTGGGGGCCGGTGCACCAGCGCCTGGGCGACCAGCACGCGGCGTTTCATACCACCGGACAGCGCTCGCATATTGACGTCGGCTTTTTCGGTGAGATCGAGATTGGCCATGATTTCGTCGATCCACGCGTCATTGCGGTGCAAGCCGTAATAGCCCGACTGAATGCGCAAGGTTTCCCGCACTGAAAAAAACGGATCGAAAACCAGTTCCTGTGGCACCACCCCAAGCGCACGCCGCGCCGCACGAAAATCGCTCACGACGTCATGACCGCGTATCGTAATGTGGCCTTCCGTCGCACGGGCCAAGCCCGCCAGAATGCTGATGAGCGTCGTTTTGCCCGCGCCATTGGGGCCCAGCAACCCAAAAAACTCGCCTTCTTCCACGGCAAAGCTGACGCCCTTAAGCGCCTGCAAATTCCGGTAGCGCTTTTTGACGTTACGAATTTCGATAGCTGACATGGGCTGCGCGCCGCCTTGAGCAACGCCACCTTGAGAGGAATAAAAAAGAATGGGGGGCCGCTTTGGAACCGCTCGTTCTGGGACGGCTCATGGGGACGGCCGAGACTACTTTGGGCTGCTCGACTAACTGGAGACCGCTTGACTGGCCCGTTCCCACAGTCAAAATCCCCGCCAAAAACGCTCGATTATAGGGCAAAAGGCTCAAATCCCTGAGCCCGGTAGGCATCGAAACAGCCCGGGCGAAATCAGTGAAGCGCTGAAACTACGATGACGTCATCGGCAATAGCTCGGCGATACCGTAGGCTTGCGCGAGGTTCGCCAGCCCAGCGGGCAAATTGACGATATCGAGTGAAGCATGGCGCGCCTGTGCCGCGCGCTGCCATGCCAGCAACACGGCCAGCGCGGACGAATCGAATTGCGTCAGCGCGGCGCAATCCACCTCTTGCGCGCCCGCCTCGATCTGCTGCAGCCCCATGGCTAGCACCGCTGTGGCGCTAGCGTGCGTGAGTGTCGCGCCGCTGGCGAAGCGCTTCATGAATGCTTGCCTGCCGCCAGTTGCTGATTGCGCTGCGTGAGGAACTGGATCAGCCCATTGACGCCATGTTGTTGAATCTCTTCATTGAACTGCTGCTGATACGCCTGAATCAGCCATGCGCCCAACACGTTGATGTCATACACGCGCCAGCCCTGGGGGGTCTTGTACAGGCGGTAATCCAGCTGAATCGGCGTGCCGTTGTTCATCACCATGGAGCGCACGACCACATCGGTCGCGGCGGGATCGGCATGAAATGGCCGGTACTGGATCTGCTGGTCGCGGACCTGGGCCAGCGCGCCAGAGTAGGTGCGAATGAGCAGTATCTTGAACTGCTCGACCACCTGCTGCTGCTGCTGCGGAGTCGCCACGCGCCAGTTACGGCCCATCGCCAGCCGCGTGGTACGGAGGAAATCGGTGTAGGGAAGGATTTTTTCGTTGACGAGCTTCGTGATCTCGTTGATATCGCCTTGCTGCACCGATTTGTCAGTGCGAACAGCATCAATCACCTGCTTCGTGGCTGTCTTAATCAGCATATCCGGTGCACTCGTATCCACACCTTGTGCGGAAGCACTATCCGTCAATGCCAGAAAAGCTGCAAAAAATGACACAAGGAATAATTTTTTCATATCAAATCCTGCCCAAAATGAATGCTTCCGCACGAATGCGGAAGCTACCACGCGTTAGCGCAACTTGAATGAAGGATGGCCAAAAAGTGTGGGAGGAATCATCTGGCTGGCGGGCACAGTCGTCGGTTGCGGCGCGCTCCCCGCGCTGGTCGGCGCTGAAGCCTTCCTCCCGGCCGAAGCCGCCGCCGCTGCACCCGATGCAGCAGCATCAGTCTCGTCCACGTCTTCGTATTTCGGCGGCGGCGTATCGTCGCCATAATCGGGCAACGCCGCGCTCTTGCCATCCGACAGCAAATACTTGCGGCGCTGCAAGTATGCATTGCGGACAAACGAATATTTGTCGAGCGCCGCGCCTTCAAGCACGTCACCCGCGCTCAGCAGGTTGGCCCGCATATCGATCACGTTCAATCCGTACAGCCCCCAGCTTGCCGCATCCGGCTTGACGTAGGAAAGCGGATTGACAAAGTAGTCGCCTACCATCGAAACCGTATCGCGCACCGTGCTTGGGCCCATCAGCGGCAACACCAGATAGGGGCCAGCCGGCACGCCGTAGTGTCCCAGCGTCAGGCCAAGATCGTTGTCGTGTTTAGGCAGCTTCGCCAGCGTGGCGACATCGAACAGGCCGCCCACGCCAAATATCGTGTTGATCACGACACGCATGATGTCACCCACACCATCGGCAATCTTGAGCTGCAGCAGATTGTTCGCCGCGATATACACATCGCCAGCATTCGAAAAGAAATTGGTCACGCTATCGCGCACCGGCTCCGGTGTCAGCCACACATAGCCTTCGGCGACCGGCTTGAGCGCGTACTGGTCGATCTTGTCATTGACCGTGAACATCGTGCGGTTAAAGCCTTCGATCGGATCAGCCTTGATCGGCGTCTGCACGGTCGAGCAACCCGCCAGTGACATCGCCAGCACCAGTACGCCAGTGCGGATACCCTTGTTCTGCATGAGTTTTACTCCTTCCTTGTTTGTTACTGGGGCGCCGTGCCCGAAGCAGGCGCCACCGGTTCCAGCGCAGCGGGTACCGGGACATCTGCCTTCGCGGCGCCCGAATCCGCTGCCTTGCTATAGAGAAACTGCCCAATCAGGTTTTCGAGCACGATCGCCGATTGCGTCATCGTGATCGTGTCGCCTGCCTTCAACATTTGGGTATCGCCACCAGGCTCCAGCCCGATGTATTGCTCGCCGAGCAGGCCCGACGTGAGAATCTTCGCCGAACTGTCTTTCGGAAACGGATATTGACTGTCCAGATCCAGCGTGACGCGCGCCTGATAGGTATTGCTGTCAAAGCCGATGGACGCGACCCGGCCCACCACCACACCCGCGCTTTTCACGGCGGCACGGGGCTTCAGGCCACCAATGTTGTCGAATGTCAACGACACCGGATACGTCTGCTGAAACGACAGCGAACTCATATTGCCAGCCTTCAGCGCCAGAAACAGCAGCGCCACGAACCCCAGCACAACAAACAGGCCGACCCAGAAGTCGAGAGCAGTCTTTTTCATCTTCATTCCAAAGAGAACCGGCTAGCGCGGCAGGGACTTTCCGCGCGGAAACCGTATCCGTGTGGTTCTAGCTGAACATCAGCGCCGTCAGCAAAAAATCGAGACCGAGTACCGTCAGCGAGCCGTACACCACAGTCAGGGTGGTCGCGCGCGACACACCTTCCGGCGTCGGCTTGGCCTCATAACCCTGGTAAAGCGCGATAAAAGTCACGGCAAAGCCAAACACCAGGCTCTTGATCACGCCATTGCCCACATCGCGCCAGACATCCACGCCACCTTGCATCTGCGACCAGAACGCGCCGGAATCCACGCCAATCAGCAACACGCCCACGATGTAGCCGCCGATCACGCCCACCGCGCTGAAAATCGCCGCCAGCACCGGCATCGAAATAATGCCAGCCCACATCCGCGGCGCTATCACCACCTTGAGCGGATCGACCGCCATCATTTCCATCGCGGTGAGCTGTTCACCCGCTTTCATCAGGCCGATTTCAGCCGTGAGCGAGGTACCCGCACGGCCAGCGAAAAGCAGCGCGGTCACCACCGGCCCCAGTTCGCGCACCAGCGACAGCGCCACCAGCATCCCGAGCGCCTGTTCGGAGCCGTAGCGGTTCAGCGTGTAATAGCCCTGCAAGCCCAGCACGAAGCCGACGAACAGCCCCGACACCGCGATAATCAGCAGCGAATAAATGCCGACAAAGTGAATTTGCCGCGTGACAAGCCGTGGCCGCCGCAGCAGTGGAAAAAATTCGAGCATCAGCCGCAGGAAAAAACGCGTCGCATAGCCCGCGCGCTCAAGCCCGCCGATCACCGAACGTCCAATTGCGCTAATCATGCTGCCCCTCCGCCAACGCCAAAATCAGTCGCCAGCGAAGTGCTGCCCGGATAGTCGAATTTAAATGGGCCGTCCGGCGCGCCGTCGAGGAACTGGCGCACGGTGGCATCCGTCGAGGCCCACAGCTGAGACGGCGTGCCTTCGGCATACACACCGCCGTTGGCCAGAAAGTAGACATAATCGGCAATCGCAAACGATTCGGGCACTTCGTGCGTCACCATAATCGAGGTCGCGCCGAGCGCCTGGTTCAGCGTGTGGATCAGTTTGGCGGTAATGCCCAGGGAAATGGGATCGAGGCCAGAAAACGGCTCGTCATACATCATGAGTTCGGGATCGAGCGCGATGGCCCGCGCCAGCGCCACACGCCGCGCCATGCCGCCGGAGATCTCGGAAGGCATGAGATCGCGTGCGGCACGCAAACCCACCGCGTTGAGCTTCATCAGCACGAGGTCATGGATTAGCGCTTCAGACAGATCGGTATGCTCGCGCAGGGCGAAAGCCACGTTGTCGAATACCGAGGCATCCGTAAACAGCGCACCGAACTGGAACAGCATGCCCATTTTTCGCCGCAGCGCGTAAAGACCATCGCGCGTTTGCGCGCCCACGTCCTGCCCCTGAAACAGCACCTGACCGCGCCGCGCCCGCATCAGGCCGCCGATCAGCCGCAACAGGGTGGTCTTGCCGCAGCCCGAGCCGCCCATCACCGCGATCACCTGCCCACGGCGAAAACGCATGTTCAGGGACGACAGAATGAGACGATCGCCGTAACCGAAGTCGACGTCGCGTAATTCAAGCAGGTGATCGGGATTATCGGGATTAAATGGCACGAAACGAGGGGTCTTTTGTCAGCAGCCGGCAATTATAGGGCCATCGTATGAACCGTGCCGTCACACGCCCCGATTAGCCTCCACGCAGTACTGCACTCATGCGTCGCACATAGACTGCAACGCGGCCACAGCCGCCGCGGAATCTGTCGCACCGGTCACCGCGCTCACGACCGCGGCACTGCCGACCCCCGTCGCCAGCACGGCAGACAGCCGCCCGGCATCAATGCCGCCGATCGCCACCAGTGGCATCACGCCATCGAGCAAACGCACATAGCGCGCCAGCCGCGCCAAACCTTGCGCCCCGGTTGACACATGCTTGGTCGCGGTGGGAAACACGGCGCCTAGCGCGATGTAACTAGGGCGATAGTGCAGCGCCCGGAGAATCTCGTAGTAGCCGTGCGTCGATAAACCAAGCCGCATGCCGGCTGCCGCCAGCGCGGATAGATCGGCGCCGGGCAAGTCTTCCTGGCCGAGATGCACGCCGTAAGCGCCCGCGTCCAGCGCCGCTTGCCAGTGATCGTTGATGAAGACCCGGGCATCATGCCGCCGTCCCGCCGCCACACTTTGCCGAATCTCGCACGCGAGTTCCGCAGGCTCTGCCGTTTTACGACGCAACTGCACCGTTTTCACGCCGAAAGCCAGCACACGCTCGACCCATTGCGCCGTCGGCAGCACAGGATAAAGACCCAGTCGCACGGGACACGGCGCAAACGCAACGGCAGGCGCGGCGGGCAAACCCATCACGCGCGGAAAGCGCGCCAGATCGACCGGCCATGGATCAGCCAGGCTCAGTTCGTCGCCAGCGCGCCATGCCAACGCCAGCACTAACGCATCGTGCGGGGCAAAACCGCAATCGAGGAAAGCTGCCAGCGCGGCGATCCAGTCGTCGGACAGCACGCCCTCCAGGGCATAGCGTTCGCCATCAAGGTGGAGCGTCAGCGCGGTGGGCCCGACTACTTCGATCACGCCCGCGCCCTGACGCTGCCAACGCGCGATTGGGCTGCCAGCAAGCGAAGATCTCGCGTCTGGAGAGCGTGCCGAGGAAGGCGCGTGCATCACGACAATCAGATCTCCGCGCCGGGCCTCATCCGGCGCGCTCAAGCAGAGACACCAAGGCTGGCTGGGAGGCGCCCAATCGCCGAGACGCGCGCGAATACGCCCGGCAACGGCAGCCTGTTCATCGGCAGGCGGCCAGAACGGGCCGCGCGCCGAACCTGCCCACGCATCACTCACGCGGCCCCTCCGTCCTGATGCCAAAACGGCAAACCCACCACGGGCGTGCTGGCATGAGCCGTTTCGCGCTCGGCCATCGGCCCCGCCAGCCACGCCTGGCGTCCCGCCTCGACACCCAGCGCAAAGGCCTGTGCCATCGCGGCCGGATGCGTCGCCTGCGACACAGCGGTGTTCAGGAGCACGCCATCGAAACCCCACTCCATCACCTGCGCGGCATGCGACGGCACGCCAAGCCCGGCATCGACAATCAGCGGTACATCGGGCAAACGCTCGCGCAATACGCGCAGCCCATAAGGATTCACCACGCCCTTGCCGGTGCCGATCGGCGCGCCCCATGGCATCAACGCTTCACAGCCCGCATCGAGCAAACGGCGGCCAATCACCAGGTCTTCCGTGCAATACGGCAAAACCTTGAACCCGGCCTTGACCAGCGTGGCCGCCGCCTCAATCAGACCCACGGGGTCAGGCTGCAGCGTGTAATCGTCACCGATCAGTTCGAGCTTGATCCAGTCGGTCTCGAAGACTTCGCGGGCCATATACGCTGTATTGAGCGCTTCGCTCACGCTCTGGCAGCCGGCCGTATTGGGCAGCAGGGGCACGCCATGCCGCTTGAGCAAATCGAAGAAACCCGTTTGCGCGCCATCTGTCTGCATCTGGCGGCGCAGCGCGACGGTCACCATGCCGGGCCGGGCCGCATCAATCGAATCCGAAAGCGATTGCAACGAGGGATAGCGCGAAGTGCCGAGCAGCACCCGGCTGGCGAACGTCTCGCCATACAGCCGGAGTGGATCGGAAAGAACAGGAAAAATCATCGGAACATCCTTGCTGGTGGAGCAATGGAGCAATAGAGCAATGGCAGAGGGCGGGAAAAATCGGGCCAGGGTGCCAGACAAAAGCGCTGAAGGTTCAGCCGCCCGCGACCGGCTGCACGACATCGAGCCGATCGCCCGCGCGAAGGGCGTGCGACGCATGCTGCGACCGGGCCACGAAAGCGCCATTAAGCCCCACGGCAAACGGCGGACGCGCGCCGTAAGCAACGAGCGCATCGGCAATCGTCGCGCCTTCGGGCAGCGACAACGGCTTCTGGTTGAGATGAATATCCATGATGTAAGGAAGTGGTTCGTTCGGTTCGTTCGGTTCGTTCAATCAGTACGAGGGGCGGATGTTCAATCAGCCTGATGAAATAGTGCCGGCCATCGTGTCTCGCGGCGCCAGGCGGCAAACGCATCCGCATCGTGAACCCGGCCATCGAGCAGCCAGTGGGCCAGACTGACAGCCGCCTCAGCGACTTCGGGCGCGATCATGTAGCCATGCCGGTACAGCCCATTGACCCGCAACGTCGCGGCGCCGTCCCACACCAGCGCGGGGCGATGATCAGGCAAGGTCGGCCGGCACTGCGCATTGAGTTCGAGAATCCGCGCCTCGGCAAAACCCGGATGCACCGAAAACGCCGCGCTCAGCAACTCAAGCGCCGAGCGCACGCTGACTGGCGAGGCGTCCTCGCCTTCGATTTCGGTCGCACCGATGACATACACGCTGTCCTGCTTGGGCGCGAGATACAACGGATAGCGCGGATGCAGCAGACGCACCGGCCGCGAAAGCTCAATCCCGGGTGCATGAACCCGCGCGACTTCGCCCCGGATACCACGCAGCCCCGGCCAAACCGGCTTGGACCCTAACCCGCGGCAGTCAATCGTGAGGCCTGCGGCGGGCAACGCAGGCTCGTCGACCGCGGTATTCCAGTGCAGTGCCACACCCCGCTCGGCCAGGCCTAGCGCCAGCGCGTGCAGCACTTGACGGTTATCGAGCTGGCCCTCGCGCGGTAACAGCCAGCCTTGAGGGAAGCGCCCTGCCAGCGCGGGCTCGAGCGCATCGAGTTGCGCGCCCGAGAAGCGCACCAGGCCGTCATCGAGCCATTCCGCCGGCGCATTCGCCCGCAAACGGCGCTCGAACAACGGTGCTTCCGTGCGATCGGCGTGATGCCAGAGCACCAGCGTGCCATTGCGCTGGAAAAAAACCGGTTCGGGCAAGGCTGCGAGCACCTTCGGCCAGGTTTCAAGCGATGCCGCACCTAACTGGGTGATCAGCAGCTCGGCGCTAGCGGCTTCGGCCAGCGGCGCGAGCATCGCCGCGGCCACCCAGGCCGCCGAATGCGATCCGGCCGCGTCTCCGCGCTCATAAAGCGCCACGCGATAGCCCGCGCCCGCAAGCTGCCATGCGACCAGACGGCCGCATAACCCGCCGCCCAGCACCGCGACATCGGGCCTGGCAGAAAAGGACGAAACAGGCGAAGAAGACGGTGACAGAGACGGAGACGGGGTCATCGTGGGCATGATTCGCTTCGCGGATAAGGTCGACCATGTCCGATGCCGTCCATGCCATCAAACGGAGAGCGAATGGAAAAAGGCGCAGGAGCGCAATAGAAATAGAAAACGGAAAAATGAGCGGTCATCGGATCCTGTCTGCACGGCAAAAAGCGCGCACCCAAGACGAAACCGGCGGGCGAAACCGGCCAGACTGTGCATGCCACATGTGGCTGCCGTCTGGCAAGGCGATGGAAGAGGAAGAAGCTTCCGGAAACTTCCCGCGCCGGTATTACCCGGATCGGGTGCGAAGGGTTTTTCTCAGCCGCGCTGCCACGTGTGAACCGCAGCCCAGCACCCCTGTTTCGTCGTGGGGCATTAGAACACAACGGCGCTTCACCAGCAAACCGGCACCCATGCAGCGTAAGCCATCTGGCAAGTCCGGCCAGTCTGGCGCAGCGCACGGCGGCGCTGCGATGCAGCATGCTCTGGCACAATGTCTGATCCGCAAAACAGGCTCGTTCGCCGCAACAGCGTCACCGGGCACGGCGAGACGTCAGCCCAGGGCGCGCGGCACGTTCTATCCCGTTAATGTCCGTTTAAGACATTCCGCTCACACTCGCGCAACTGGACAGCCTGCGGGCGGCCCGCAAGCGGCCTGCCGCGCAACGACATTTCAGACCCGCGCCCACACGTCCACATTTACTTCCACCTAGCGTCGTAGCGCGAGACTTCGGCACTCAAAGGATGGCCATGACACCCGACACACCGAACACCGATTTCCGCCGCATGCCCACCGACGATCAACCCGTCTCCGCGTGGAGCCTGATCAAGCCGTACTGGGTCTCCGAAGAACGCAAGATCGCCTGGAGCCTGCTTGCGGCGATCATCGTGATGAACTTGCTGGTGATCGCAATCAATGTCTGGCTGAACCGCTGGAATGCGAATTTCTACAACGCCCTGCAAGCCAAAAACGTCCGCGATTTCCCCCATCTGTTGCTGGTGTTCAGCGGGCTGGCCTTCGCCTTCATTATTCTTGCGGTTTATGGGCGATATCTGCGGCAGATGCTCGGCTTTCGCTGGCGCCAATGGCTCACGACACGCTATCTGCAAGACTGGCTCCGTGGCGGCACGTTTTATCGTATCGAGCGCGACCGGCTCACGGATAACCCCGATCAGCGAATTAGCGATGACCTCCAGTCATTTGCCAACACCACGTTGTCGCTGACGCTGGATTTGCTCTCGACCGTCATCACCCTGATAACGTTTATTACGATTCTATGGTCGCTCGCCGGGGCACTGAGTTTCACCCTGGGCGGCACGCCCATCCATATTCCTGGCTATATGGTGTGGGCGGCAGCGCTCTATGCCGTAGGCGGCTCGCTGGTGATCCAGAAGTTTGGCCATCCGCTGGTATCGATCAATTACCAGATGCAACGCGTCGAAGCGGATTTCCGTTTCGGCCTGATCCGCGTCCGCGAGAACGCCGAGCAAATCGCGTTCTACGACGGCATGAACACCGAAGAAAACAACGCCAAAAACCTCTTCGTCCGTATCCGCGACAACTGGTGGCAGGTGATGAAATACACCCGCCGTCTCACCTTCGTGCTGAGCTTTTATGGCCAGATTGCAATTATTTTTCCGCTGGTTGTCGCCGCGCCGCGTTACTTCGCGGGCGCGTTCACGTTCGGCGTGCTGATGCAGATTTCGCAGGCCTTCGGCACGGTCAGCAACTCGTTTTCGTGGTTTATCAACAGCTACGGCACGCTCGTCGAATGGCGCGCCACCGTGAACCGGTTGCGTGAATTTAGCCGCACCATGCACGCGCCGCATCTGAAGGAATCCGTTTCGCCCGCTACCGAGCATGGCGGCATCAATCTGCATTACGTCAATGCCGATGCACTCTCCACCCATCAGTTACGCCTCGCGCTGCCCAATGGCGATGCGCTCTCGCGCATTCGTGACATCTCGATCAAGCCAGGCTCGCGCTGGCTTGTTCGCGGGCCATCCGGTGCGGGCAAAAGCACGTTGATGCGAGCGCTCGCCGGTTTATGGCCCTTCGGCGACGGCGCGATTGATGTGCCCGTGAACGCCCGGATGATGTTCATCCCGCAGCAGAGCTATCTGCCCATCGGCACGCTAAAAGCCGCACTCGCCTATCCGTCAGTTGCTGATGCCTATAGCGACGAAGCCTGTCAGGAAGCGCTCCGTGCATGTCATTTGGCAGGCTATACGGAGCGTCTGGAAGAATCCGGGCACTGGAGCCGCATGCTCTCGCCAGGCGAACAGCAACGGTTGGCGGCAGCCCGGGTGCTGCTACACAAACCGGATTATCTGTTTCTCGACGAGGCAACCAGCGCGCTCGATGCAGAAAACGAAGCGCGGCTCTATCGACTGTTTGTCGAGCGGCTAGCGAATGCCGCCATTGTCAGCGTTGCGCATCGGGAAGCGCTCGCGGAGTTTCATGGCGACACGCTCGAGATGGAGCGGCAGACGAAGGAAGCGTGAGAAGTTACATCCGGGAAGAGCACTTCGTGGTTTGTTTGCCTATGTTTTTATCTATGCTGTGGCGCTGGCAGAAACCACTACATCGTGATCGCCTCTTTGGTACAGACATCCGCACGCAACGAGACAAACGGCAAAGTCGTCGGCAACCAGCTCAACGTGATGCCCCCAGCGGCCAGCGCCTCCTTGTCCGGCGAGTTGAAGTAATCCAGCAGGCTGAACTTGCTGGTGTCGGGCGGGCCCTCGCTGACACTGCAAAGTCCTTCCTTGTAGAGCCCGGCTGGGCCAATCCACGTCAAGCTCCGGTCGAAAGCGCCGCTGTTCTGGAGGGCCAGCCAGCCACTCATCCCTTCTGGAAGATAGGGGTCCAGCCCCGCCTGATCGATGCTCCGCCCCTCTGCATCGACGAACACATACGATTTCGCCGCGTCGTAAGGTGCTTTCAGGTAGAACGTCCGTGCCGTGTTGACCCAGGACAGCGGCCAGATGCCATCTGCCACCTGGCTGTTACACGAGGCCTCCATGCCCGGCTGCAGGGCCGCCATCTTCCATGACACCGCCCGGTAGCGGGCGAGGATCGCGCCTGCCTTGTTCGGATGGCCGAGCCGGTCCAGGCCGGTTTGCGTCATCTTTTTGATCGAGGCGCAGGAACGGGATTCCGGATCGACGTAGACGCCCACGAAGCTGTGGCCCATCGGCTGGGTTACCTTGAACCCCAGCTCAGCCCAGGATCTTCTGCCAGTTTTTGTTTTAATACACGGACCAGATCTTTTAAGAAGCCTTCTGTGGGGTTGTCGGACAGACTATATTCTACGGGAGAGCCACCATACGACGATCCAACCATGCTTTTTAATGCATTCATCCCCGCCGTTCTATTAGACAAGCTATTCATAATTCCATTAGCATATGAAATAACAAGCTTCTTTTCACAGCCACTTTCATTATTTGCATAAGCACGCCCCCACAACACAATCAAAATAAATGCAAGTATCACCCCCTCAAAAAACGCATGATGACTCCTTTCTCTCCATATGCAACCATTCTCTCGGGAGAATTGAGCATTCTTGCTTCAATTTCTTTAATTAAATGAAGTCTTTCTTTAATACTAATATCTGACAATTTTTCCGAGATACAACCCAGCGCATCCAGCTCCGATACTGCAGCCCTCGTCGCCCCATCCTCCGTTCCGCCCAGCGCAATACTCGCCTCAAACGCCGCAGCAAATTGCAACATGGCTTTCCGGGTGGGAATATCCGAATATTCTTTCTCAATGTAACTCGCCACATCAGGACGGGGTTTGAAATACTGGCCATCGACCAGCAAGCCACGATGATCAGCGATGGGTGGAAATGGCACATCGTCCTGAGTAATAAAATGCTCCGGGTCTGTATTCGCTGCCGATGCGGCGACAGGAATAGCCAGGCTTCCTGCCGGCTTTATTTCAGCCCTTGATATTTGAGAAATATCCTCATTATTTTTGATAAATTTCCACACAACAAATACCGAAATCACGGCAACAACAGCAAACGCCGTCCCCCACTTCATATATTTCATACGCCACCCATAGAATTATGTGGCAAGCCAAATGCCGCATTTACAGAAGGCTTTAATTTCTATTTTTCAGGCAAGCACAGTCAATCAGGGATTTTACTTAAATCAGGGCGCAAAATTATAGAGATAATAAAAAGGCATAAATCACCCAGGCAACGTTTCTGCGATAACTTATTACAAACCCATAAAATCCCATGCCATAATCCAGCACACCTCATGTACGACGCGCATCTATTACCGCCCATCAAATTACCACGCATCATCTTGCGTTTTAATCCACCCAGTTATTTTCAACCTCAAATATTTATATCAAACCGGCAGCCTTCTATTTTTAAATTATCCATCCTATTAATTTTAATTTGCAATTTCCGGCATAATCCCGGGGGTTTTAACATATAACAAACCAGCAAATCCCAGCTAAGCCCCGCATCATTCCTGATTCCCACCTTGATCGCGGCCTGGGCCATGACAAAAAGCGAGGCCGGAATAATTGCCACCAGCGCGCTGATTTCATCAGCCATAGGAGGCTGGGACGGCGAATGGTCGGTGGGCTGGGCTGTGGCAGCACTTCTTGGGCGGGGAACCCGGCGCTGGGCCACGAAAGCCTAACGCCAGAAACCCGACCCACAAACCAAACCTGTCGTTACCGGGGCAACTCCGAATGCCCCATCAAAAAGGCATCGACCGAACGTGCGCACTGACGTCCTTCGCGGATCGCCCAAACCACCAGCGACTGTCCGCGGCGCATATCGCCCGCAGCAAAAACTTTATCGACCGAGGTGTAATAAGCGTGATCGCCTTCCGTTGCCGCGCGCACATTGCCGCGCGCGTCCCGTTCAACGCCGAAGGCCTCCAGCACAGGTGCAACCGGTTGCGTGAACCCCATCGCCAGCAATACCAGATCAGCCTTCATTTCGAATTCCGAACCGGGCACTTCCTGCATCTTTCCATCCTTCCATTCGACGCGCACGGCAACCAGTTTTTCAACCTTGCCGTTTTTGCCTTCGAAACGTTTGGTCGCCACCGCCCAGTCGCGCTCGCATCCTTCCTCATGCGATGACGAGGTGCGCAGCTTCACTGGCCAGTACGGCCAGACCAGCGGCTTGTTTTCGGTTTCAGGCGGCTGCGGCAGCAACTCAAATTGCGTCACGCTTTTCGCGCCATGCCGGTTCGACGTGCCGACGCAATCCGAGCCGGTATCGCCCCCACCAATCACCACGACATGCCGGCCCTTCGCCAGCAACGGGTTGAGCACCTTATCGCCGGCGTTCGCCTTGTTTTGTTGCGGTAAAAACTCCATGGCGTAATGAATGCCCGCGAGCTCACGGCCCGGCACCGGCAGATCGCGCGGCGTCTCGGAACCCCCTGCAATCACAATCGCATCGAACTGGGCTTTGAGATCGTCGGGCGAGAGCGTCTCTTTTGCGGTATTGCCCACGAAGGCGGGCAAAGGCTCCTTACCGATGAAAACATTGGCACGAAAGCTCACGCCTTCGGCTTCCATCTGCCGCATGCGACGATCGATCAGCCATTTCTCCAGCTTGAAATCAGGAATGCCATAGCGCAGCAAGCCGCCAATCCGGTCGTTTTTCTCGAATACCGTGACCTCGTGTCCGGCACGCGCGAGCTGCTGCGCTGCCGCCAAACCCGCAGGCCCGGACCCCACCACCGCGACTTTTTTGCCGCTTTTGTGCCTGGGTGGCAACGGTGCGACCCACCCCTCGGCCCAGGCTTTGTCGATAATCGCGTGCTCAATCGATTTGATCCCGACCGGATCATTGTTGATGCCCAGCGTGCAGGCGGCTTCACACGGCGCCGGGCAAATCCGGCCGGTGAATTCAGGAAAGTTGTTGGTTGAATGCAGTACCTCAAGCGCGGTCTTCCAATCCCCATGAAATACGAGATCGTTGAAGTCCGGAATGATGTTATTCACCGGGCAGCCGCTATTGCAAAATGGAATACCGCAATCCATACAGCGTGCGCCCTGGATTTTTGCTTCGTCATCAGCCAGCGCTGCAACGAACTCCTTGTAATGCTTGATGCGTGTGAGTGGCGCTTCATATGCCTCGTGGCGGCGCTCATACTCCAGAAAACCGGTTGCCTTGCCCATGGGATGCTCTTCTTTATCTATCAGCAGTATTGATCAGGGATCGGGCGCTGGCTGCATTCACGCGCAGCCAGCGTCGATAATTTGGGGTGCTCGCCGGGTAGCGGGCCACGATGCTCAGGCGGCGAGCGCTTCCTTGCCCGTTTTCTTCGCGCCAATCTCACCGAGCGCACGCTTGTATTCCGTGGGAAAAACTTTCACGAACTGACGGCGCGAGGCATCCCAGTTTTCCAGCAGCACCTTGGCGCGCAGCGAACCGGTGAACTGGAAGTGCCGCTCCACCAGCCCTTTAAGCAAGGCTTCATCGGTGGCCCCGGTGTGCCACAACGCGGGGTTGATCGTGCGTTCCTGCTCGGCTTGCTGCAACACCGGATCGAGCGCGACCATCGACCTGTTGCACTTGCCCGCGAAGCTTCCTTCAGGATCGAACACATAGGCCACGCCGCCCGACATGCCCGCGGCAAAGTTCCGCCCGGTTTCGCCGAGCACCACGACGGTGCCACCGGTCATGTATTCGCAACCGTGGTCACCCGTGCCTTCCACGACGGCTGTGGCGCCGGAGTTACGCACGCAAAAACGCTCACCCGCAACGCCCCGAAAAAACGCCTCACCTTCGAGCGCGCCGTACATCACGGTGTTGCCACAAATGATGTTTTCTTCCGATTTACCGCGGAAATCGTTGGTGGGACGAATGATGATGCGCCCGCCCGAGAGCCCCTTGCCCACGTAATCATTGCCGTCGCCGACCAGATCGAGCGTGACGCCGCGCGCTAAAAACGCGCCGAAGCTCTGGCCAGCCGTACCTTTCAGCTGAATATGGATGGCGTCATCGGGCAAACCTTCGTGACCATGCTTTCTGGCGATCATGCCGGAGAGCATCGCACCCACCGTGCGGTTCACGTTGCGTACCGGCTGGATGAACGACACATGCTCGCCGTGTTCGATCGCGGCCCGGGCCTTTTCAATCAGCGTGTGGTCCAGCGCGCGCACGAGGCCATGGTCCTGCACATCGTTGTGTTTGCGCGCAATCTCCGCGGCGACCGGCGGCTGATAAAACACGCGCGAGAAATCCAGCCCTTTCGCTTTCCAGTGCTCGACGCCTTTTTTCATGTCGAGCAGTTCGGCATGCCCAACGAGGTCATCGAACTTGCGTATGCCGAGTTGCGCCATGATTTCGCGCACTTCTTCGGCGACAAAGAAGAAGAAGTTCACCACATGTTCAGGTTGCCCGGTGAACTTGGCGCGCAAGACGGGATCTTGCGTGGCCACGCCGACGGGGCAGGTATTCAGATGGCATTTGCGCATCATGATGCAGCCTTCGACGACGAGCGGCGCGGTCGCAAAACCAAACTCATCGGCGCCGAGGAGCGCCCCAATCACTACGTCGCGGCCGGTTTTCATCTGGCCATCGGCCTGCACGCGAATACGCCCGCGCAACTGGTTGAGCACCAGGGTTTGCTGGGTTTCCGCCAGACCAAGCTCCCACGGTGTACCCGCATGCTTGACCGACGACAGCGGCGAGGCGCCCGTGCCGCCATCGTGACCGGCAATCACCACATGGTCGGCCTTGGCTTTCGCCACCCCTGCGGCCACCGTGCCCACACCCGATTCAGACACGAGCTTGACCGAAATGCTGGCCGCCGGATTCACGTTCTTCAGGTCGTGAATCAGTTGCGCGAGGTCTTCGATGGAATAAATATCGTGATGCGGCGGCGGCGAGATCAAGCCAACGCCTGGCACTGAATAACGCAAGCGGCCGATGTAGTCGGTCACTTTATGGCCGGGCAACTGGCCGCCTTCACCCGGCTTGGCGCCTTGCGCCATCTTGATTTGAATCTGGTCCGCGGAAGACAGGTACTCCGCCGTGACACCGAAACGGCCCGATGCCACCTGCTTGATCTTCGAGCGTAACGAGTCACCGTCTTGCAACGCGATATCGGCCACCACTTCGCTGCCAATCACGGATGCCAGCGTGTCGCCTTTTTTGATCGGAATGCCGCGCAGCTCATTGCGATACCGGTTTTCGTCCTCGCCGCCTTCGCCCGTGTTCGACTTGCCGCCGATGCGGTTCATCGCCACGGCGAGTGTCGCGTGCGCTTCGGTTGAAATCGAACCCAGCGACATCGCGCCCGTCGCAAAGCGTTTGACGATCTCCCGGGCCGGTTCGACCTCATCGAGCGCAATCGCTTTAGCCGGATCGACGCGGAACTCGAACAAACCCCGGAATGTCATGTGGCGCTTCGTCTGATCGTTGATCAGGTGCGCGTACTCCTTGTAGGTCTGATACGAATTGCTGCGCGTGGAATGCTGCAGGCGAGCAATCGCATCGGGCGTCCACATATGTTCTTCGCCGCGCACGCGATAGGCGTATTCACCGCCTGCGTCGAGCATCGTCGCCAGCAACGGATTGTCGCCAAAGGCGTCGTGGTGCCAACGGATGGCTTCTTCCGCGACTTCAAAAAGACCAATGCCGCCCACCTTCGATGACGTGCCTTTGAAATACTTCGTCACCAGATCTTCAGCCAGGCCTACCGCCTCGAAAATCTGCGCGCCGGTATAGGACATGTAGGTCGAAATGCCCATCTTCGACATGACCTTCAGCAGCCCCTTGCCCACCGCCTTCGTGAAGTTGTAGATGGCTTTGTCCGCGGACAGCTCGCCCTTGAGACCTGCGGCCATGTGCGCAAGCGTTTCCATGGCCAGATAGGGATGCACCGCTTCGGCGCCATAGCCCGCGAGTAGCGCGAAGTGGTGGGTTTCGCGTGCCGAACCGGTTTCGACGACGAGGCCCGTGCTCGTGCGCAGCCCTTGCTGCACCAGATGCGTGTGGATGGCCGCCGTGGCCAGCAACGCGGGAATCGCCACGTGATCCCGGTTGGCCTTGCGATCCGAAACGATCAGCATGTTGTAGCCGGACTTCACGGCATCGACCGCCTCCGCGCACAGCGAGGCCAGACGCGCTTCGATGCCCTCCTTGCCCCACACCACCGGATAACAGATGTTCAGCTCATACGAACTGAATTTGCCACCGGTGTATTGATCAATCGCGCGAATCTTGGCGATGTCGCGGAAATCGAGCACCGGCTGCGAGACTTCGAGCCGCATCGGCGGGTTGATGTTGTTGGTATCGAGCAGATTGGGTTTGGGGCCGACAAACGACACCAGCGACATCACCATGTTTTCACGGATCGGATCGATTGGCGGGTTCGTCACCTGGGCGAACAGTTGCTTGAAGTAGTGATACAGCGTCTTGTTCTTGTTCGACATCACCGCCAGCGGTGAATCGTTACCCATCGAGCCCACGGCCTCCTCGCCCGACTGCGCCATCGGCGCCATCAGGAACTTGAGGTCTTCCTGGGTGTAACCAAATGCCTGTTGCCGGTCGAGCAGCGCCGCTGCCTCGTGGTACCCGCTGACATGGCCCTCGACGGGCGCGTCGATTTCATCGAGCTTGATCCGCACAGCGTCAATCCAGCTCTTGTAGGGCTTGGCGTTGGCGAGGTTGTCCTTGAGCTCCTTGTCGTCAATGATGCGGCCATGCTCCATGTCGATCAGGAACATCTTGCCCGGCTGCAGACGCCATTTCTTGACGATCTTCGATTCGGGAATAGGCAGCACGCCGGATTCGGACGCCATGATGACGAGATCGTCATCGGTAATGATGTAGCGCGCCGGACGCAGCCCGTTGCGGTCGAGCGTCGCGCCAATCTGGCGGCCATCGGTAAAGGCGATGGCCGCGGGGCCATCCCATGGCTCCATCATCGCGGCGTGATATTCGTAGAAGGCGCGGCGGTTGTCATCCATCAACGTGTGCTGCTCCCACGCCTCGGGGATCATCATCATGACTGCGTGAACCAGCGGATAGCCCGCCATCACCAGCAACTCAAGACAGTTATCGAATGAAGCGGTATCCGACTGGCCAGGATAGATCAGCGGCCAGAGCTTGGGCAGGTCATCGCCCAGCACATGGCTGGCGATTGCGCCCGTGCGCGCGTTGAGCCAGTTGACGTTGCCCTTGACGGTGTTGATCTCGCCGTTATGGGCAATCATCCGGTACGGATGCGCCAGCTCCCAGGCTGGGAAGGTGTTGGTCGAGAAACGCTGGTGCACCAACGCCAGCGCGGACACGACCCGCTCGTCCTGCAAATCGCGGTAATACACGCCAACCTGACCGGCAAGCAGCAGCCCTTTATAAACAACCGTACGCGCCGACATGGACGGCACGAAATATTCCTTGCCGTGCTTGAGCTGGAGCGCCTGAATACGATGACTGGCGGTCTTGCGGATGACGTACAGCTTGCGCTCGAGGGCATCGGTCACCATGATGTCGCGGCCACGGCCAATGAAAATTTGCCGGATGAGCGGCTCGGTCGCCTTGACGGTTGGAGAGATCGGCATCGTGTGATCCACCGGGACATCACGCCAGCCCAGCACCACCTGCCCTTCTGCCTTGACCGTGCGCTCCAGTTCCTGCTCGCAGGCCAGGCGCGAAGCGTGTTCTTTCGGCAGAAAAACCATGCCGACCCCATATTCGCCGGCCGGAGGCAGCATCACGCCCTGCCTTGCCATTTCCTCGCGGTAAAAACCATCAGGGATCTGAATCAGAATACCCGCGCCATCACCCATTAAGGGGTCGGCACCGACCGCGCCCCGGTGATCGAGGTTTTCGAGAATTTTCAAACCCTGCTGAATGATCTCGTGACTTTTCTTGCCCTTGATATGGGCGACAAAACCTACGCCGCAGGCGTCGTGTTCGTTGTGCGGGTCATAGAGACCTTGCGCGGCGGGAGATGCCTGGCGGGCTAGTGGTTGAGGGTCGTTCATGAGAAACACCGTCTGTGAGGAGGCCGGACTGGCCGTTGAACCATTTTTATTGCAGCGAACGGAGCCGCGGAAAATCACCAGAACGTGCGCGCTCGAACTGCCGGAGTTCGAAATATACGCGACGAAACAAAGGAATCGCAATCAAAACATGATGGTGCGACCCTATTTACAAAGCCATTTACAAAATATTGGTATTTATTAGTTCCACATCAAATGGAGAAACAAAAAACGGCACGCGTTATACGTGCCGTTTGACGCATCTCTTATTCAGTCTTCCGCTAGCGCACTTGGGATGCTTCCCGGATTTTGCGCGGACGGCCGCGTGGCAAGGGCGACACTCGCCGGTTTGCGGCCCCTGCCGCCCATGCCCGGTAAGTCTCGCTGCCCAACACCCAGCCCTTGAGCGTGGCCTGCTGCAGCTGGGCCACCTCATGCTCATCGAAAGGCTGTTCACATAGTTCGTGATAAGCGCGCTGACGCTCGAACGGCGTATTGCCCAACGCCCAAAAAAGCGGATGGTCGGTAATCAGGCTATCCAGCGTAAGCCCAGTATGGTGGCGATAACTTGACCAGCGATACGCCTCGGGCGTTGCTGCCAAAGCCGCACGCACGGGCGCCATTTCGACCACGCGGCTGGCGAGCAGGAAATAACGCTCCGCTTCTATCACCGTTGCGCGATAGCGGCCCTCCCACAACGTGCCGCGCCGCACATAACGCCGGTTGAAATGTGCCACATAACGTCGGCCAACTGCCTGCATGGCTTTGGGCAAACTTGATTCGGTCGCAGGCGTGACCAGTAAATGCACCGCGCCAGGCATCAGCGCATAGGCGTGAATGGAAAGCCGGTGATCGCGTGCCGCCGCTTTCAGGCAGTCGATGAAAAGCTCGTAATCCTGGTCATCGACAAACGCAGGCTGAGCTTCAAGCCCACGCAAAATAACGTGTTGCGGCTGGTCGGGAACATAAAGACGTGCAAGCCGTGCCATGCTGAAGTGTCCAATAGTCGGATTGGGATATACCCGAAGGTTTTCCAGGCCTTGTACATGCGGGGCCCGGTACAGCCAGAAAGCACGCGGACCTTAGGGAGAAAGCTCTAATTGCCTTGTATGGTTTGTTTCAAACGTTCTCGTCATAATGAGCGGGCTTTTTGGAGGAGCACACATGAAATTAAAACAAACCATCACGGGGCTAGCTGCATTTGCCTGCGTGAGTACGGCCCATGCACAGTCAGCAGGGTCTTTTTACGTCACAACCGGCTGGTTCCATATGGCACCGCAAGACAGCAGTGAAGCACTAAGAGAAACAAGCGTTGGCGGCTCTCCTGTCAACATCACCTTGCCGAACACCGGTGCCAGCATCAGCGATGCCGATACGATCGGCTTCACGGCAGGCTATTTCGTCACAGACCACATCGCTACTGAAATCGTTCTGGGCGTACCGCCTTCGTTCGACCTCAAGGGTGCAGGCTCCTTTGCAGACTACGGCAAGATCGGCGAAGCAAAACAGTGGAGCCCCACGTTGCTGTTCAAGTACTACTTCAACGCAGCCCAAGCCAAATTCCGGCCGTATCTGGGTCTTGGCGTGAGCCGCGTATGGTTTACTGGTGAACGAATCACCAATGGTGCGTTTCAGCAAAACGTACTGCATGGTCCGACCACGGTGACTACGAATAGTTCTTGGGCTCCGGTGTTTAATGCGGGTTTTACCTATGCATTCGACCAGCACTGGTTTGCCGGGCTGTCAATCTCGTATCTGCCACTCAAGGTTACGGCCAAGCTGAATTCGTTAGCCAATACGCCTGTAGGCCAGTTGAACGTCCAGTCACAAACCAAAATCACGCTCAATCCAATCGTGACCTACCTCAACCTCGGCTATCGTTTTTAACGCTGCAAACGCTCGGGCAGAGGACAGTTCATGGCGGCTGACACGCCATATCTCTGCCCGATCCCATCTGAGTTGTAACTTTGACTCGCATCACAGCCAGATTTACACATATTCATTTATTTTTTCGGTAACGCGCCTCTGCATGGAACGCTTCGTCTGAACTGGCATCGAAGTTGCGTCACATCCTGGCCTCTCGCATGCATGGGAGAGCGTCCATTCATGCCCACCTCATTGACGGAGCACTTATGAAGGCACTACCGAAAACGCGAGACGCGCTCGGCGAATCCTGGACGAAAACGCAGCGTCATGTACGCCGCATCACACGTCACGGCCGCGATGCCGCTGAAGATATTGGTGGTGAACTGCAAACGCTGATGTCGTCCATCGAAGAAGCCATGGCCGATGGCACCAAGGCCGATGTCGCGGAACTGCGCGGCCAGTTGCGCAAGCTTCTGGATACAACCTACGCACGCGTCAACGACACCCGCCAGGCGGTACGCGAACAAGTCGAAGTCTCGCTGGCGGACGCCGATGACTATGTCCATGCAAACCCCTGGCAAGCGATCGCCATCGTGGGAGGCCTCGGGATAGTCGTGGGTGCCTTGCTGGCCCGTAGCCGCGGATAGCGCGGATAGATCTCCCGGCTCATCAACTTAACGCGCCGTCAGGAAACACTCCGCCGGCGCGTTTTGCTTTTCAAGCGCCCCATTGCCGCCCGCAACCCCGCTCTAATATCGCTTAATTGTCGTCAACGGCAAAAATCTGCTGATACTCTTTCAGAGCGTACCGGTCGGTCATCCCCGCGATGTAATGTGCAATCAGACGCGGCTGCGTCACCGCCGCGGCTGCATCAGATACATCAGCAGCCTGATAAGCCGGGGGCAGCAGGCGCGGATCGGCAGCAAACGCTGTGAACAGGCCGGTCACCACGCGCCGCGCCTTGTTCGCCATACGCATCACACGGTAATGGCGGTACAGGTTTTTAAACAGAAACTGTTTGAGCGCCAATGCCTGTGCGGCTACGGCTTCGCTATGCACGACCAGCGGCGGTGCGGCACGGACGGCCTCCAGCGAGGTGGGTGCGTACCGGGCAAGATTGCGTCGAGTGGTATCGGCCAGATCGACAATCAGCCTATTGATCACGCGGCGCACCGTTTCGTGAACCAGCCGCCGCCCTTCGATCAGCGGATATTCGCGCAGCGCCGCTTCGTAATGCACCTGCCATAGCTCGACTTGCGCAAGCTGCTCCACCGTGAGTAACCCCGAACGCAAGCCATCATCGACATCGTGATTGTTATAGGCGATCTCATCGGCGACATTCGCAATTTGCGCCTCAATAGACGGCCGTCGCCCAAGCAGGAAACGCTCTCCCAACGGGCCCAAACGTCGTGCATGCTCACGCGAGCAATGTTTCAGAATGCCTTCGCGGGTTTCAAAACACAGATTGAGGCCATTGAACCCACCGTAGTGCTCTTCCAGATCATCAACCACCGCGAGGCTTTGCAGATTGTGTTCAAAGCCACCGTGATCGCGCATGCATTCGTTGAGCGCATCCTGTCCGGCATGGCCAAACGGTGTATGGCCTAAGTCATGGGCCAACGCAATGGCCTCCACCAGATCTTCGTTGACGCTCAGGTTGCGGGCGAGCGAACGTGCAATTTGCGCGACTTCAAGGCTGTGCGTAAGACGCGTGCGAAACAGGTCGCCTTCGTGATTGACGAACACCTGCGTTTTGTATTCAAGACGGCGAAAAGCCGTCGAATGAATAATACGATCGCGGTCACGCTGAAATTCGGTGCGAGCGTCAGGCGGCGCCTCCGGATAGCGCCGTCCAGCGGAGTACGCAGAACGCGCCGCATACGGCGCGAGGTGACGCTCAAGATCCGCTGGCATGGGCTGCACGAGGGCGCTGATGGCGCTAACGGCCCTGGCAGCGCGGGCTTCAGTCATGGTTGCCTTTGCCTCTGGCGATACTCAAACTGCAGCGGCAAGCGTGGCGCGCACGGCATTGTCGGGAGCCGTGGTGACGAGTGTCTCACCCAAACGTTTGAGCAAAATAAACTTGATCTCGCCGGCTTCCGCTTTTTTGTCGACACGCATCAGCTCGATATAGCGCGCCTCGCCCAACGCTGGCGCGTGCACCGGCAAACGCGCTGCAACGATCACCTCCACCAGACGGCGGCGCACGGCTTCATCGAGATAGCCGAGTCGAACCGATAAATCAGCCGCCAGCACCATCCCGCATCCGACCGCCTCACCATGCAGCCATGCACCGTAGCCGAGACCGGCTTCAATTGCGTGGCCAAACGTGTGGCCAAAGTTGAGGATGGCGCGCAAACCGCTTTCGCGTTCATCGGCCGCCACGACCGAGGCCTTGATCTCGCACGAGCGCTTGACCGCTTCGGCCAGCGCCAGCGGCTCGCAGCGGTTAAGCGCGGCCATATTGGCTTCGATCCAGGCGAAAAACCGGGCGTCGGCAATTGCGCCGGTCTTGATGACCTCGGCAATGCCTGCTGACAGTTCACGCTCAGGCAGCGTCCTGAGCACGCCGACATCAGCGATGACCGCTTGTGGCTGATAGAACGCACCGATCATGTTCTTGCCCAGCGGATGATTGATCCCCGTCTTGCCGCCAACAGACGAGTCAACCTGGGACAGCAGCGTGGTCGGCACCTGGATAAACGGCACGCCACGCATATAACAAGCTGCCGCAAACCCGGTCATATCACCGGTGACGCCCCCACCCAGCGCGATCAGCGTGGTTTTACGGTCCGCGCGTGCGCTCAGTAGCGCATCGAAAATCTGATTGAGCGTTTCCCAGTTTTTATAAGCTTCGCCATCGGGCAAAACCACCGTTTCGACACGTTTTCCCAGTGGCGCAAGTGCCTGTCGCAAGGCGGTGCCATACAACGGATCAACCGTCGTATTGGTCACAATGGTAATGCCCGCCCCGGCAATATGCGGCGCAAACAATGCCGTCTGATGAATCAGGTCGACACCGATATGAATGGGATAGGCGCGCTCGCCTAGTTCAACATTGACGGTAATCATGCATGGCCCTTATAAAGCGGCAGGTTGCGTGATGCCAGCCATTTCAAGCTGCATCAGCACCATATTGACGAGACCGTTGACCGATGGCCGTCCGGTTTCGATGATGAAGTGCGCGCACTCACGGTACAGCGGGTCGCGGATTTCGAACAGCGCTTCGAGCCGCGCTTTGGGATCTTCAGTTTGAAGCAGCGGGCGGTTGCGGTCGCGCCGGGTACGCAGCCAGAGGTCGTGTGGCGTGGCGCGCAGATAGATCACAAGGCCATTCTGATGCAGCGCCGCGCGGTTATCCTCGCGCAAAATCACACCGCCGCCCGTGGCCAGCACAATGCGTCGTTGCTGGGTCAGATCTGCGATGACTTGCGCCTCGCGCTCGCGGAACCCGGCTTCTCCCTCGATCTCGAAAATGATCGGGACCCGCGTGCCCGTGCGCGCTTCAATTTCATGGTCGGAATCGAAAAACGGACGACCCAGCCGACGCGCCACGGCACGGCCTACAGTGGTTTTACCCGCCCCCATGAGGCCTACAAAAAATACATTGGCGTGTGCATCCAGCGCTTGCAACGGTGTCCTCTGGCTATTCCGCTATGGTTCGTGCCGCAGCTTACTGGCAAAGCGCGTGCCTTGTCGAGTCTGCCACCCGCCAGCCTGGCCGGAGGGTCAATCAGGTTGCACTACTTTGGGTGTGATGAACACCACCAGCTCGCTACGCTGGTCACGATGTGCCCGATGGCGAAAAAGCGCGCCCAGAAATGGGATTTTCCCAAGGAATGGCACCCGAGCAACGTCATCGCGGTTTGCTGTCTCGTAAATGCCGCCAATCGACACGGTTCCACCATCCTCCACCTCAACCCGGGTGCGCACGTGTTTGGTATTGATCGCCGGGCCGGCGGCAGTTTGCTCGCCAACGCTGTCCTTTGCGACATCGAGATCAAGCACGACCCGGCCATCGGGGGTGATCTGCGGCTCGACTTCAAGCTTCAGGCTGGCGCGCCGAAACTGCACGCCCGAGACACCTTGCCCCACCTTCGCCTGGTAAGGCAGCTCGGTTCCCTGCTCGACGATCGCTTTCATCCGTTCCGCGGTAACCACTCGCGGGCTCGACACCAGTTGCCCGCGCCCCTCGGCTTCCAGTGCGCTCAATTCAATATTGAGCAGGCGCGTAGCATGGGCCGCAAACAGCGTCAGGCCAGCCGTCGCGGCCTCAAACCCTGCTATGGGACGGGCCGACAAGTCATAAATCGAGCCCTCCTTGCCACCGGCCAAGCCTGTCGACACGCCATCGGTGCGTGTACTGGCAAGCGAAAGCCGTGCGCCTAGCGTGCGCGAGAAGCCCTGTTCGCCTTCGACGATGCGCGCCTCGATCAGTACCTGACGCGCAGGCCGGTCGAGCGCGGAAAGTAACGTGCCGATCTGCGCCAGACGCACTTGCAGATCGGTAACGAAGAGCATGTTGGTGCGCGGATCAGCCATCACCGCACCCCGTTTGGACAGCACGCGCTGACTGCCGGACGCGGTTAGCAAACGCCGCACTTCTTCGGCGCGGGCATAGTGCAACTCAAAAGTACGGCTGGCGAGCGGCTCCAGATCCATCGCCCGGGCATGGGCCTCATAGCGCAAACGCTCGCGCGCCGCCAGATCGGCGACGGGGGCGACCCAGATGACCTTGCCACGGCGCTTCATCGCCAAGCCATTGACATCGAGCAAGGTGTCGAATGCCTCACGCCAGGGCACCTTGTCTAGCTGCAACGAAACCGCTCCACGCACACGCTCGCTAGCGACGATGTTGAGCCCCGTGAAACGCGCGAACGCATTCAGCACCGCACCTAGTTCAGCGTGCTGGAAATCGAGGGTGATGGGTTTATCCGGGCCCAGACCGTCATCCGGTGAATAACCCGGCGTCGCGCTTGTCGCTGGGCTCAGACGAGCTGCGGCGGGCAACGGCACCGGCGGGCCTTCAAGCCCCTCTACCGCAGGCCGGGTGTCCATGTTCGGCCTAACCGCCTGAGGCACTGACCGCAGTGATGGCGGCATGCCAGCAGGCAACCCCGGTTCAGGCGCATCAGGCACCTCAGGCACCTCAGGCACCTCAGGCAAGACTGTATTTATGTCTGTATCTGTTTCAGTTGGGGCCGGATCCGCTGCCGCGACAGGCTCCTGAAACGGGTTTGACACAGCCACTACGGCCGTGACACGGGGAAAAGATGAGGATGGCAACGGCGGCAAGGGGGGGACTGCCGCATGCACCTCAACCTGCACCACGTAACCCGCGCTACACAAATACAGCATGAGACAAATGATTCGAGCGTTTTTCATGGCGTCTTCTCAAGAAACGCCAGGAACCGTTCCTCGTCCTGACCATCGCCCTGATTGCCCAGCCGGGCCAACGTGATACCACGGGCAGTAATCCGGCTAACGCGTTCAACGCCTAGGTGCTGACCAGGCGCGACTGTCATGACACCGTCCGGCGTTTCGACTAGCGCCAGACTGCGCGAGCCCTGGCGCAGCAGACCCACGAGCTTCAATGACGCACTCACGGTCAATGAGGGATTCCCCTCTGCTGTCGCAAGCCCTGCCGCGAAAGGATCCAGCAGAAGTACCTCGCCCTCATCGGCATCGGCATCGGCATCGGCATCGGCATCGATATCAGTATCGGCAACCGCGGCCACAGCCGGGGCCGCCGGGGATAGCGCGCGATAGACTTGCAAGGTCGCGCTGAGCGTCAGGTACTGCCTGTCACGCTTGATCGTCAGGTCGCCTGGCACCACCAGAACAGGCAGGCTGGCGAATCCGCCCAGGAACCCCAGGAGTCCCGCAAAATCCGTCCGGGCCACGATATGTACCGGCTGGGCAACCCCACCGCCTGCGCCACTTGCCACGCCGTGTTCGAGCGTCAACAGCTCAATGCCACTCTGTGCGGCTAGCTGGGACACGATCCGCACATCGTCTGCGGTACTCCAGTACGGATTCACACGAGTAACGGACTGCCTGGCGGAGGCGACCTGATGGCGTAGCCCAGGCAATCCCTGGACTGTCTTTCTCGCAGCCAGCAAACGCTGCTGCACGTCTTCGAACAAAGTTCGGCTGTACATCAGATGCCCCAGATCGGCGGCATACCAGCCCTGTACGCCCAGAATAAAAACCGTTGCGGCAAGCAAAAGCCCAACCATCCAGCGGCGGCGGTCACTCCATAACTCGAGCGGCAAGCCCAGTTGCAAACGGCTTATTCCAGGGCCTGACGGATTCCATTGAGGTACGGCCGCGGCCTTCATCGCGCACCTCGCACCGAACCTGCTGCGCCGCTCGTTGCACCCGATGTGCTGGATGTACCAGAAGCATCAGAAACGTCAGAAGCACCAGGAGCACCCGCAGCAGCCGAGCCGCCCCAGTGCCACCTGACGGCAAACTCCACCGGGGCCGGATCGGAGGAACGCGTGTTGTGCACAGCATCATTCGCACGGCGCAGGCCGTTCATCTCCGCATTTTTTACATCAGGCACAAGCGAAAGCTGTTTCAACCATGCGGCAGCGGCCATATGGCCGGGTGCGCTCGCCAGCACTCGGGCGTCCTGTCCGCGCACTTGCATCTCGTGCACGGTCACACCTTCCGCAGCCATGTGGCCCAGCGCATACAGCAAGACGAGCAAGCGTGTCGTCGGCACTGAGGCTGCTGCGGCCTGTTCCACGAGCTGACGTTGCAACGCCGCATTGCGCTTTAGCTGTTCGTGTTCAGCCAGCGGTGCCGCCAGTTGCGCCAGCGAATGCTCGAGTACCGCGCGTTGCGTATCCGTCCTGATGCGCTCGATGGCGTGCCAACCTGCTACGGCAGCAACGGCTGCCAATCCTGCGACGGCCGCCGCGCAGCCTTGTATCAGGCAGCGTTGGCGGGCACGCCGCGCATCGCGCTGGCGGTAAGGCAATAAATTGAAACCTCCAAGCCATAAGCGCCGCAATGCGCGCGGCTGCCTTTTACCGGTTCTGGCCCACCCCAGAAGCAGCGGGCTCATTCCATCACCTCGCGTAACGCCAGGCCACACGCGACAGCACACGCGGGCTCATGCAGCAGCCCTCCCTGAACGCTCTGGGAACGACTGCCGAAAGCCATGCATTCAAATGGCAAAACGATGCAACCCAGCACATCGCCGATATCCGCGAGAGAAAAACTCACGCCATCCAGCAAATCCAGCTCCCCTCCTACCAGCGCGCAGTTGGGTGCCGTACCGTCGGCAAGTTCGCGCAACGCCTGCGCCAGATCGGTGTATCGGGCATCGGGATAGCGGATTTCGCGTGCCACCTGGCCATCCATCAGACGCCAGCCAAAGATGCCGTCCCAACCCACCCACAGCGCGACGTATATCGCATCAGGATCGAGTTCGATGCTCGCCTCGTAACGCAGCGCCCGCAAAGCAGCATGCGGCTCGCCATCCAGCGTGGTCAGCACGATACCGGCCATGGCCGCGCATTCGACCCGGTCATCGAGATGCCGCCGTGCAGCCGCCGCAATGCTCAAGTGCCCCTCGTAAGGCACCGAAGTGTCCACAAACCAGTCAACGGCCAGCGCATGGCGCTCGATGCCCGCTATCCGTTCCGCCGCCACCATCACGGCAGGCTCCAGCCCCGCGAGCTTAAAACCGCTAGCCGCCGGGCTGCTGTCAGGCGCTAGCCCGGCGAAAGAAAGCGTTGCCATCAGCGTGGCCGAAGCGGGTACCGCCATGGCACAGTGCAGCACGTGACGGCTACAGCTACGCGGCAAGCCGCCAAACGCTTCACGCAACGCCTGCGCCACGGTGGCCTTGTCGATAATTTCGGCACCCGCCATCGCACCGGCCGGCAGAGGCTGCGAAGCCAGATATTCGATGCGCAAGGTCGTCCTGGCTCGCCCGCGCTGGCTTAACACCACCAACCTCACGCCTTGCGGGCTGACATCGACCCCCACCGCGAAGCGGCGCAGCCCTAATAACAATGAATCATCCAGCACCATTCACTCCTCCAGACTCAACTCGCCCGACACCGTCACCCAACGGGCACGGCCAGCAATGAAAAAATTGTGCCTGGCGCAAGGAGGGCGCGATATTCGGCCAGATGGCTAACGCTGCGTTAAAGCGCGCCGTGGATGCCCTGAGCCTGGTTACAGTAGGGCTGTTCCAGATTTCGCGGCACAGCGCGAAACCCGGGTTTTTATCAACGGTTTTTTACAAGAAAAGACCAAAAACGCGGACGGCTATAATCGCGGGACTGTTTTTTGGTGCCTATATGGAATCTTTGCCTCCCGCTCCTGTTTCTCCTCCGCCTGCTCCCGAAAAGGAAAAGCGCACGCAGCCGCTATGGCTCAAGGTGAGCCTCTGGTTCGTCGGCCTGATCGCAGCGGCCATCGTCTGCGGGGGTCTGGTGCTGTGCTATGCGCTGGTTGTCGCCACACCCAACCTGCCGTCACTTGACGCGCTCACCGATTACCGTCCCAAGGTGCCCCTGCGCATTTACACCGCCGACCACGTACTGATCGGCGAATTCGGCGAAGAACGGCGCGATATCGTCCATATCCAGGATGTGCCCGAAACACTGAAAAAAGCCGTGCTGGCCATCGAAGACGCCCGTTTTTACGATCATGGCGGCGTCGATCTGACGGGTATCGCACGAGCCGGTTTTGTCGCGCTGACCAACGGTCATGCCTCGCAGGGCGCGAGCACGATCACCATGCAAGTGGCCCGCAACTTCTTTTTATCGAGCGAAAAAACCTACACGCGCAAGATTTACGAAATGCTGCTGGCGTACAAGATCGAATCCAGGTTATCGAAAGACCAGATTCTCGAGGTCTACATGAACCAGATTTATCTGGGGCAGCGCGCTTACGGCTTCGCCAGCGCCGCGCGGATATATTTCGGCAAAGAACTGAAAGACCTGACGCTGGCTGAATCCGCGATGCTCGCGGGTTTGCCAAAAGCGCCTTCGGCCTATAACCCCGTAGTCAATCCCAAACGGGCCAAGGTTCGCCAGGAGTACATCCTGCAACGCATGCTGGAACTGCACGACATCACTCAGGCGCAATACGACGAAGCTAGCAGCCAACAGCTGGTCATCAAGGGCGCGGGGAAAGAATTCAGCGTGCACGCCGAATACGTCGCCGAAATGGTGCGGCAACTGATGTACGCGCAGTATCGGGAAGAAACCTATACACGCGGGCTCAACGTCGTCACCACGATCGATTCCGCCGATCAGGACACCGCTTACCGCGCCTTGCGCAAGGGTCTGATGAACTACGAGCGGCGCCATGGTTATCGCGGGCCGGAAGCCTTTATTGAACTGCCCGACGACAAAACCGAACGTGAACAGGCAATCGATGATGCCTTGCTCGACCATCCGGATAACGGCGAGATCATCGCCGCGGTTGTCACCGCAGCCAGCCCGAAACAGGTAGAAGCCAGCTTCAGCGACGGCAATACCGCCATCATCGAAGGCGATAACCTGCGTTTCGCCGCATTCGCACTTGGCCCACGTGCCCAGCCTAACCAGCGCATTCGGCCCGGCGCAATCGTTCGGCTCATCAAAGGCGAAGACGGCAAGTGGTCCATTACCCAATTGCCGCAGATCGAAGGCGCGTTTATCTCGGTCGTGCCGCAAAACGGCGCGATTCGCGCCCTGGTGGGCGGTTTCGATTTCAACAAGAACAAGTTCAATCACGTCACTCAAGCCTGGCGGCAACCGGGCTCCAGCTTCAAGCCGTTCGTATATTCGGCTGCGCTGGACAAGGGGCTCGGCCCGGCGACCATCGTCAACGATGCTCCGCTTTACTTCAGCGCCGCTGAAACCGGTGGACAAGCGTGGGAGCCGAAAAACTACGGCGGAAGCTTCGATGGTCCGATGAGCATGCGCACCGGGCTGCAAAAATCCAAAAATCTGGTTTCAATCCGCATCCTGAACCAGATTGGCACGAAGTACGCGCAGCAGTTCATTACCCGCTTTGGCTTCGATGCCGACCGCAATCCTGCCTACCTGCCGATGGCGCTTGGCGCGGGACAAGTCACACCGCTACAGATGGCCGGGGCATTTTCGGTTTTCGCCAACGGTGGCTATCGCGTCAATCCTTATCTGATCGCTGAGGTTACCGACCAGCGCGGCATAGTCGTCACGCATACGCAACCGCTGGTGGCAGGCGAAAGCGCGCCGCACGCAATCGATCCGCGCAACGCCTACATCATGAACAGCATGCTGCAAAGCGTTGCGCAACGCGGCACCGGGTCCAAGACAAATGCCTTGAAGCGCACGGATCTGGCAGGCAAAACCGGCACCACGAACGATTCACGCGATGCGTGGTTTGGCGGCTATCAGCCTACGTTAGCCGCCGTGGCATGGATCGGCTATGACAATCCGCGCAGCCTGGGCGATCGTGAAACCGGCGGCGGACTAGCGTTGCCGGTCTGGATCGAATATATGGGCAGCGCCTTAAAAGGCGTGCCGGAATACCGGATGCCAATGCCCAATGGCATCGTGACGCTGGGCGGCGAACTGTATTACGACACGTTCACTCCCGGTCATGGTTTTATCGCCTCGGTCGGCTTGAACCAGGCCACACCGGGCAACGGCACAGACGGCACCTCAACCGCGCCAGCCCAGGTCGACGAGCAGGAAAAGCAGGACATCATGAATCTGTTTCGAGGCCACTGAAACTCACCTGGTGCCGGATGTCGCCATCGCGCTAGCGCCTTCACGCTCCGCCCGATGGCGACGGCCAGTCAGGTGTGGCTCGCGTCACACATTGAGAAGGAATCGCCAGATCACAGGGTGAAATGCAACGGCTCGCCGGCCTGTTGCGTCGCATAGTCGGAAAGCGCGGCGAAAAACTCGGTGCCGCCGCGCGTATCCCGCCATACACCGTCGATAAACCTGAAATGAAACCCGCCTGCTTTCGCGGCGATCCAGATCTCCTGCATCGGCGGTTGTAAATTCACGATGATCTTCGATTTATTCTCGAATTCGAGCGTCAAAACATTGCCGCTGCGTTCGAACTCAAGATCTACTTCGGTCGCGTCGAGCGTGCGCTCAAGCGCCGCCAGGACAGCCTCAGCGCGGCTCAGGTACTCACTGTCGGACATGCTAAACTCCGTCGATTAACTAATTTAGGGACAGTCATGCGAGTCATTTTCCGGATGAGCGCGATTGTAGCGGCTTTAGCCGTTTGCGCTGGCAGCTTGCTCAGCGGCTGCGGACAACGCGGCGCGCTCTATCTGCCCACTGTGCCACCGCTTCCCGCACCGCTTCGGTCGCAGCCCCCTGCGCCTGACAATGCCGATGAAGATGTTCAGCCTGATGCGCAAACCACGTCTTCAACGCCCTCAGCGCCATCAGCGCCATCAGCGCCATCAGCGCCATCAGCCGCCGCGTCAGAGCCCATCGACAGCGTGCCCGATACCTCTGGCGTGCCGCTTTCGCTAACCCTGACGCCCGACGACACCTTGAGCACGCCTCCTGCAAACGAGCCCTCGCCCGCACCGCAGCAACCCGCCTCCAGCGCTATCCCCGTTCATCAATAAGACTTTCTGCATGACTTCATCTGCATTTGCCTACATCGACGGCGTACTGCACGCCGAGCGCGTGTCGGCCGTTTCGCTTGCCGAACAGTTCGGCACCCCGTTATACGTGTATTCGCGCGCCGCGCTGACACGCGCCTGGCACGCGTATGCGGATGCCTGCCAGGGCCGCCGCGCCACGGTGCACGTGGCGGTCAAGGCCAACAGCAATCTGGCCGTGCTTAATGTGTTCGCGCGTCTGGGCGCAGGCTTCGATATCGTGTCGGGTGGTGAGCTGGCACGCGTTCTCGCGGCTGGCGGCAAAGCAGAAAACACGGTGTTCTCCGGCGTCGGCAAACGCGCCGATGAAATGCGCGACGCCCTCATCGCAGGCGTGAAATGCTTCAACGTCGAATCCATCCCCGAACTCGACCGGCTCAATGCAGTGGCCGCCGCACTCGGCAAAAAAGCGCCGGTATCGCTTCGCGTCAATCCCGACGTCGATGCCAAAACGCACCCGTATATCTCGACCGGTCTTAAATCGAACAAGTTCGGCGTTGCCTTCGACGAGGCACGTGCGGCGTACCATGCCGCGGCGGCGATGCCGCATCTTGAGGTCGTCGGGATCGACTGCCATATCGGCTCGCAGATCACCGAAATCGCCCCCTATCTCGATGCCGTGGACAAGCTGCTCGACCTGGTCGAACAGCTCGAAGCCGATGGCATCGTGCTCGGCCATATCGACGTCGGCGGCGGCCTGGGCATCACTTACCAGGACGAAACTCCCCCTGAAATTGGCGCATTCGTGCGCACGGTACTCGAGCGGATCGAAGCACGCGGCCACGGTCAGCGTGAAGTGTATTTCGAGCCAGGACGTTCGCTGGTCGGCAACGCAGGCGTGATGCTGACACGGGTCGAATTCCTGAAACCCGGCGCAGAAAAAAACTTTGCGATCGTCGATGCGGCGATGAATGATCTTGCGCGCCCTGCGATGTACGAGGCGTTCCATGCCATCGAGCCCGTCGTGCAAGCTCCCCCCGGTTCCGCACCGGCCGGAGTCTATGACGTTGTCGGGCCGGTCTGCGAAAGCGGCGACTGGCTAGGCCGCGAACGGCGTCTGGCGGTAAGCCCTGGGGAACTGCTGGCGGTGTATTCGGCGGGCGCCTATGGCTTTGCGATGAGCTCCAACTACAACACCCGGCCACGCGCAGCAGAGGTGATGGTGGATGGAGATCAAGTCCACGTCGTCCGGGTGCGTGAAGAAGTCGCGCAACTCTTTGCGAACGAAACGATTCTGCCAGACTAGGCTTTCGTTCAATCCTTCGCGCACGACGCGCACAATCAAAAAGCGATACGGCATCTGGATACCGTATCGCTTTTTTCGTTTTATCCGTGTTTTAGCCATGCATCATGGTTTCAAAGACGTTCGCGTCATCCGCCCACGCAACCACATCATCAGACGCCATCCCAGAAGTAGCGCCATGATGGCGCCATAAATTTTAGGCAACATCAGATCGTGCTTACCCGCTTTCATCCACCAGAAATGCAGGATCGCCAGCACACCAATGGCGTAAATGGCACGATGCAAAATCTGCCAGCGGCGTCCAAGCCTGCGCACCATCGCGCGTGGCGAGGTCAGCGCTAACAGCAGCAGCAAAATAAACGCCGCAAAACCCACCGTGATAAAAGGCCGCTTGCCAATGTCTTTCAGGATCGCCAGCCAATCGAACCATTTGTCGAACCAAAGATAGGTCGTGAAATGCAGCGTCGCATAGAAAAAAACATACAGGCCAAGCATGCGACGAAACCGCAACAGCGCATTGATCCCGGTGAGACGGCGTAGCGGCGTCACCGCGAGCGTGATACAGAGAAAAACCAGCGTCCACAGCCCTGTCGAACGCGTGATGAACTCAATCGGATTGGCGCCTAGCCGCCCAGTCAGGCCCAACACTACGAGACGCGCCAGCGGATACCAGGCGGCGAGAAACACGATGATTCTGGCCGGGGCTACCCAGCCGCCACCCACCGCAGAAGAGGGCTTGTGACACGTCACAGGTTTTCCTGTCCGGGGAGGCACAGCTTGTTCAAATCTTTTTGCACATTGATCGCCACGGTGCCGGAGGCCTAGAAGTTCTTCTTCAGATCCATGCCGTGATACAGCGCAGCCACTTGCTCGGCATACCCATTGAACATCAGCGTCTTGCGTTTCGGTGTGAAGAAACCGTCTTCGCCAATTCGCCGTTCGCTCGCCTGGCTCCAGCGCGGATGGTCAACCTCCGGATTCACATTCGAATAAAAACCGTATTCCTGTTTAGCGTAGCTGTTCCAGCTCGTGGGCGGCTGGTGTTCAAGAAAACGGATTTTCACCAGCGACTTCGCACTCTTGAAACCGTATTTCCAGGGCACGACAATGCGCACCGGTGCGCCATTCTGGTTCGGCAGCACCTGCCCGTAGACCCCCATCGTCAACAGCGTGAGCGGATGCATCGCCTCATCCATGCGCAAGCCTTCGGAATAAGGCCATTCAAGAACCGGCACGGACAGGCCTGGCATTTGCGACGGATCGGCCAAGGTCACGAACTGGACAAACTTGGCGTTACCGGTCGGCTCGGCGCGCCGGATCAGTTCCGATAACGGAAAACCGATCCATGGAATCACCATCGACCAGCCTTCGACACAGCGCAGCCGATACACCCGCTCTTCAAGCGGTGCGAGCTTGAGCAGCGCGTCGATGTCATAGACTTTCGCGTTCTTCACCTCACCTTCGACGCTAATGCGCCATGGACGCGGGCGCAGGCTAGCCGCGCGTTGAGCAGGATCGCTTTTATCCGTGCCGAATTCATAGAAATTGTTATACGACGTGATGTCTTTATAGGGCGTGACCTTGTCCGGCGCGACAAAGCGGGAATTTGTCTTCGCCGCCAGTTTTTGCGCCCCGCTGTCCGGCGAGGTATAAGCGGCCAGGGCTTCGCCGTTGACGCCAATCAGGTTGCCCAGTGTCGCCGCAGTCGCCACGCCCGCGAGTTGCAGCACCCGCCGCCGGTTCTCAAAGACCTGTTGTGGCGTGATCTCGCTGCGAGCCATGTCATCGCCGCTCAACGCGCCTCGCACCATCCGTTTGATCCACATGATCCAACCCCTTTCAGGCCCTGGGAGCCAGGACAATAAGCATTCGACTCGCGCCGCCTGCTGAGCGTTCGTGCGGCACCCAGAGCGACCATTACGCCCAATTTCCAGATTTGAAGCGCAATAAAAAAACCGCCGGGAGCGAATCTCCCAGCGGTTTTCGGATAACAACAACAACCGGCTTCGGTCGCAATCTATAACTTTCCGTAGCTATGCAAACCCGACAAAAACATGTTCACGCCCAGAAAGGCAAACGTCGTCACCAGCAACCCCGTCAGTGCCCACCATGCAGCCACGGCGCCACGCAAGCCTTTCATCAGGCGCATATGCAGCCAGGCAGCGTAATTCAGCCAGACGATAAGCGCCCATGTTTCTTTCGGGTCCCAGCTCCAGTAGCCCCCCCATGCTTCGGCAGCCCACAGCGCCCCAAGAATGGTCGCAATCGTGAAAAAAGCGAAACCCACGGCAATTGACTTGTACATCAGGTCATCAAGGACCTCGAGTGAGGGCAAGCGATCAGCCAGCACGCCACGTTCCTTGAGCAGATACGCCACGCCCACCATTGCGGACAGCGCGAAACTGCCATAACCGATGAAATTCGCCGGCACGTGAATCTTCATCCACCAGCTCTGCAAGGCCGGCACGAGCGGCTGAATCTGCTGTGCATCACGCGCGATCGAATACCACATCAGAAAGGCCACGGCAGCGCTAATCACCAGCAAAACAAACGCGCCCAGCGAGCGCGTGTTGTAGTGCCGCTCGTAATACAGATAAAGCAGCGCGGTAATCAGGCTGAACAGCACAAACACTTCATACAGGTTCGACACCGGAATGTGGCCTACATCGGCGCCAATCAGATAGGACTCGTACCAGCGCACCATCAGGCCAACGAAGCCCATCAAAACAGCGGCCCAAGTCAGCTTCGAACCAATTGCGCCGCCTGTCGGCGAACGCGTCAACATGCCGATCCAGTAGAACAGCGTGGCAAGCACGAATAAAGCGCTCATCCACAGAATGGCCGACTGGCTCGAGAGCAGATATTTCAGAAAGAACGCGCTATCGGCCCGCGCCAGATCGCCCTGGTAAATCCAGATCGCCAGCAGCGAGAGCACCGCAATACCGGCCATCAGAAGACGCGAGGGCTTCCAGCGCCAGCCCAGCGCAACGAATACGGGCACGGCACAAACCAGCACCAGCTTGTCGTAATAATTCATGAACGCGTGATAGCGCCACAACGCAAACCCCGCGCCGACGACCAGCGCAAGTGCGAACAGCCAGTCAAACGCGCCAAGACGCTGCAAGAATGGACGGTCATCGGGCAACACAGGAGGCATCTCACCACCGGGCTGATCTGAATGAGGGGAGGAAGCCTGAGTCAAGTTCATGATGTTTTTTGGGGTCGAAACTTAGCGGGTCGAATCGTGTGGATCTGTGGACGGTGCACGGCTTGAATTCGCCGGAGCGGCTTCATCGGGACTGCCCGTACTGGCGGTGCTAATGGGATGAGTGCCCAGCGTTGCGCTCACAACCGCGCGCGTTTGAATGAATTCCTTTTCGAAATCCATGGTTTTGCGTGCAGTCGACATGGCCATGACGACATTCGCGCCCTGGCCGCTATCTTTGAGCCAAAACCAGAGTCGGCGTTCACGGATATAGAACATCGAAAAGATACCCACAACCAGCAGCAGGCTGCCAAGATACACGAGTTTTTTGCCGGGTGCCCGAGTCAGCTGGAATACTGAGGCTTGCACCTGTTTAAACGAATCAAGCTGCAAATAGACGGGTGATCCGTACAAAAAGCTGTCAGATATCGCATTAATAGCGCTTTGCACAAAACGGCTGTTTTCGGCTGACGGGGCCATCGCAGGCTCGCCCGCCTGCGTCCGGGCCAATTGCCAGAGGTCCCAAAACGAGCCTTCCAGCATGCGTAATAGCAAGCCCGCCGCCTTTTCCTGCTCGGGTTTCGGTACCGAATGGTCGATAAAAGCCGCCACCGCCTGAAAACCGCCGATGTTTTGCCCGCCAGGCATCTTGCCGATGCTCGCGTCCGCACCGGAGAACAGCATCAGCACGCGCTGGGCGCTTTCTTCGAGATTGTGTTGCAGTTCCGGATTCGCCCCCGCCACCGAGCGCTCGGCAAAACGCCGGGCCGCTTCGGTACGCAGCGCGGGGTTTTCGAGCGCAGCTCGCAGCTTCATCCACTCGCCGACCGACCCCGCCTCATCCGCAGGAATCCGCAGATAACGAAAAGCATCGTTAGGATTGGCGCGCATGCCCGCCAGAAACATCCGCTCTCCGCCCACGTCGACGGGCAGCATGTAGTTGTTGTACTCGCGCGCCTGGCCATCCTGGTCACGCACCTTGTACTGGACGGATGGGCCGACATTGCGCAAATCGATCGGCCGGGCGGATTTCGCGCCCGATCCAAGACGCTCATCAAACGCTTCCTTCAGCGAGCGATGCGCGGTGACGCCGCGCACATCGTTCTCCCCGCTACCATTCGAAATATTCTCAACGTTGATGGCGCGAAAATCAGCGAACTCAACGGTTTCGCCCTTCGCGCCCGGCAGCGATGTCTGCAGCGGTGCCGCGCCGCCGATCGTGCCGCCGAACGGCACGGTTTTCGCACTATCACCGCTCATCGGCCAGGCAGTCATTTCCATTTGCGAGCCGCCGTCCTGGAAGCTCGACTGGTAGATCGACACGCCATCGTAGGTAAACGGTTTGTTGACTTCGATCCGGGCCGGAATACGAGCGCCGCTCTTGTGGTCGATCACGACGATATCGCTGGCGAAAAGCTTGGGCATGCCCGTCGAGTAGTAATCGACGATGAACTTTTTCAGCTCGATAGAGAAGGGCAAATCCTGAATCAGCGAGCCATTGGGCTGATTCAGGATTGCGGTGGACACATGCTGGCCTTCCGGCACCCATGCATAGCCACGAAATGAGGGATTGGACGGCGCCAGCCGATGCGCTGGCGGAATATCGTTGATCACAATATTGCTATTGATTGGCGTTTTGTCGAAAAGCCACATCTGCAACTTGATCGGCAAGTTGCTATCGAGCAGGCCGCCAATACAGATCACCACGATAGCGACGTGCGCAAAGATATAGCCGATCTTTGTCAGCGCGCCACGTTTAGCGGCGATCAGCGTTGCGCCATCGCGCTCGCGCGTGACCCACTTATAGCCCATCTTGCGCAGCATTTTTGCCAGGGTTTCGGCGAGATGAACACGCGAGCCTTCTACGACAAATTCCGCCTTGTGATGAAACGCCCGCAAGCTGCCTTCACGAACCTTGTCTTTCCAGCTCTTCATGTCAGCGATCATCTTCGGTGCATTGCGGATCACGCATAGCGAAACCGACACCATCAGAAAACCGAGGATCAGCATGAACCACCATGCGCTGTACACGTTGTACAGGGTCAGCGAGCGGAAGATATCGGCCCAGAACGGGCCAAACTGGTTGACGTAATTAGGATACGGATCATCTTGAGTCAGCACGGTGCCGATAATGCTCGCAATCGAAAGGATCACGAGCAAGGCAACCGCAAAACGCATGGAACTCAGCAACTCGATCACACGACGCGAGGCGCGCTGGCCTGACTTCGAAGATTTCAGAGGCTTTAAAGGCTTCAAAGGCAATTCCGACTTGGTAACGCTCATTCAAACTCCGGCTAACAGCAAAAAAGGGTGATGGGCGACCGTTGCCACACGACGCCCCCACCCTTTTCTTGTTTTTCACCAGCCTCGAAGGGCTGACTGCACTTGCGTGCGAACTGGCAATTAATGCAAGCCCGCGATGTAATCGGCTACGGCCTTGATTTCTTTATCGGACAGACGCAACGCGGTGGCATGCATCGGTTCACTGTTATTACGTGCTCCAGGCCCTTGCTGGAATGCCACCAGTTGCGCCACGGTGTAATCCGCCCATTGTCCAGATAACCGTGGATACTGCGATGGGATGCCCAAACCGGTTGGCCCGTGACAACTGGCGCAGGCAGGCACACCCTTGTCAGCCAGGCCGCCGCGGTAAATTTTTTGCCCAAGCGCTAGCGTTTCCTTGTGACGCGCATAGCCGGGCTTGGCAGCCTGCGATGCAAAATAAGCGGATACATTGACCATGTCCTGATCGGAAAGCGCTGCGGCCATACCCGTCATAACCGGATTATTGCGCAAGGGAGGTTTGCCACCCGGCTGAGCCTTGTAATCCTTCAACTGTTTGACGAGATATTCAGGATGTTGCCCCGCCAGTTTCGGATAAGCACCAGCCGCACTATTACCATCGGCACCATGACACGCAGCGCAAACCTGAGTTGCAATCGCCTGGCCCCGGTTGATATCGAGCTTTACCGGACCAGCCGCGTCAGCCTGCGCTGCCAGAACAAAAAAACCTGCTGCCGTGTGGAGTACCACCAGAAACTTGCCGAGTCGGTTCATTCGCGCACCCTGTTTCGTCTTGTGGGAATTAGAGTTTTGGCAAAACACGACGGCAACCGGGTAACCGCATGGACTAACCTGCCCGTCCCGCAGACCTTCAGGTAAACCATCGTATTGTACAATAACCCGCTAATTACGAAGACGCCAGTCGGGCAAGTCCCGCCCCGCTCCGGGCCATCGTGGCGTCTCATCTCCCGGCCTGCCCATGTCCTTCCTGCTCCACCAATCCCGCTTCTTCATCACCGTCAATCACCTGCGCGATTTGCCGGCAACACCTCAACCAGAAATCGCTTTTGCTGGCCGCTCAAACGCTGGAAAATCCACGGCCATCAATATCCTGTGCAACCAGAAGCAGCTTGCATTCGCCAGCAAGACGCCCGGGCGCACCCAGCACATTAATTATTTCGCGGTCGGCCCAGCTGATGCGCCCGTCGCTCACCTGGTCGATCTCCCAGGCTATGGCTACGCAGAAGTACCTGGCGCCGCAAAAGCGCATTGGCAAGCGCTGCTGTCGATGTATCTGCAATCGCGCGCGCAATTGCGCGGCTTGATTCTGATGATGGATTCGCGCCGCCCGCTTACCGAGCTTGACCGGCTCATGATTGAATGGTTCGCGCCTACCGGCAAACCCATTCACACCTTGCTCACCAAAAGCGACAAGCTCACGCGGCAAGAAAGCGTCAATGCATTGCGCGCCACCCAGAAAGGACTCGCCGAATATCGTGACGCGGGCTATCAAGGCGAACTCACGGCACAACTTTTTTCAGCGCTCAAACGCGTAGGGCTCGATGAAGCCCATGAACATCTTGAACGCTGGCTGGTTGCTCCTACGCCTGACGACGTGGCAACGGCATAAACTCGAGAATCTCGTAGATATAAGCGCGCCAGATTGAAGCACGCATAAAAAAACCCGCCGTTAATGACGGCGGGCAAACAGCCTAATCGAAACCGACAGGCACCCGCTCAGGGAGGAGAAGCGGGGAGGTTAGCGCAGAGCGCCTTGCTCGGACGGTATGATATACCATCGTCCTGAAAGGTTTTTACCGTTCAGGGGCAGGCCTGCTTCCACCACCTCTACCCTATTTAATATGAGCATTTACCCCCATTACCGTCCTCGCCGCATGCGCCGTGACGATTTCTCGCGTCGCCTGATGCGCGAAAACATCCTGACCACCAACGACCTGATTTATCCCGTATTTATCACTGAAGGCGTGAACACGCGGCAAGCTGTGCCTTCAATGCCTGGAGTCGAGCGGCTTTCCGTTGATCTGTTGCTTGGCGTAGCCGAGCAATGTCTGGAACTGGGCGTGCCCGTTCTATCGCTTTTCCCCGTTATTGACCCCTCGTTGAAAACCCCCGATGGCCGTGAAGCGACCCGCGCAGAAGGCTTGGTCCCGCGTGCGGTACGAGAGCTGAAAAAGCGCTTTCCGGATCTCGGGGTGCTCACCGACGTGGCGCTCGATCCCTATACGAGCCACGGCCAGGATGGCGTCCTCGACGAAGCCGGTTATGTGATTAACGATGAAACCGTCGAAATTCTGGTTGAGCAAGCACGCGTGCAAGCGCAAGCCGGTGTCGATATCGTGGCACCGTCTGACATGATGGATGGACGTATCGGTGCAATCCGGGAAATGCTGGAGAGCGAAGACTACATTCACACGAAAATCATGGCCTATTCGGCCAAATTTGCCTCGGCGTTCTATGGCCCGTTCCGCGATGCGGTCGGTTCTGCGACGAATCTTGGCAAAAGCAACAAGATGACCTACCAGATGGATCCCGCCAACTCCGACGAAGCGCTACGCGAAGTACGTGCTGACATCGAGGAAGGCGCCGATATGGTGATGGTTAAACCAGGCATGCCGTATCTGGATATCGTGCGCCGGGTCAAAGACGAATTCCGTTTTCCAACGTATGTGTATCAGGTAAGCGGTGAATACGCGATGCTCAAGGCCGCAGCGCAAAATGGCTGGCTGGATCACGACAAGGCGATGATGGAATCGTTGCTGGCATTCCGCAGAGCCGGGGCGGATGGCATTTTGACTTACTTCGCGCTTGATGCAGCACGTATCTTGCGCGCACAAAAATAAACGTCATTTGCTTTCTGTAGCAGCGCACGAAAAACGGAGGCATGCCTCCGTTTTTTTCAGACTCCCGGCAAAAACCCAGCTTGTACTCGATCAAGCGCCACCAGCACGCTCGAGACTGCGCAAAAACTTGTCCGCCGATTCGTACCCCACGACACGAACAAGTTCTTTTCCTTCACGATCAAAAAAAATAATACCTGGCGGCCCAAATAACCTGAAACGCTTGAGAAGCATCTGATCATCGGCATTGTTCGCTGTCACATCAGCACGCAACAAATTAAAAGACTTAAGCCGTGCAGTCACGCGCGGATCAGAGAAGGTGAATTTTTCCATCTCCTTGCAACTCACGCACCAGTCCGCGTAGAAATCGAGCATCACGGGTTTGGAAGAAGCCGCCAGCGCCTGATCGAGCTTCGCGGATGAAGGGACGGGTGCAAACGATAACGCGTCATGAGCAGCCGCACCAGGCGTAGCGGGCATGCCCCCCCGTGTCGCAGCAAATACCGCTAGCGGACGCAAGGGATCCACTGAACCTCCCGCTATCCCTATCAGTATCAATCCAGCCCAGATGGCACATGTCACGCCAACGCCACGTGCGAGACGACGCCAGATCGAACTACCGCTAACAAGCGGCGATAGTAATCCCAGACCAACCGCGGCCACCAGCAGCCACAACGCACCCAGCAACATCTGCGCCGTCGCGCTGATCACAGGCCAGACGATCCAGAATGCGGCGGCAAGCAACATCACACCAAAGAACACCTTCACGCCGTTCATCCAGGCCCCTGCGCGCGGCAACAATGAACCGGCCCCCAGCCCAATCAGCAATAACGGAATACCCAGGCCGATCCCCATGGCAAAGAGCGCGGCGCCCCCAAGCAGCGCGCTTCCTGTATGAGCAATAAACGCGAGTACAGCAAACAGGGGGGCCGTCATGCAGGCGCCGACCACCAGTGCGGAAAGCGCACCCATCAGCGCAACGGCGACAAATTTGCCGCCCGAAAAGCGTGAAGACGAACGAGAGACACTGTCTTGCCAACGGCCAGGCAGGGAAATATCAACACCGCCGATTAACGTCAACGCAAACGCGGCCAACAGCACACCGAATGCGCCCAGCACCCAGGGGTTCTGCAACCATGCACCGAGACTTTGGCCAACTATGGCGGCCGCGATACCCAGCGCCGTATAAACCAGCGCCATACCGATGACATATGACAGCGATAACGCAAACCCGCGCAACCGGGTCACGCGTGCCCCTTCGCCAATGATGATGGCAGAGAGAATCGGGATCATCGGATACGAGCATGGCAAAAGGCTCAGCACAATCCCTGCGAGAAAATACAAACCGATAATGCCGAGAAAACTTCCGCCTTGAAGCAGGGACTGCGCATAATCCAGGCTGGTCGCACGCTCATACCAAGGCGCAGACTCCATAGCTCCGGCCACTCCGACCGCTGACGATGGCATACCGCTTGCCCGATAAACATGTTCAGCAGGTGGATAACAAATACCCGCGTCCGCACATCCTTGCGATGTAACAACGAGATCGAATGGTCCTGAAGCTTGTTCAACGGGAACATGGATGCTGACCTCATGACGGTAGGTTTCGACCTCTTTCTGGAACGTCTGATCAAACTTGACTTTTCCTGGCGGCAATTGCGGCGCGCCGATCCTGGCAGTGCCATTGCGAACGCCGAAGACAAACCGCTCGCGGTACATGTAATACCCATCCGCGATCTTGAAATGGATATCTATGCCACCGCCTTGCTCTTGAGCACTGAATTTGAACGCATCCGCCGGGTTGAGAAAATCATCAGCTACCGCATGATTGATCGTGAACAGGGCAAGAGCAAGGGAGGCAAGCAGCAACGCGGCACGCCAGCGCGCAGTATGCATGTAGCAGGAAAGTCGATTAAACATGAAGAAGAGGCTGAGTTTCAGCGAGAACCCACCGGCCATAAGCATCGGAAGCCAACGCCGACCATTGAAGGAGCTCGGGGGTGCTATAAGGATGCTGCGCAAGAATAAAACGCTCAAGCTCCAGCGCACGTACAGCACTAGTTTTGAATAGCAATGGGATTTCGTCGGCAGTTTCGATCTTGCCCTGCCAGTGATAACTAGACCGGCTGGCACCCAGACGGGTCACACAAGCGGCAAGACGTGCCGACAACACGGCGGATGTCAGGTTTTGTGCCGACTCGTCGTCGGGTAGCGTCGTCAAAATCAGCGTTATAGTCATCATCACCCTGACATTGCCCCACTAAAAATGGCATCCGTGCCATCCTAACATCGCGCTGGAATGCTTACTTTCCACCGTGATAAAAAAAGCCAGATCAAAGCTAACGCTTTGATCTGGCTTTTTCAAACAACAAAAACCGCTTATTCGGCTTCGCTGACGTTTTCTTCTTCAGCGACTTCCGGGCGATCAAGCAATTCGACCAGTGCCATTGGCGCATTATCGCCAACACGGAAACCAAACTTCAAAACACGCAGATAACCGCCAGGACGCGTAGCAAAACGGGGGCCGAGCACTTCAAAAAGCTTCGTTACCGAATCACGGTCACGCAAACGATTGAATGCCAGACGGCGGTTTGCCAGCGACGGTTTTTTACCCAGCGTGATAAGAGGCTCAACCACTTTGCGAAGCTCTTTAGCCTTCGGCAACGTTGTCTTGATCACTTCATGCTGGATCAGCGAATTGGACATATTACGGAGCATTGCCAGACGGTGGCTGCTCGTGCGGTTCAGTTTCCGCAAACCATGACGGTGACGCATTTTAGCTTCCTTGATTCAAAGTTTTGGTCCAGCTCTTCTATCGCATCCTGTATGGACACACGGGCCGGTATAAAAAAGTACGCCGCGGATCTTAAAGCAAAATCCGCGTCTTTGCTACCTGGTACTACGACGCTGCGCTGTTTACTTGTCGAGACCGGCTGGTGGCCAGTTTTCGAGCTTCATGCCCAAGGTCAAGCCACGAGAAGCCAGCACTTCCTTGATCTCATTCAACGACTTCCGGCCAAGATTCGGTGTCTTCAGCAACTCGTTTTCAGTGCGCTGGATCAAATCGCCGATATAGTAAATATTTTCGGCTTTAAGGCAATTGGCTGAACGGACCGTCAACTCCAGATCATCCACCGGACGCAACAGGATCGGATCGATCTGTGGTGCACGCGACGGCGCTTCTGCCATTGCTTCCGTACCTTCCAGCGCCGCGAATACCGACAACTGGTCGACCAGAATACGCGCCGACTGACGAATCGCTTCCTCTGGTGAAATCACACCATTGGTTTCAATATTCATCACGAGCTTGTCAAGGTCAGTACGCTGTTCAACCCGTGCGCTTTCAACTGCATAGCTCACACGACGAACCGGCGAAAACGATGCATCAAGCACAATCCGGCCAATGATCTTGCCTGCATCCTCACCATACTGGCGAACATTACCAGGCACATAACCACGACCTTTTTCTACCTTGATCTGCACGTCAAGGCTACCGCCTTTTGACAGATGCGCGATGACGTGATCTGGATTGATGACTTCACAATCGTGAGCCAGCTCAATATCACGTGCCGTTACCACGCCTTCCCCATCTTTACGCAACGAAACCGTGACTTCGTCACGGTTATGCAGCTTGAACACCACCCCTTTCAGGTTTAGTAGCAGATTGACAACATCTTCCTGCACACCATCGAGCGTTGAATATTCATGAACCACACCAGCAATCGTTACTTCTGTCGGCGCATAACCCAGCATCGAAGACAACAATACCCGCCGAAGCGCATTTCCCAACGTATGGCCATAACCACGTTCAAACGGTTCCATGACCACTTTCGCGTGGCTCTCGCCGAGCATTTCAACAGCGATAATCTTCGGTTTCAACAAACTGGTTTGCATAGGGTTTCCTTTCCAATACCCTCGGCTCGTTACACCGATAAGGCTGACCGGCAACAACCTGAAAATAAACAGCCGAAATGACCTTTTGCAGAGTAACAGGTACTTCGGCTGTCAATCCGATTAGCGCGAATACAATTCGACGATCAGGCTTTCATTAATATCGCCAGCGATGTCGCTGCGTTCCGGCATTTGTTTGTATGTACCTTCAAACTTCTTGGCATCAACCGATACCCAGCTTGCCAAACCACCCTGCTCAGCCAACGACAGCGCTTCCAGAATACGAGCCTGTTTCTTGGCTTGCTCGCGGATAGAAACAATATCGCCTGCCTTCACTTGTGCCGAAGGAATGTTTGTCACTACGCCATTCAACGTAATTGCTTTGTGGCTTACAAGCTGACGCGCTTCAGCACGTGTGGAAGCAAAACCCATACGGTATACAACGTTGTCCAGACGGGATTCCAGCAATTGCAGCAGGTTTTCACCTGTGTTGCCTTTGAGGCGGTCGGCATCAGCAAAATAGCGGCGGAACTGACGCTCCAGAACACCATAGATGCGCTTAACCTTTTGCTTTTCACGCAACTGCGTACCGTAATCGGATGTGCGTGCACCGGAAGTCCGGCCATGCTGACCAGGCTTGCTATCCAGCTTGCATTTATCAGCGAGTGAGCGACGAGCGCTCTTCAGGAAAAGGTCGGTACCTTCCCGACGGGAAAGCTTGGCTTTCGGGCCTGTATAGCGTGCCACGTTGCATTCCTTCTAAATTAATCACGTGAATATAATTCACGCTAGTTCACACCCCACAGGGGTAAACGGTGGGCTTAATTGAATCTATAACGCACGCAACCTGCTATCGCCCAAAGCGACAACAGGTGCGATGCAAAAAACAACGACTTAGATACGGCGACGCTTTGACGGGCGGCAACCGTTATGTGGAACTGGCGTTACATCAGAGATCGCGGTGATCTTGATGCCAAGACCATGAAGCGCCCGAACGGCAGATTCACGGCCAGGGCCTGGGCCCTTGATACGAACCTCAAGGTTCTTCACACCATACTCCATTGCCACCCGGCCGGCCGATTCAGCGGCGACCTGTGCTGCGAATGGTGTCGATTTACGTGACCCCTTGAATCCCTGACCACCCGACGTCGCCCAAGCAAGCGCATTGCCTTGACGGTCAGTGATCGTGATAATGGTGTTGTTAAACGACGCATGAACGTGAACTACGCCCTCCGCGACATTCTTTTTAACCTTCTTGCGAACGCGTTGCGCCGCAGAATTATTCGAAGCCTTAGCCATTACATTTTCCTGTAACTGTCAGTTCCGCTTACTTCTTCAACGATTGTGCTGCACGACGCGGACCCTTCCGAGTACGGGCATTTGTACGCGTACGCTGCCCACGGAGGGGTAAGCCTTTGCGATGCCGCACACCACGATAGCAACCGAGATCCATCAGGCGTTTAATATTCATCGTAGTTTCACGACGTAAATCGCCTTCCACGATGAACTTGCCGACTTCTTCACGCAGCTTTTCGAGGTCTGCGTCGTTCAGGTCTTTGACCTTTTTCGAAAATGCCACACCAGCAGCAACGCAAATGCCGCGTGAGCGCGTGCGACCAATACCGTAAATAGCCATCAGGCCAATTTCAGTATGCTGGTGATTCGGGATATTAACCCCTGCGATACGAGCCATTGTTTTTCCTCAAACAAAAAGCGCTAGCAAAAGCGCGGCTTTCAGCCTTGACGCTGTTTGTGGCGCGGATCAGAGCTGCAAATCACCCGCACAACGCCTTTGCGCTTGATGATCTTACAATTGCGGCAAATGCGCTTAACCGATGCCATCACTTTCATGATATTACCCTTTTTTCAAATCACTTCGCCCGGAACACGATCCGCGCACGCGACAAATCGTAGGGCGTGAGCTCAATCGTTACTATCGTCCAGCAAGACGCGGCTACAGCGCACCCGCATCTTACCGGATATGTGTTCCAGTCCCACATGACCGTCTTGACTATAAAACTTAAACAGCCAAGTCAGACAAATTTACGATGACGCTCCCAGCACTTGAACAACGCCACCTTGCCCACACCCCGCTTACCGCGTTGGAACATTGCCACCTTTGAAGTTAGCCTTCTTCAGCAGCGACTCATACTGTTGCGACATGACGTACGACTGTACTTGCGCCATGAAATCCATCGTGACAACCACAATAATGAGTAGTGACGTTCCACCGAAATAAAACGGCACATTCCAGCGCAGCACCAAAAATTCGGGCAGCAAGCAAACAAAAACGATGTAAATAGCGCCAGCAAGCGTGAGGCGAGTCAAAATACGATCAATATATCGTGCAGTCTGATCACCCGGCCGGATACCTGGAACAAATGCACCGCTTTTCTTCAGGTTGTCCGCAGTTTCCCTGCTGTTAAACACCAATGCGGTGTAGAAAAAACAGAAAAACACGATAGCTAACGCGTACAACAAAACATAGACTGGCTGCCCTGGCTTAAGTGCCTCCGCTACGTTGTGCAACGTATCTGAAAGCCAGCCGGACCGCTCGCCGGAACTAAACCAGCTTAAAAGCGTTGCCGGGAACAAAATAATCGACGATGCGAAGATCGGTGGAATCACCCCCGACATATTCAATTTCAACGGCAGATGGGATGATTGGCCACCGTAAATTTTGTTTCCAACCTGACGTTTCGCATAATTCACAAGAATTTTGCGCTGGCCGCGCTCGATGAACACCACCAGATACGTCACTGCTGCAATCAAGAACACCACGAAGATCGCAGAGACCGGCCCCATCGAACCCGTTCTGACCAGCTCAAACAAACCACCAATCGCATTAGGAAAACCAGCTGCTATTCCGCCAAAAATGATGATCGAAATACCATTACCTAATCCGCGCTCAGTAATCTGTTCACCCAGCCACATCAAAAACATCGTTCCTGTCACAAGCGTGACAACCGTCGTCAACCTGAAGACCAATCCTGCATCAGTAACCAGGCCGGGCTGATTTTCCAGTGCCACCGCGATGCCAAATGCCTGAAACGTAGCAAGCAACACGGTAAATACACGCGTGTATTGCGTAATTTTTCGCTGTCCGGCTTGCCCTTCTTTCTTTAGCGCTTCCAGTTGCGGCGAAACAATCGTCAACAACTGCATGATGATCGACGCCGAAATATACGGCATGATCCCAAGCGCAAAAATTGTGAACCGAGAGAGAGCGCCGCCCGAAAACATGTTGAACATACCGAGAATGCCGCCGGCCTGACTTTGAAACAACTTTGCAAGCTGCTCCGGATCAATGCCGGGGACCGGAATGTGCGCGCCTATACGGTAAACAATCAAGGCCAAAAGCAAAAAGATCGCCCGCCGACGCAAGTCGGCAAACTTCCCCCCACTTCGGGCTGGCTTCACAAGACTCGGGGTGTTGGCCAAGTACTTTCTCCGATACCAATACTAATAACGACAAATAGCTTGAACGTTATTCAGAAAAAGAACCACCCGCTGCCTCAATCGCAGCACGTGCACCTTTAGTTGCGCCTAGTCCCTTCACAACGACTTTACGCTTCAGCTCACCCGTTGCGATGATTTTTGCACTTTTGATCAACTCACCGACCAAACCAGCCTGCTTCAATGCGAGCAAGTCAATTTCGTCAACTGGCAGTTTCTCTAAATCAGAAAGTCTCACCTCACCTACAAATTCGCGGGTCAGCGAGGTAAAACCACGTTTTGGCAAGCGGCGTTGCAAAGGCATCTGACCGCCTTCAAAGCCGACCTTATGAAAACCGCCTGAGCGTGATTTCTGCCCTTTATGGCCTCGGCCCGCAGTCTTGCCCAAGCCAGAGCCAATTCCACGGCCTACACGACGCTTGGCGTGCTTTGCACCTTTAGCAGGCTTAAGGTTATTCAATTCCATTATCAACTCCTTGAGTCCTGATTAGACGCTTAGCTGATGACCTTAACGAGGTATGAAACCTTGTTGATCATTCCGCGCACGGACGGTGTGTCTTGCAACACGCTAATTGAGTTGACACGACGCAAACCCAAACCGAGGATCGTCGCCCGATGCGACTCACGCGTTCCAATCAAGCTTTTAACGAGCTGAATCTTGACAGTTTTATCAGACATGGTGACCACCTGGGCTTAGCCCAAAATATCTTCGACGGACTTGCCACGCTTCGCTGCGATATCGCCCGGCGTAGATTGCTTGCGCAGCCCATCGAGCGTTGCACGAACGAGGTTGTAAGGGTTTGTCGAACCGTGGCTTTTAGCCACGACGTTTTGCACACCCATTACATCAAACACTGCGCGCATTGGACCACCGGCAATCACACCAGTACCATCTTTCGCCGGAGCGAGAAGAACCATGGATGCGCCGTGCTTACCATGCACTTCGTGTTGAAGCGTACCGTTTTTAAGAGGCACCTTAAACATATTGCGACGAGCTTGTTCCATTGCTTTCTGAACCGCAACAGGAACTTCTTTCGCTTTACCCTTGCCCATACCAACGCGGCCATCACCGTCACCCACTACGGTCAGGGCAGCAAAACCGAGAATTCGGCCACCCTTAACCACTTTGGTCACGCGATTAACTGCGATCATCTTTTCACGAAGGCCGTCGTCGCGTTCGTCAGCCTGAACTTTCGCTTGCATCTTTGCCATGACGAATTCTTCCCTTAGAACTTAAGTCCGGCTTCGCGCGCCGCATCGGCCAGCGCTTTAATGCGGCCGTGGTAACGAAAACCCGAACGGTCAAAGGCGACGGATTCAATGCCGGCAGCCTTAGCTTTTTCTGCAATACGCTTACCGACCACAATCGCAGCGGCTACGTTACCGCCCTTACCCGTTTTGTCAGCAAGTTCGGCACGCACTTCAGCTTCAAGCGTAGAGGCACTAGCGAGTACTTTCGTACCGCACGGCGAAAACACCTGCGCGTAAATGTGCGTATTTGTCCGATGCACAGCAAGGCGAGCAACTTGCAACTCAGCGATCTTGATCCGTGTCTGACGAGCGCGGCGCAGGCGAGATTGGTTCTTATCCATGTTTGCGCACCTTTACTTCTTCTTCGTTTCTTTGAGGGTCACAACCTCGTTGGCATACCGCACACCCTTGCCTTTATATGGCTCCGGTGGACGATAGCCTCGGATTTCCGCCGAGACTTGACCAACTTGTTGCTTACTGATGCCCTTGATCACGATCTCGGTCTGCGACGGGGTTTCGGCCTTGATGCCTTCCGGCATCTGGTGCACCACAGGGTGCGAGAAACCCAGCGACAAATTCAGCTTGTCGCCCTGTGCTTGCGCGCGGTAGCCAACCCCAACTAGCATTAGCTTCCGCTCAAAGCCTTTCGTCACACCGCGCACCATGTTCGCAACCAGCGCGCGCATCGTGCCCGACATCGCATTTGCCTCGCGGCTTTCATCAGCCGGTTCAAAGGTCAGCGTGCCGTTCTCGTTCTTGATAATTACAAGAGGATTTGCATCTTGCGAAATCGTACCCAGTGGCCCCTTTATGACAATCTTGCCGTCAACCAGGGTCACTTCTGCGCCTTCTAGCGCTACCGGGCTTTTACCTACTCGAGACATGTTTCTCTCTCCTTTCGGCTTTAAGCGACGTAGCAGATGACTTCGCCGCCAACGCCTGTAGCGCGTGCCTTGCGATCTGTCATCACGCCTTTCGGTGTAGACACAATTGCCACGCCAAGGCCATTCATGACCTGTGGAATGTCGTTGTGACCGCGATAAACCCGGAGACCTGGCTTTGAAACGCGTTCAATGCGTTCAATCACAGGACGTCCAGCGTAGTATTTCAATACAATCTTTAACTCAGATTTCGCACCTTCAGTTACTACCGCGAAATCATCTATATAGCCTTCGTCCTTAAGGACTTGCGCAATCGCAACCTTGACTTTCGACGAGGGCATCGCTACCGAAGCTTTCTCAACCATCTGCGCATTGCGGATGCGAGTCAGCATATCGGCGATAGGATCACTCATGCTCATTTACGTTTCTCCTATTACCAGCTCGCCTTGGTCAGGCCAGGGATTTCGCCGCGAAATGCGATCTCACGAATTTTATTTCGTGCCAGTCCAAATTTACGGAACGTGCCACGTGGGCGACCGGTTATCGCACAGCGATTACGCTTGCGGGTTGGATTCGAATTACGCGGCAGCTGCTGCAATTCCAGACGAGCGGCATAACGCTCTTCATCCGATTTGCTCGCGTCATCAATAACCGCTTTCAGCTCAGCCCGCTTGGGTGCGTACTTAGCAGCAAGGCGTGCACGCTTCTTTTCACGTTCGATCAGTGCCAGTTTAGCCACGGTAACCTCAGTTTCTGAACGGGAATTTGAAGCTGGCGAGCAGAGCCTTTGCTTCGTCGTCAGTCTTCGCAGTAGTCGTAATGCTGATATTCAGCCCACGCAATGCGTCGATTTTGTCGTAATCGATTTCGGGGAAAATAATCTGCTCTTTCACACCGATGTTGTAATTACCTCGACCATCGAATGCACGACCTGATACACCACGGAAGTCACGCACACGAGGCAGCGCAACTGTCACAAAGCGATCCAGAAATTCGTACATTGCCCGACCGCGCAAGGTAACCATCGAACCAATCGGATAGCCCTGGCGAATCTTAAAACCAGCAATGGCCTTGCGAGCCTTTGTAATTACCGGCTTTTGTCCGGCGATTTTGGTCAGATCACCAACAGCGTTTTCGATGATTTTTTTGTCAGCGACAGCCTCACCAAGACCCATATTCAGAGTGATCTTGGTAATGCGCGGCACTTCCATTACAGACTTGTATCCGAACTTTTCTACGAGGCCGGGCACAACCGTTTCTTTGTAAAATTCTTGCAGACGAGCCATTTTTTACTCCGCAGCGTCAGGCGCTCAGCTCAGCACCAGTCGTCTTAAGAAAACGAACCTTCCGCTCCCCCTCGACCTTGATGCCTACACGCGACGCCTTGCCATTCGCGTCAACCAATGCGACGTTCGAAATATGCAACGGCATCGTCTTGGCTTCCACACCCCCGTTGTACCTTTCATCGGGTTCGGCTTCACGTGCTTCTTAACGAGGTTAATACCCTCGACAGTCACACGCTCATCACCAACGGACAGCACAATGCCGCGCTTGCCTTTATCTTTACCGGTGGTGACAATTACTTCGTCACCTTTACGAATTTTGTTCATCTCGACTCCTCACAGCACTTCCGGTGCCAGCGAAACGATCTTCATAAATCGTTCACTACGCAACTCACGCGTGACCGGCCCGAAAATCCGGGTGCCGATAGGCTCAAGCTTGGCATTCAACAATACAGCGGCATTGCCATCAAATTTGATCAGCGAGCCATCCTGGCGGCGAACGCCCTTAGCGGTGCGAACCACTACAGCATTGTAAATTTCGCCTTTTTTCACGCGCCCGCGCGGCGTTGCCTCTTTCACGGTGACTTTAATAATGTCGCCGATGCTGGCATAACGACGCTTCGAGCCGCCGAGCACCTTGATGCACATTACTTCGCGTGCACCCGTGTTATCGGCCACTTCAAGCCGAGTTTCGGTCTGGATCATGGTTTATCTTTCCCAACTTAATCCGGCTGTACCACCATGGCACGCCCGGTCAGTCTTGGTCCCGTCAGCCTGTCAGCTGCTTGGGTTAGAACAGCAGCGACGGCAAACGAAACCCGCCATCGCATCCGGTGAATCTTTCGGAGCAGGCTGGCGCCCGCCCCGCTTCCCCCACCAACTTCGCCCGCGACGGGGCTCCCACAAAGAGGGAAGACCGAGATTATAACAAATAATCTCGGCCCTGCAAGCAAAACATACTTCTACTTCGATTTATATCTACTACAGCGCGACATTAAATGACGCGCGCGGCCTCAAGCAGACGCGACACAATCCATGCTTTCGTCTTTGAAATCGGACGAGTTTCCTGGATTTCAACAAGGTCACCCTCGTTGAACGAGTTTGCGTCGTCATGCGCATGGTATTTCTTCGACCGCACAACATACTTTCCATAAATCGGGTGCTTGACCCGATGCTCAACCAGCACGGTGACCGTCTTGTCCATCTTGTTGCTGACGACCTTGCCGACCAGCGTCCGCTTGAGCGAGGTTTTCACGCTATCGTTCATTTCTGGTTCGCCTTCTCAGTCAGGACGGTCCGCACGCGAGCGATATCACGACGAACCTTCTTCAGCTGGCTCGTGTTAGTGAGCTGCTGCGTCGCGAGTTGCATGCGCAGACCGAATTGCGCCTTCAACAGGTCCGACAGCTCCTTGTTGAGCGCGGCCTGATCTTTCTGGTGAAGTTCGGAAGCCTTCATCATCTACTCCTTAGGCACCGAGCTGGCGCACGATGAAGCTCGTCTTAAGCGGCAGCTTCGCTGCAGCCAGACGGAACGCTTCGCGTGCCAGCTCTTCGGTTACGCCGTCCATTTCGTACAGCATCTTACCTGGTTGAATCTCTGCGACGTAGTACTCTGGATTACCCTTACCATTACCCATACGAACTTCCGCCGGCTTTTGTGAGATTGGCTTATCCGGGAATATGCGAATCCAGATTCGACCGCCACGTTTAATATGACGAGTCATCGCACGACGCGCTGATTCGATCTGACGCGCGGTAAGACGGCCACGACCGATAGCCTTCAAACCGAATTCACCAAACGACACCGCGTTACCGCGGGTGGCGATTCCAGTATTACGGCCCTTTTGCTCTTTGCGATACTTTCTGCGTTTCGGTTGCAGCATCGTTATTCTCCAGTCTTCCCGTCATTACCGGCACCGCCAGCACGACGAGGAGCACCACGGCGAGCACCTGCAGGAGCTCCGCCTTCGCCATCACGGCGCGGACGACGGTCACCGCCTGGACGGGCGTTACGGCGCGGACGTTTCTCTTCAGCGACCTCTTCTACAGCCGGCGCATCATTGCGGCCAAGGGTATCACCCTTGTAAACCCACACTTTCACGCCAATAATACCGTAGGTCGTCTTCGCTTCCGAAGTTGCGTAATCAATATCGGCACGCAGCGTGTGAAGTGGTACGCGACCTTCGCGATACCATTCAGTACGAGCAATTTCGATACCATTCAAACGGCCAGCGCTCATAATCTTGATACCCTGAGCGCCCAATCGCATGGCATTTTGCATTGCCCGCTTCATCGCACGGCGGAACATGATACGACGCTCGAGTTGCTGGGTAATCGAATCAGCAATCAGTTGCGCATCGGTTTCCGGCTTACGGATTTCTTCGATGTTGACGTGAACTGGAACGCCCATCCGACGCTGCAATTCTGACTTCAACAACTCAATGTCCTCGCCCTTCTTACCGATAACCACACCCGGACGCGAGCTATAAATCGTAATACGCGCGTTCTTTGCAGGACGCTCAATCACGACTCGACCCACCGAGGCATTTTTCAGCTTTTTCTTCAGATACTCACGAACACCGATGTCTTCCTGCAGCATTCCCGCAAAATTGGTGTTGTTCGCGTACCAACGTGATGCCCAATTGCGGCTGACGGCCAAACGGAAGCCAGTCGGATGAATTTTTTGTCCCATCGTATGGCCCCTTAATTCCCGACCGTCACAGTGATGTGACAGGATTGCTTCTCAATGCGGTTACCACGGCCTTTAGCGCGCGCAGTAAAACGCTTGAGCGATGCCGCCTTATCAATATAAATGCTCGTAATTTTGAGCTCATCGATATCGGCGCCTTCGTTATGCTCCGCATTCGCAATTGCCGACAGCACGACTTTTTTCACGATTCCCGCAGCCTTCTTCGGCGAGAACGTTAAAACGTTCAGCGCCTTGTCGACTGGCAAACCACGGATCAGGTCAGCCACAAGGCGCGTTTTTTGCGCCGAGATGCGGGCACCGCGATGAATTGCTTTCACTTCCATCTTGATAGCCCCTTATTTCTTGGCCTTCTTGTCGGCTGCATGACCCTTAAACGTCCGGGTCAATGCAAACTCGCCAAGCTTATGGCCGACCATGTTTTCCGAGATATATACCGGAACGTGTTGACGGCCGTTATGCACAGCGATCGTCAAACCAATAAAATCGGGCAGGATCGTTGAACGACGCGACCAGGTTTTGATTGGCTTCTTGTCACGTGTTGCTGCAGCCGCCTCAACTTTCTTCAGCAAATGGGCGTCGCAGAACGGACCTTTTTTTACAGAACGTGCCATTGCCTACTCCTTAACGCTTGTGACGGCGCTGAACGATCATCGTCGTTGTGCGCTTATTGCTACGGGTGCGATAACCCTTCGCAGGCGTACCCCAAGGGCTGACAGGATCACGCCCTGCTGCCGTCTTGCCTTCACCACCACCGTGCGGGTGATCAACCGGGTTCATGGCAACGCCGCGAACTGTCGGGCGAATACCGCGCCAGCGATTTGCGCCAGCCTTACCGATCTGACGCAGGCTGTGCTCTTCGTTACCCACTTCACCGATGGTTGCACGGCATTCGATGTGTACACGGCGAATTTCGCCAGAACGCAACCGAACCTGAGCGTAAGTACCTTCACGAGCCAGCAACATTGCCGAAGTACCCGCTGAGCGGGCAATTTGCGCACCCTTGCCTGGCAGCATTTCGATGCAGTGGATCGTTGTACCAACCGGAATATTCCGGATAGGCAACGCATTACCAGAACGAATCGGCGCTTCCGAACCGGACATCAACGGCTGACCAACAACAGCGCCCTTTGGAGCGATGATGTAACGGCGCTCGCCATCAGCGTACAGAACCAGTGCAATGTTCGCACTACGGTTTGGATCGTACTCAAGGCGCTCGATCTTTGCCGGAATACCATCTTTAATACGGCGAAAATCAATCATGCGGTAGTGCTGCTTATGACCACCGCCTTTATGGCGCGTCGTAATATGACCATTATTGTTACGGCCAGCAGTCACGCTTTGCGGCGATACCAGAGCAGCAAAAGGCTTGCCTTTATGCAGCTCCTTGTTCACCACCTTGACCATCGCACGGCGACCCGGCGATGTCGGTTTAACTTTAACGATTGCCATGATTACTTGGCCTCCGCTTCAAAGTTGATTTCCTGACCAGGCTTAAGACACACATAAGCCTTTTTAACGTCTTTACGCTTACCCATGAAGCGACCAAAACGCTTGGCCTTACCCTTAGCAACCAGGACGTTGACCGAATCAACTTCCACCTTGAACAAAAGCTCAACCGCTGCTTTTACTTCATGCTTGGTAGCATCCGGGGCAACTTCGAATACAACCTGCTCATTTTTGTCTGCTACGAGTGTCGCCTTTTCGGAGATCACTGGCGCGAGCAGCACTTGCATCAAACGATGATCGTTCTTGCGAATCTCGCTCATGACAGCAACTCCTCGATCTGGGCGACAGCAGCCTTCGTGATCAAGATCTTCTTGAAATAGATCAGCGAGAGCGGGTCGGCATAGCGCGGCTCGACAACTGCCACGTGGGCGAGATTGCGCGACGCGAGGTACAGGTTTTCATCAACCGTATCGGTAATAACCAACACGGATTCGAGACCCATTGCCTTAAATTTTTCAGCCAACAATTTCGTTTTAGGCGCTTCGAGCGTCAATTCGTCCACGATCGAAATACGACCTTCGCGGGCCAACTGGGAAAAGATCGAGCAGAGACCTGCGCGATGCATCTTCTTGTTAACCTTGTGCGAGAAATTTTCTTCTGGCGAATTCGGGAAAATCCGACCACCGCCACGCCACAATGGGCTTGACGACATACCAGCACGGGCGCGGCCCGTACCTTTTTGCCGCCACGGCTTTTTGGTCGTGTGCTTGACCTGCTCACGATCTTTTTGTGCACGATTACCGCTACGGGCATTGGCTTGATAAGCAACCACAACCTGATGAATCAGGGCTTCATTGTAGTCACGACCAAACACGACGTCCGAGGCACTCACCGCCGAGCCTTCCTGACCATTCGCATTAAGGAGCTTAAGTTCCATTATTTCGCTCCTTTTACAGCACGCGTCTTCACAGCCGGCGTCACAAAAACCTTGCCGCCCTTGGCACCAGGAATAGCACCCTTGATAAACAAGAGTTTGCGATCAGCATCAATACGGGCGATTACCAGATTTTGAACTGTCACCGTTACGTCACCCATGTGACCAGTCATGCGCTTACCAGGAAACACGCGGCCTGGATCTTGCGCCATACCGATCGAGCCCGGCACGTTGTGCGAACGCGAATTACCGTGCGATGCACGACCAGACGCGAAGTTATAACGCTTGATCGTACCAGCGTAGCCCTTACCAATAGACGTGCCTTGCACGTCAATCTTCTGGCCTACTTCGAAAAGATCGATATCGATGACAGCGCCATTCGACAGCTCAGCGGCCTTGGCTGCATCGATCTGGAATTCCTTGAGGATTTCACCGGCTTCAACACCAGCTTTGGCGAGATGACCTGCCAATGGCTTACGCACGCGCGAGCGGCGGCGCTTACCAAATGCAACCTGAACGGCTATGTAGCCGTCGGTTTCAACAGTCTTGATTTGCGTCACGCGGTTGTCGGACACGTCTAGTACGGTAACGGGGATTGAGTCCCCTTCAGCCGTAAAAATACGGGTCATGCCAACCTTGCGACCTACAAGTCCAAGGCTCATCGTTTTCTCCATTCCCAACTGCGATTGGTCGGGGCTAATTTACAAAATGCCGAAGCCACCACTTGGCAAGCATCGGCTTTTTTGCGCAAATGCGCGAAAAGCCTTGCATTATAGCCAGGCCTTTCGTTTTTCGCAAGCAATCAATAACTTAGCAATGACATCCATGAATGCACTGCCAGACAAGGGTTACTGCAGCTTGATTTCGACATCAACGCCAGCGGGAAGATCCAGCTTCATCAAGGCATCAACGGTTTTGTCCGTCGGATCGACGATGTCAATCAGGCGCAAATGCGTACGAATTTCGAGCTGGTCGCGTGAAGTTTTATTCACGTGCGGCGAGCGCAAAATATCGAAACGTTGAATACGGGTAGGAAGTGGTACCGGGCCACGAATAATCGCGCCAGTCCGTTTAGCCGTCTCGACAATCTCAGCAGCCGATTGATCGATCAATTTGTAGTCAAACGCTTTTAGGCGAATGCGAATTTTTTGCTGTTGCTGCTGCATGGACATTCCTTAAAAAGAGCGAGGCGGCTTAGCGCCACCGTACACAAAAGAACGAGAGAATGAGCCAATACAACACCGCATTGACCCATTCCCTGACATACATCTACTGCGATTACGTTTTACTCGATGATTTTAGCGACGACACCTGCGCCGACGGTACGACCGCCTTCACGGATAGCGAAACGCAGACCTTCTTCCATGGCGATTGGCGCGATCAGCTTCACCGTGATCGACACGTTATCACCCGGCATCACCATTTCCTTGTCTTTCGGCAACTCGATCGAACCCGTCACATCCGTTGTACGGAAGTAGAACTGCGGGCGATAGTTGTTAAAGAACGGCGTATGGCGACCGCCTTCATCCTTGCTCAGCACATACACTTCTGCCGTGAAGTGCGTATGCGGCGTGATCGAACCCGGCTTGGCCAGAACCTGGCCACGCTCCACGTCTTCACGCTTCGTGCCACGCAGCAGGATACCCACGTTGTCGCCCGCCTGACCCTGGTCAAGCAGCTTGCGGAACATTTCCACACCCGTGCACGTCGTCTTGACCGTCGGCTTGATACCGATAATTTCGATTTCTTCGCCAACCTTCACCACACCGCGCTCGATACGCCCCGTTACCACTGTGCCGCGACCCGAGATCGAGAACACGTCTTCCACTGGCATCAGGAACGCCCCATCAACTGCGCGCTCTGGTGTCGGAATATAGGTATCCAGTGCATCAGCCAGGCTCAGGATCGCCACCTCACCCAGCTCGCCCTTGTCGCCTTCCAGCGCCAGCTTGGCCGAACCCTTGACGATTGGCGTATCGTCGCCCGGAAAGTCGTACTTGGACAGGAGCTCGCGCACTTCCATCTCGACCAGTTCCAGCAGCTCGGCGTCGTCCACCATGTCGCACTTGTTCAGGAACACGATGATGTACGGCACACCAACCTGGCGCGCCAGCAGGATGTGCTCACGCGTTTGCGGCATGGGGCCGTCTGCTGCCGAACACACCAGGATCGCGCCATCCATCTGCGCCGCACCCGTGATCATGTTCTTCACATAGTCAGCGTGCCCCGGGCAGTCAACGTGCGCGTAGTGACGGTTGGCCGTTTCGTATTCAACGTGCGCCGTGTTGATCGTAATGCCACGCGCCTTTTCTTCCGGCGCCGCATCGATCTGGTCATACGCTTTTGCTTCGCCGCCAAATTTCGCGGTCAGCACTGTCGTGATGGCCGCCGTCAGCGTCGTCTTGCCGTGGTCAACGTGACCGATCGTGCCGACGTTCACGTGCGGCTTGGTCCGTTCGAATTTACCTTTAGCCATTTTTCTCTTCTTTCAAAAAAATTGATCAGTGAATAATTACTTCGACTTTGCGTTGATAACCGCCTCGGCAACGTTCCGCGGAGCTTCTGAGTAATGCTTGAACTCCATCGTGTACGTTGCACGCCCCTGGGTCAGAGAGCGCAGCGACGTCGAGTAGCCAAACATTTCTGCCAATGGCACTTCTGCGCGGACGATCTTGCCGCCGCCAACCATGTCATCCATGCCCTGGACAATACCGCGACGGCCAGACAAATCGCCCATCACATTGCCCATGAAGTCTTCTGGTGTTTCCACTTCCACGGCCATCATCGGCTCAAGCAGCACCGGGTTAGCGCGGCGCATGCCTTCCTTGAAACCCATCGAGCCAGCCATCTTGAACGCGTTTTCGTTCGAATCCACATCGTGGTACGAACCAAAAAACAGCGTGACCTTGATGTCAACGACCGGGAAACCAGCCAGCACACCCGCCTTCAATGTTTCCGTAATGCCCTTGTCCACTGCCGGGATATATTCGCGCGGCACCACACCGCCCTTGATCGCGTCAACGAACTCGTAGCCCTTGCCCGGCTCTTGCGGCTCAAGCTTCAGCACGACGTGGCCATATTGCCCACGACCGCCCGATTGCTTGACGAACTTGCCTTCAACTTCCTCACAAACCGAGCGAATGGTTTCGCGGTATGCCACCTGCGGCTTGCCAACCGTTGCCTCAACACCGAATTCGCGCTTCATCCGGTCAACCAGAATTTCAAGGTGAAGCTCACCCATTCCTGAAATAATAGTTTGACCCGATTCTTCATCGGTTTGAACGCGGAACGAAGGGTCTTCCTGAGCCAGACGATTCAGCGCCAAACCCATTTTTTCCTGGTCAGCCTTGGTTTTCGGCTCAACAGCTTGCGAAATCACCGGCTCAGGGAAAATCATGCGCTCAAGCACAATCGGAAAAGCTGGATCGCAGAGCGTGTCGCCCGTCGTCGCTTCTTTCAGACCCACAGCAGCGGCGATATCGCCCGCATGCACTTCCTTGATTTCTTCGCGTTGATTTGCATGCATCAACAAAATACGGCCAAGACGCTCTTTTTTGTCTTTGGTCGCGTTGAGCAACGTATCGCCGGATTTGGTCGTTCCAGAGTAAACACGGAAGAAGATCAACTGACCGACGAATGGGTCCGTCATGATCTTGAAGGCCAGTGCCGAGAATTTCTCATCATCAGCCGCACGACGTTCAGCCCGCTCGCCGTTTTCCAACTCACCGGTAACCGGCGGGATATCAACCGGCGACGGCAAGAAATCAAGCACAGCGTCCAGCATCCGCTGCACGCCCTTGTTCTTAAACGCCGTCCCACAAAGCATCGGCTGAATTTCACAAGCGATCGTGCGATCCCGCAGACCCTTGATGATTTCTTCTTCGCTCAGCTCACCGGACTCAAGATACTTGTTCATGAAGGCTTCGTTTGATTCCGCGGCAGCCTCAATCATCTTTTCGCGCCACTCAGCACATGTATCTGCCAGCTCCGCCGGAATGTCCTCGTACGAGAACTTTGTCCCCTGCGAGGCATCGTCCCAAATGATCGCCTTCATCTTGATCAGATCGACCACACCCTGGAACGATTCTTCGGCGCCGATAGGCACCACAACAGGAACCGGATTGGCCTTCAGGCGCAACTTGAGCTGCTCATAAACCTTGAAAAAGTTCGCGCCCGTACGATCCATCTTGTTGATGAACGCGAGGCGGGGAACCTTGTACTTGTTCGCCTGACGCCAAACGGTTTCCGACTGCGGCTGAACGCCACCCACAGCGCAGTACACCATGCAGGCGCCATCAAGTACGCGCATCGAGCGCTCAACTTCGATGGTGAAGTCAACGTGACCCGGGGTGTCGATGATGTTGATCCGGTACTCAGGGCGATCGCCAGCCATGCCTTTCCAAAAGGCCGTGGTAGCAGCCGACGTGATCGTAATGCCACGCTCCTGCTCCTGCTCCATCCAGTCCATCGTTGCAGCGCCGTCGTGCACTTCACCAATCTTATGGTTCACGCCGGTGTAAAACAGAATGCGCTCGGTCGTCGTCGTTTTGCCAGCGTCGATGTGAGCGCTAATACCGATGTTGCGGTAGCGCTCGATAGGTGTCTTGCGAGCCACTTTAGTCCTCTATGGGAATGGCGCGATGGAGTAGACCATTGCGCCTTAAACAAACGGGCGAGGCACTTTGTAAGCGCTCCCGCCCGGAATTTCGCTCCGTCAGCCCGGGTTCGGGATGCCTAGAAACGGAAGTGCGAGAACGCCTTGTTGGCTTCCGCCATCCGGTGCACTTCGTCGCGCTTCTTCATCGCACCGCCACGGCCTTCAGCTGCTTCGCTCAGCTCCCCAGCCAGACGCAGAGCCATTGATTTTTCGCTGCGCTTCTTCGCAGCCTCGCGCAACCAACGCATCGCCAATGCCATACGACGCGACGGACGCACTTCGACTGGAACCTGGTAATTCGCCCCACCAACACGACGGCTCTTCACTTCGACCACCGGCTTGACGTTATTGAGCGCAACCGTGAACACCTCCAGCGGGTCCTTGCCACCCTTGGTCTGAATTTGTTCAAAAGCACCATACACAATGCGCTCGGCAACTGATTTCTTGCCAGACAGCATCAACACATTCATAAACTTGGCTACATCTACATTGCCGAACTTGGGATCCGGCAATACTTCCCGCTTGGGAACTTCACGACGACGTGGCATGCTTCTTCCTTTAATTTTTCAGTTGGAGCCGATACCGGCTCCGCGGCCACCAACTAACCCGATCCAGCCTAAGCGGCCAGTCAGCCCGGTCGGGTGACCACTTACTCGACAGCACGGGCTACCCCAGAACTGCCGCCTTATACCCTATGCCCCATGGCACGGGCGACCTGAAATTACCTGATTTCGGACTGGCTTATTTGCCAGCCTTGGCACGCTTCGCACCGTACTTCGAGCGAGCCTGCTTGCGATCCTTGACGCCCTGGGTATCCAGCGAGCCGCGAACCATGTGGTAACGCACACCCGGCAAGTCTTTCACACGGCCGCCACGAATCAGCACGACCGAGTGCTCCTGCAGGTTGTGGCCTTCACCACCGATATACGAAATGACTTCAAAACCATTCGTCAGGCGCACCTTGGCAACCTTACGAAGCGCCGAGTTCGGCTTTTTCGGCGTCGTCGTGTACACACGTGTGCACACGCCGCGACGCTGGGGGCAGTTCTGCAAGGCCGGGCTCTTGCTCTTCACAGTTTCGGAAGCGCGACCGTGGCGAACCAGTTGATTAATGGTTGGCATTGTTTATTCCTGAAATTTAACAAAACCGGCTACTTTACCTGGGCATTTCGGGCAAAGCGAAAGCCAGAAGACGCCGGAGATCCCGCTTCGGGTTGATAGCCACTTGCTGTGCGGACCTTACCTTAACGAGTAAGCCAAACGCGCAAAAGCACCAAATACGGGAACCTAGCATCATATTCTGAAAACCTGAAAGAAGTCAACAAGTTGCAACCCCTTTCGGCGCACGGTACAAGCCAGGCCGCGAAACTGGACTAATCTGCAGCAACAACCTCCAGCAGGGCATCTCCAAAGCGATCCAGCTTGCGGGCGCCCATCCCGGGAATATCACGCAGCTCCGTAATTGAATTTGGGCTACTACGGGCAATTTCAGCCAGCGTGGCATCGTGAAAGATGACATAAGCCGGCACCCCATCGCTCTTCGCGGTTTCGGTGCGCCAGGCACGGAGGCGGTCCCAGCGGGCACGCTCTCGTGGCCCCATGCCAATGGTTGGATCGGCACGCTCACTCGTTCGAGTCGAGGTCTGACGGCTGCGAACCGGCTTGACATAACGCCGCAATGTGACGTTTTGCTGGCCTTTTAATACCGGCTTGCTGTTTTCCGTCAGTACCAGCGCCCCATACCCTTCGTGATCCACCGTGAGATAACCGAACGCAACCAACTGACGAAATACGGCTCGCCATTCTGGCTCGGAAAGCCCCGAACCAATCCCGAACGTTGTTAAGCGCTCATGGCCACGCTGAAGAATTTTCTCGGTGCGATGGCCACGCAAAATATCTATCAGATGGCCCGCACCAAAATGGAATCCACTCGCTCGCTGAGCACGAAATACACAAGACAACGCCATCTGCGCTTCTCTTGTTGCATCCCAGGATGCAGGCGGTTCAAGGCACGTATCGCAATTTCCGCATGGCTGACTTAATTCGCCAAAATAGGCAAGCAGCCGCACCCGACGGCACGAAGCGGTTTCGCACAAACCCAGTAATGCATCAAGCTTTGCTGTCTGAACTCTTTTATGTGTGTCGTCAGCATCAGAATCATCAATCATCCTGCGCTGCTGAACGACGTCACCCAGTCCGTATGCCATCCATGCATTGGCCGAGGCTCCATCGCGCCCAGCCCGCCCCGTTTCCTGGTAATAGCCTTCCACGCTCTTGGGTAAATCCAGGTGAGCGACAAATCGCACGTCGGGTTTATCGATACCCATACCAAATGCAATTGTTGCGCACATGACAATACCCTCTTCGCGCTGGAACATCTCCTGATGTTTCTGGCGCACGCCGAACTCCATGCCTGCGTGATAGGGCAATGCCCGTACGCCCTGTGCTTTCAGCCATTCCGCAGTCTCTTCGACCTTGCGCCGCGAGAGGCAATAAACTACGCCAGCGTCGGTCATGCCATTGGTTCTTGAATGTTCGGCGCGAATAAAATCGAGCAACTGCGCACGAGCATTATCTTTTTCGACGATGCGGTAGCGAATATTTGGCCGGTCGAAGCTCGAAACAAAAACATGGGCCTCATCCAGCGCAAGACGCTGAACGATCTCCTCGCGTGTAATCGCATCCGCGGTCGCTGTCAGGGCAATGCGAGGAACAGAGGGAAAACGCTCGTGTAGCACCGACAGCTGAATATATTCGGGACGAAAATCATGGCCCCATTGCGACACGCAATGCGCTTCGTCAATCGCAAACAGACTAATGCGAGCACGCTCCAGCAAATCCAGAAAACGCGTTGTCATCAACCGTTCTGGCGCCACGTACAACAGATCAAGCTCGCCCTCGCGCAACGCCCGTTCGGTGGCTGCAGCCTCAGCGCCGCTCAGCGTGGAATTCAAGTAAGCAGCGCGCACGCCAAACTCGGTCAATGCAGCAACCTGATCTTGCATCAGCGCAATCAGGGGTGACACCACGATTCCAGCCCCCAGTCCAGCCTCCCGGCGCACGAGCGCGGGAATCTGATAACACAGTGACTTTCCTCCCCCCGTCGGCATGAGCACAAGGCAATCACCGCCAGCGCTCACGTGCTCGACAATTTCGCCCTGCCGCCCCCTAAATGCGGGGTAGCCGAAAACCTCTTTAAGAATTTCTAGCGAACGGGACATAAAAGCGAAATAAAGTAGAAGGAGGGACAGGAAATGCCAGTTGTGCAAATTTTATCAACACGTTCGCATGTTGCTCACGGTTTCAAAGCTTTGCTGGCGACATGGCCTATCCACCCATACCAGCATTCAAGGCAATGCTTTGTCGAAAAGCCATAAAAAAAACCGCCCAGTCGAAAACTGGGCGGTTTGACTGGCGCTCAATCCAGCGGCTCACGCCGCATGAACTTACTCGCCAGAGTGCTGCTGTTCAGCGGCCGGAACTTCCGGTGTACCAAACTCGAACGACTCTTCAGCCGCGATCTGGTCAAAACGTTCACGGTCTGACAGCTCCCGGCTCTTGCGAGCCTTATGGAACGCAAGACCTGTACCCGCCGGAATCAGACGTCCAACGATCACGTTTTCCTTCAGCCCGCGCAGATCATCACGCTTGCCCATGATCGCTGCTTCGGTCAGCACGCGAGTCGTTTCCTGGAACGATGCCGCAGAGATAAACGAATCAGTCGACAACGACGCCTTCGTAATACCGAGCAACACGTTTTCGTAGGTTGCTGGGCGTTTGTCGTCGGCGATCATCCGGTCGTTCTCATCGAGCATATCCGAACGCTCGACCTGTTCGCCCGGAATGAAGCGCGTATCACCGTTATCCGTGATCTGAACCCGACGCAGCATCTGACGCACGATCACTTCAATATGCTTGTCGTTGATCTTCACACCCTGCAAACGATACACGTCCTGCACTTCGTCCACGATATAGCGTGACAGCGCTTCAACACCCTGCAAACGCAGAATGTCGTGCGGATCAGCCGGCCCGTCCACGATCATTTCACCCTTGTTGACCACTTGGGCGTCATGCACCAGAACCTGCTTTTCCTTCGCAATCAGGAACTCGTGCTGGTTACCTTCGAGGTCCGTGATCACAAGGCGCTGCTTGCCCTTCGTGTCCTTACCAAACGACGTCGTTCCGGTTACTTCCGCGAGAATGCCAGCGTCCTTCGGCGAACGCGCCTCGAACAATTCAGCCACCCGTGGCAGACCACCGGTAATGTCACGCGTCTTCTGCGACTCGGTTGGAATACGCGCCAGCACTTCACCTACCTGAACCTGCTGACCGTCTTTCACCGTAATCAGCGCACCAACCTGGAAGCCGATCTGCACCGAATGCTCGGTACCCGGAATCTTGACTTCCTCACCGCTGGCATCCAGCAACTTGACCTGCGGACGCACACTCTTCGATGCCTGCGAACCACGGCGTTTGACGTCGATCACAACCAGCGTCGAAAGACCCGTCACATCGTCGATCTGCTTGGCAACCGTCACACCTTCTTCGACGTTTTCGAACTTCACCGTGCCACCATACTCGGTGATGATCGGACGCGTCATCGGGTCCCATGTCGCCAGTTGCGTACCCGCCTTGATGAGCGCGCCGTCGAGTTGCAACAGGGTCGCGCCATACGGCACCTTGTGACGCTCACGCTCACGGCCGTGATCGTCCGTGATCATCGCTTCGCCTGAACGCGAGATGACGATCTGTTCGCCCTTCGCATTCGTCACATAGCGCATCGTCGCGGTAAAGCGAACCGTACCGTTGGACTTCGCTTCAACCGACGAAGCCACTGCCGCACGCGATGCCGCGCCGCCGATGTGGAACGTCCGCATCGTCAACTGCGTACCGGGTTCACCAATCGATTGCGCTGCGATCACGCCAACAGCCTCGCCCACATTGACCGACGAACCGCGCCCGAGATCCCGGCCATAGCAGGCCGCGCACAAGCCATAACGCGTCTCGCACGTAAGCGGCGTGCGCACGCGCACTTCATCGATGCCCAGACGCTCGATCTCTTCGACCGCATCTTCGTCAAGCAGCGTGCCCGCTTCGTACAAGGTCTCTTGCGACTCTGGATTGACGACGTCAGCCACCGCCACCCGGCCGAGAATCCGGTCACGCAGCGCTTCCACAACCTCGCCACCCTCGACCAGCGCCTTCATTGCCACGCCATTCGATGTGCCGCAGTCGTCCTCGACCACAACCAGATCCTGGGTCACGTCAACCAGACGGCGAGTCAGGTAACCCGAGTTCGCGGTTTTCAGTGCCGTATCAGCCAGACCCTTCCGTGCACCGTGGGTCGAGATGAAGTACTGCAACACGTTCAGACCTTCACGGAAATTCGCCGTAATCGGCGTCTCGATAATCGAGCCGTCCGGCTTCGCCATCAGGCCACGCATCCCCGCCAGCTGGCGAATCTGCACAGCAGAACCACGAGCACCGGAGTCAGCCATCATGTAAATCGAGTTAAACGATTCCTGACGCGTCTCCTTGCCATTGCGATCAACAACAGGCTCGGTCGACAACTGCTCCATCATCGCCTTGCCCACTGCTTCCGATGTTGCTGACCAGATATCGACCACGTTGTTGTAGCGCTCTTGCGAAGTAACAAGACCTGACATGTACTGACGGTCGTATTCCTTCACCTTCTTCGCTGCATCACCGACGATCGTCTCTTTTTGTGGCGGCACGAGCATGTCGTCCACGCAAATCGAAATACCCGCACGCGTCGCCAGACGGAAGCCCGCTTGCATCAGCTGATCCGCGAAGATCACCGTCTCACGCAAGCCGCACTTGCGGAAAGCGGTATTGATCAGGCGTGAAATCTCTTTCTTTTTCAACGGCTTGTTCAGCACCGAGAACGGCAGCCCCGGCGGCAGGATTTCCGACAGGATCGCGCGGCCAACGGTCGTTGCGTAAAGCGAGATCTTTGGCACAAACGCGGGAGCGCCCGGCGACTTGTCTTCGTTATGGACCATTTCGGTGATCCGCACGTTCACGCGCGATGCCAGCTCGACTTCCTTGTTCTCATACGCGCGCAACGCTTCCGAGACGCCCGTGAAGGACAAGCCTTCGCCCTTGGCATTGACAGCTTCACGCGTCGCGTAATACAGGCCCAGCACGATATCCTGTGACGGCACGATCGACGGATCGCCGTTCGCCGGAAACAGGATGTTGTTCGACGCCAGCATCAGCGTGCGCGCTTCCATTTGCGCTTCGAGCGACAACGGAACGTGAACCGCCATCTGGTCACCGTCGAAGTCGGCGTTGAAGGCTGCGCAAACCAGCGGATGCAGCTGGATCGCCTTGCCTTCAATCAGCACCGGCTCGAAAGCCTGAATACCAAGACGGTGCAGCGTCGGCGCGCGGTTCAGCATGACCGGATGTTCGCGGATCACCTCTTCGAGGATGTCCCACACCACGGCGGTCTGGTTCTCAACTTCCTTTTTCGCGGCCTTGATGGTCGTCGCAACGCCCATCACTTCAAGCTTGTGAAAAATAAACGGCTTGAACAGCTCCAACGCCATCAGCTTCGGCAAACCACACTGGTGAAGCTTCAGCGTCGGGCCCACCACGATCACCGAGCGGCCCGAATAGTCAACACGCTTGCCCAGCAAGTTCTGCCGGAACCGGCCGCCCTTGCCCTTAATCATGTCGGCCAGCGATTTCAACGGACGCTTGTTGGCACCCGTCATCGCCTTGCCGCGACGACCATTGTCGAGCAGCGAATCGACGGCTTCCTGCAGCATCCGCTTTTCATTGCGAACGATAATTTCAGGCGCCTTCAGTTCAAGCAAACGCTTCAACCGGTTGTTACGGTTGATCACGCGGCGATACAGATCGTTCAGATCGGAAGTCGCAAAACGGCCACCATCAAGCGGCACCAGCGGCCGCAATTCAGGCGGCAGCACCGGCAACACCTCAAGCACCATCCAGTCGGGTTTGATACCCGAACGCTGGAATGCCTCAAGCACTTTCAGACGTTTGGCGTACTTCTTGATCTTGGCTTCAGAACCCGTGTTCTTGAGCTCCGTACGCAACATATCGACCTGCTCGTCAATATTGATCGCGCGTAGCAACTCGCGCACGCCTTCCGCACCCATCTCGGCACGAAACTCGTCGCCGTATTCCTCAACCTTGTTGTAGTAATCCTCTTCGGTCATGATTTGCCGCGCTTTCAGCGGCGTCATACCCGGTTCGATCACCACATAAGCTTCGAAATACAACACGCGTTCGATGTCGCGCAACGTCATGTCGAGCACCATGCCCAAACGCGACGGCAGCGATTTCAGGAACCAGATGTGCGCAACCGGCGAGGCCAGTTCAATGTGGCCCATCCGCTCACGCCGCACCTTGGCGAGCGTCACTTCGACGCCGCACTTCTCGCAAATCACACCACGGTGCTTCAAGCGCTTGTACTTGCCGCACAGGCACTCGTAGTCTTTGATCGGCCCGAAAATCTTCGCGCAGAACAGACCATCACGCTCCGGCTTGAATGTCCGGTAATTGATGGTCTCAGGCTTTTTGACCTCACCGAAAGACCACGAACGAATCTTGTCCGGGGACGCCAGACCGATCTTGATCGCATCAAAAACTTCGGGTTGTTGGACTTGCTTGAATAGATCGAGCAAAGCTTTCATCGCTTCTCTCCAGTAGTCCGATTAGTTCCGGTCCAGGTCGATATCAATACCGAGCGACCGGATTTCCTTCACCAGCACGTTAAACGACTCAGGCATGCCAGCATCGATCACATGATCACCCTTCACCAGGTTTTCATAGACCTTGGTCCGGCCTGTCACGTCATCCGACTTCACCGTCAGCATTTCCTGGAGCACGTAAGAGGCGCCATATGCTTCAAGCGCCCACACTTCCATCTCACCAAAACGCTGCCCACCGAACTGCGCCTTGCCGCCAAGCGGCTGCTGCGTCACAAGCGAGTACGGACCTGTCGAACGCGCGTGCATCTTGTCGTCAACCAGGTGATGCAGTTTCAGGTAATGCATGTAGCCGACCGTCACTGGACGCTCAAATATCTCACCTGTGCGGCCGTCATACAGACGCACCTGGTTTTTTGACGGCGTCATGCCAAGTTGCTCGGCAATCTCATCCGGGAAAGCAAGATCAAGTGCGCGTGACATTTCTTCTTCAGTTGCACCGTCAAACACCGGTGTGGCAAATGGCACACCTTCGCGCAGGTTCTTCGCCAGCTCGATGATTTCATCGTCTGAGAAGCTATCCAACTCTTCTGCACGACCCGACTCGTTGTAGATCTTGCCAAGGAATTCACGCAGTTCCGCAATCTTGACCTGGCGCTGAAGCATTTCACCAATACGCCAGCCCAGACCTTTCGCGGCCCAGCCAAGATGCACTTCGAGAACCTGCCCGACGTTCATCCGTGATGGCACGCCCAGCGGATTCAACACAACGTCAGCCGGACGGCCATCGGCCATGTACGGCATGTCTTCAATCGGGACGATCTTCGACACCACACCCTTGTTACCGTGACGGCCAGCCATCTTGTCACCCGGCTGCAGACGACGCTTCACAGCCAGATAAACCTTGACCATCTTCAGCACGCCCGGCGGCAACTCGTCGCCTTGCGTCAGCTTCTTGCGCTTTTCTTCAAATGCGAGATCGAACTGGTGACGCTTTTGCTCGATCGAATCCTTGATCGCCTCAAGCTGTGCGGCTGCATCTTCGTCCGCCAGACGGATATCGAACCAGTGGTAGTGATCGAGATCTTCGAGGTAGGCCTGCTCGATCTTCGTGCCCTTTGCCAACTTCTTCGGGCCACCGTTTGCCACCTTGCCAACCAGCATGCGTGCAAGACGCTGAAACGCATCGCCTTCCACAATACGCAACTGGTCATTCAGGTCGAGGCGGTAACGCTTCAGTTCGTCATCGATAATCTGCTGCGCCCGTTTGTCACGCTGAATACCTTCGCGCGTGAACACCTGAACGTCAATCACCGTGCCGCTCATGCCGGAGGGTACGCGCAACGACGTATCCTTCACGTCCGAAGCCTTCTCACCGAAAATCGCACGCAGCAGTTTTTCTTCTGGCGTCAGTTGGGTCTCGCCCTTCGGCGTCACCTTGCCAACCAGCACGTCACCTGCTTCGACTTCCGCACCGATATAAACGATGCCCGACTCATCCAGACGACCCAGCTGCACTTCAGCCAGGTTGGAGATGTCGCGTGTGATTTCTTCGGGTCCCAGCTTCGTATCGCGTGCGACAACATTCAACTCTTCGATGTGGATCGACGTATACCGGTCGTCCGCGACCACCTTCTCAGAAATGAGGATCGAATCTTCGAAGTTGTAGCCGTTCCACGGCATGAACGCGACCAGCATGTTCTGGCCAAGTGCCAGCTCACCCAGATCCGTCGATGCACCATCCGCCAGCACATCGCCGCGCGATACGATATCGCCCACCTTGACGATCGGACGCTGGTTGATATTCGTGTTCTGGTTCGAACGGGTGTACTTGATCAGGTTGTAAATATCGACACCGACATCGCCTGCAACCGCTTCGTCGTCGTTGACACGAATCACCATCCGGCCAGCATCGACATAATCGACCACGCCACCGCGGAACGCTTGAACTGTCGTTCCCGAGTCAACCGCCACCGTGCGCTCAATACCCGTGCCGACGACCGCTTTTTCGGGACGCAGGCAAGGCACTGCCTGCCGTTGCATGTTCGACCCCATCAAGGCCCGATTCGCATCGTCATGCTCAAGAAACGGAATCAGCGAAGCTGCAACGGAAACGATCTGCGACGGTGCCACATCCATGTACTGGATGCGATCCGGCGTGACCATCAACGTTTCACCAGCTTCACGTGACGAAACCAGCTCATCGGTCAGGGTGCCGTTTTCCGCTACCGCGGCATTCGCCTGCGCAATAACGTAACGGCCTTCCTCGATCGCTGACAGATAGTCGATCTGATCCGTCACTTTGCCGTCCGTTACCTTCCGATACGGCGTTTCAAGAAAGCCATACTCATTGAGATGCGCGTACAGCGCCAACGAGTTGATCAGCCCGATGTTCGGACCTTCTGGCGTTTCAATCGGGCAAACCCGGCCATAGTGCGTTGGATGCACGTCGCGGACTTCAAAACCCGCGCGCTCGCGCGTCAAACCACCCGGGCCAAGTGCCGATACGCGACGCTTGTGAGTGATTTCGGAGAGCGGATTAGTCTGGTCCATAAATTGCGACAGCTGCGACGAACCGAAAAACTCCCGAATCGCCGAAGAAATCGGCTTGGAATTAATCAGATCGTGCGGCATCAGATTTTCACTTTCCGCCTGACCAAGTCGCTCTTTCACGGCCCGCTCGACGCGGACAAGACCGGCGCGAAACTGGTTTTCCGCCAACTCACCGACACAGCGCACCCGGCGATTGCCAAGGTGATCAATGTCGTCAACCTCGCCCTTACCGTTACGCAGCTCAACGAGAATCTTGATCGTTGCCAGGATATCGTCGTCTTGCATGGTCATCGGACCAGTGATCTCATCGCGGCCCACGCGACGATTGAACTTCATACGACCCACCTTGGACAGATCGTATGCATCCTCGCTATAGAACAGGCGATTAAACAGTGCTTCGACCGCTTCTTCTGTCGGCGGCTCGCCAGGGCGCATCATGCGATAAATCGCAATACGGGCAGCCATCCGGTCGGTCGTTTCATCAATACGCAGCGTCGATGAAATATACGGGCCCTGGTCGAGATCATTCGTGTACAGCGTCTGAATGTCTTTGATGCTGGCCTCACGAAGCTTCTCGAGTACTGTTTCGGTCACTTCGTCATTCGCGTTAGCGATAACTTCACCGGTGTCAGCATCAATCACGTTCTTTGCCAGCACTCGGCCTAGCAAATAATCTTCGGGAACCGAAATAAATTTTGTTTTTGCGTTTTCCAGATCACGAATGTGCTTGGCATTGATACGCTTGTCCTTCTGGACAATCACATTGCCTTCCCGATCCGTAATATCGAAACGCGCGACTTCGCCTCGCAGCCGCTCCGCGACAAATTCCATCTGCGCGCCTTCAGGCATCAGCGCGAAATTGTCGAATACGAAGAAGTTAGCGAGAATCTGCTCAGGCGTCAGACCAATCGCCTTGAGCAAAATCGTGACCGGCATCTTGCGGCGACGGTCCACGCGAAAATACAGCACGTCCTTCGGATCAAATTCGAAGTCGAGCCAGGAGCCGCGGTACGGAATAATCCGCGCAGAAAACAACAGCTTGCCCGAGCTATGGGTTTTACCCTTGTCGTGTTCAAAAAACACGCCAGGAGAGCGATGCAACTGGGAAACAATCACCCGCTCTGTGCCGTTAATCACGAACGAGCCAGTCGGTGTCATGAGCGGCATTTCGCCCATGTAGACTTCCTGCTCCTTCACTTCTTTAACGACAGGCTTGCTTGGCGACTCTTTGTCGAGAAGCACGAGACGTACTTTCGCCCGCAATGCGGAGCAGTACGTCAAACCGCGCTGCTGACATTCCTTGATGTTGAATGCCGGCGGCGACAGCATATAGCTGACAAACTCAAGCCGGGCAAAGCCATTATGCGAAACAATCGGGAAAACGGACGAAAACGCCGCTTGCAACCCTTCTGGTTTGCGCTGCGTGGCGGAGGTATCCGCTTGCAGAAAAGTGCTGAATGATTCAAGCTGAGTAGCCAGCAGGAAAGGTACTTGGTGAACGATGGGGCGCTTCGCAAAACTCTTGCGGATGCGCTTCTTCTCGGTGAAGGAATATTGCATACGATCTCCGAATCACGGCGGGCATTGTTGTCGAGGCAGGATACCTGGATGAGACCACCCGAGTGTTCACCGACTGAGACCCGTTGGCCGTCCGATGGCCTGAACGAGCCTAAAAGCTTGGTGGTTGGCCGCTACCAACCGCTGGCTGACAGTAGCAAACGCATGTCCGCTACCCGACCAAACTTGCCTTCTGCAGTCGCTTCAGAAGACAAAGAGAATGACCGGCCGAAGCGCTCGAACGGTGATTCTCTTTAACTTCTATTCAGCTTTTTATATCGAAATTGATTCGTAAATATAAATTACCCATAAAGCACAAAAAGGCCGGCGGTGAATAACCGCCAGCCTTCGCATAGCGCGCCGAAACTTACTTGATTTCAGCCTTCGCGCCAGCTTCTTCCAGTTTCTTCTTGGCTTCTTCAGCAGCAGCCTTGGGCACAGCTTCTTTCACTGGCTTCGGTGCACCGTCAACCAGATCCTTCGCTTCCTTCAGGCCGAGACCAGTCAGTTCACGAACAGCTTTAATTACCGAAACCTTGTTCGCGCCAGCTTCCAGCAGAACAACGTTAAATTCGGTTTGCTCTTCAGCGACAGCAGCGCCAGCGCCGCCTGCCGGGCCAGCTACTGCAACTGCAGCTGCGGACACGCCAAATTTTTCCTCGAACGCCTTGACCAGCTCGTTCAGTTCCAGAACCGACATCGAGCTTACTGCTTCGAGGATGTCATCTTTTGCGATTGCCATTTGAAATACTCCTAAATTGAATTCGGATACAGCCAGCGATCAATTACGCTTAACAGCTATACGAGATGCAACGCCTTAAGCAACTTCGGCAGTCTCACCCTGTTTTTTCTCTGCCAGCGCGGCCAAAGCTCGCGCGAAGCCAGAAACAGGAGCTTGCATAACGTACAACAGTTTGGAAAGCAGCTCTTCGCGGCTCGGAATGTTAGCAAGCGCTTGCACGCCAGCTTTATCCATCACATTGCCTTCGAAAGAACCAGCCTTGATGATCAGCTTGTCATTGCTTTTACCGAAGTCATTAATAACCTTCGCTGCAGCAATAGCATCTGAGGAGATGCTATAGATCAACGGGCCAGTCATCTGCTCTGCCAAAGGAGCGAACGGTGTACCTTCTACTGCACGGCGGGCCAGTGTGTTCTTTAGCACGCGCAGGTACACCTGTTGCTCACGCGCTTTCGCGCGCAGCTTGGTCAGATCGCCAACCGCAATCCCACGATACTCAGCCAGCACGACGGTCTGAGCTTTCGCAACTTGCGCGGAAACCTCAGCGACGACGGCCTGCTTGCTTTCTTTGTTCAGTGGCACGGTTAACCTCCAGATTCGATAACACTCAGCATCCGCCTCATGTATCGCGTTCAACAACGGCGTCCGACCAGTCAGAAGTATTTCAACCGCTTCGCCCCAACATGACTGCAAGAGCACAACGGAATCACACTACAAAACCTTTTCGGGTTCGCCATCTGCGTTGGCTTTATATTAAGGAGCGCCATGATAAGTACATAAAGCCCCGCCAACGGTCTTTGACAACCGGCCGCAAGAAAACTTCACCCTGCGACCGCCCAAAGCTCTTACGTTTGCCCCGATTTTCATCGAGGCACTTATTTTTATGCAGCGATTGTCGTGTGATCAACACGCACACCAACACCCATCGTGCTCGAAAGCGCAACTTTGCGCAGGTAAACACCTTTGCTGGTTGCTGGTTTTGCTTTTTGCAGTGCGTCGATGAGTGCATTCAAATTACTGCGCAAGGCTGCTGCTTCGAACGATGCACGACCGATCGTCGCGTGAATAATACCGGCCTTGTCGACACGGAACTGAACCTGACCGGCCTTTGCATTCTTCACGGCAGTCGCCACATCGGGCGTTACAGTGCCAACCTTTGGATTCGGCATCAACCCGCGCGGGCCAAGGATTTGGCCAAGCGTGCCGACAATTCGCATTGTGTCCGGCGAGGCGATCACGATGTCAAAATCCAGTTTGCCAGCCTTAACCTGCTCAGCCAAATCTTCCATACCGACGACTTCAGCGCCTGCGGCACGCGCCTGCTCCGCCTTTTCGCCTTGAGCAAAAACTGCCACGCGGACGGACTTTCCTGTACCGGCAGGCAACACGACTGAACCGCGGACAACCTGATCCGATTTTTTCGCATCAATACCGAGTTGCACTGATACGTCGACGGATTCATTAAATTTCGCATTTGCGCACTCTTTAACGAGCGACAACGCGTCATCAACTGCGTACAATTTTTGACGATCAATCTTGCCTGCTAGCGCTTGCAGACGTTTTGAAAGCTTGGCCATTTATACGCCCTCCACGGTGATGCCCATCGAGCGGGCGCTGCCAGCGATAGTCCGAACTGCGGCATCCATATCAGCGGCAGTAAGATCGGGCATCTTTGTTTTTGCGATTTCTTCAGCCTGGGCACGGGTGATCTTGCCGACCTTATCGGTATGCGGCTTGCTCGAACCCTTATCAATCTTGGCGGCTTTCTTGATGAGAACTGTAGCCGGCGGCGTCTTCAGAACAAATGTGAAGCTTTTATCTGCGAACGCTGTAATGACTACAGGAATTGGCAAGCCCGGTTCCATCCCTTGAGTCTGCGCGTTAAACGCCTTGCAGAACTCCATGATGTTCAAACCACGCTGACCAAGCGCCGGACCAACCGGCGGGGATGGGTTGGCTTTACCTGCAGGGATCTGCAGTTTGATAAAGCCGATGATTTTCTTTGCCATGTTGACAACCTCTTAAGGACGATAGCGTCCGGTGAGTAATAACGCGCCTACATTCGGGATACTCCCAAGTAACGACGCTCCTCAACGATCATTACGCGGACCGTAAACGCGAAAAACGAAACGCGCTTATAGCGCGCTTCGCAAAACTAAGGCTAGATTTTTTCAACCTGCCCAAATTCCAACTCAACGGGTGTTGCTCTACCAAAAATAGTCACGGAAACTCGCACACGTGATTTTTCGTAATTCACTTCCTCGACGCTTCCATTGAAATCTGTGAAAGGACCGTCTTTGACACGAACCATCTCGCCAACTTCGAAAAGCGTCTTAGGGCGAGGTTTTTCAACGCCCTCTTGCATCTGCGACATTATTTTTTCGACTTCCCTCGGGGAAATCGGGCTTGGGCGATTGCGCGCACCACCGACAAACCCTGTAACCTTTGCTGTATTTTTGACGAGATGCCAAGTTTCATCGGTCATCTCCATCTCAACCAGTACATAACCTGGGAAAAAGCGGCGTTCCGTTACGGACTTATGGCCACCCTTGACTTCTACGACCTCTTCCGTCGGAACAAGAATCTGACCGAACTGATCCTGCATGCCAGCTCTATCTATGCGCTCTTGCAATGCGCGCTGCACACTTTTTTCCATGCCCGAATAGGCATGAACAACATACCAACGCTTTCCACCTGGAGATGCCGGCGTATCACTCATGTCACTTCCAACCCAGAATCACTGAGAAAATCGCCCACTCGATAGATTTATCGCCAATCCAGAGAAACACCGCCATGACAAAAACGAACCCGAATACCGCAAGAGTAGTTTGCATCGCCTCTTTACGAGTCGGCCAAACGACCTTCCGAACTTCCTTGTACGAATCCTTGCCAAAAGCAATGAAATCTTTACCGGGCGCAGAGAGAAGACCAACAGCTACTCCCGCAACAACACCTACAGCCAGAGCTGTGCCGCGGACATACCATTCTTGACCACCAAGCCAAAAAAAGCCCACGAACCCGGCCAGCACCAACAATACTGCAGCGATAAGCATTAACTTATCGCCAAAAGTATTTACAGTTTCGACGGAAGGATTCGCCATAACACCTTAACGAGCGCCACGCATGACGCGAGAATTGGCAGGGGCAGAGGGAATCGAACCCCCAACCTTCGGTTTTGGAGACCGACGCTCTGCCAGTTGAGCTATGCCCCTAAACTATTGTGGGGCCGACGATATCGCCAGCCCCTTAAATACACAACTACCAAGCAGTGCTGGCTTACTCGATGATTTTAGCGACGACACCTGCGCCGACGGTACGACCGCCTTCACGGATAGCGAAACGCAGACCTTCTTCCATGGCGATTGGCGCGATCAGCTTCACCGTGATCGACACGTTATCACCCGGCATCACCATTTCCTTGTCTTTCGGCAACTCGATCGAACCCGTCACATCCGTTGTACGGAAGTAGAACTGCGGGCGATAGTTGTTAAAGAACGGCGTATGGCGACCGCCTTCATCCTTGCTCAGCACATACACTTCTGCCGTGAAGTGCGTATGCGGCGTGATCGAACCCGGCTTGGCCAGAACCTGGCCACGCTCCACGTCTTCACGCTTCGTGCCACGCAGCAGGATACCCACGTTGTCGCCTGCCTGACCCTGGTCAAGCAGCTTGCGGAACATTTCCACACCCGTGCACGTCGTCTTGACCGTCGGCTTGATACCGATAATTTCGATTTCTTCGCCAACCTTCACCACACCGCGCTCGATACGCCCCGTTACCACTGTGCCGCGACCCGAGATCGAGAACACGTCTTCCACTGGCATCAGGAACGCCCCATCAACTGCGCGCTCTGGTGTCGGAATATAGGTATCCAGTGCATCAGCCAGGCTCAGGATCGCCACCTCACCCAGCTCGCCCTTGTCGCCTTCCAGCGCCAGCTTGGCCGAACCCTTGACGATTGGCGTATCGTCGCCCGGAAAGTCGTACTTGGACAGGAGCTCGCGCACTTCCATCTCGACCAGTTCCAGCAGCTCGGCGTCGTCCACCATGTCGCACTTGTTCAGGAACACGATGATGTACGGCACACCAACCTGGCGCGCCAGCAGGATGTGCTCACGCGTTTGCGGCATGGGGCCGTCTGCTGCCGAACACACCAGGATCGCGCCATCCATCTGCGCCGCACCCGTGATCATGTTCTTCACATAGTCAGCGTGCCCCGGGCAGTCAACGTGCGCGTAGTGACGGTTGGCCGTTTCGTATTCAACGTGCGCCGTGTTGATCGTAATGCCACGCGCCTTTTCTTCCGGCGCCGCATCGATCTGGTCATACGCTTTTGCTTCGCCGCCAAATTTCGCGGTCAGCACTGTCGTGATGGCCGCCGTCAGCGTCGTCTTGCCGTGGTCAACGTGACCGATCGTGCCGACGTTCACGTGCGGCTTGGTCCGTTCGAATTTACCTTTAGCCATTCTCGACTCCTAAGAGGATTTTTCCGTACGTTGCGTCGGGCGCAAATAATCACAGAAGAGTGTGGTGCCCATGGGCAGGATCGAACTGCCGACCTCTCCCTTACCAAGGGAGTGCTCTACCACTGAGCCACATGGGCGCTACATCGTTTTACTGGAGCGGGTGAAGGGAATCGAACCCTCGTCATAAGCTTGGAAGGCTTCTGCTCTACCATTGAGCTACACCCGCAAGGATCTACCGATTCCCGACAACTGCTTCACTTGCATTCTGGTGGAGGAGGTTGGATTCGAACCAACGTAGGCGTAAGCCAACAGATTTACAGTCTGCCCCCTTTAGCCACTCGGGCACCCCTCCGCAGAGAACTTCAAATTATGAAGAAACCAACGCTATACGTCAAGCCCCTAACACTTACCTTCACTCTTAAACATCAAATTATTTACAAATAAATCAACATTGTCCACCAAGCACAACGCCCCAGACACTATTGGTATCTGGGGCGTTGAGCAGAAAGGGGAGCCTGACGATTACCTACTTTCACACGGGAATCCGCACTATCATCGGCGTGGAGTCGTTTCACGGTCCTGTTCGGGATGGGAAGGGGTGGTACCGACACGCTATGGTCATCAGGCAAAAGGGGGAGCCGCAGCTGCATGCGCAGGAGCGGCAAACCGGGAAGAAGCAGTAAAAAATGGGGGTGTGAGCGTATGGCACACAGCAAATGACCCACGCATGTCAAACTCCGGTACAGGAGAAGACACACTGGTTATAGGATCAAGCCTTACGGGCAATTAGTATCAGTTAGCTTAACGCATTACTGCGCTTCCACACCTGACCTATCGACGTCCTGGTCTCGAACGACCCTTCAAGGGGCTTGAAGCCCCGGGGATATCTCATCTCAGGGCGAGTTTCCCGCTTAGATGCTTTCAGCGGTTATCTCTTCCGAACATAGCTACCCGGCGATGCCACTGGCGTGACAACCGGTACACCAGAGGTTCGTCCACTCCGGTCCTCTCGTACTAGGAGCAGGTCCCTTCAAATATCCAGCGCCCACGGCAGATAGGGACCAAACTGTCTCACGACGTTTTAAACCCAGCTCACGTACCTCTTTAAATGGCGAACAGCCATACCCTTGGGACCGGCTACAGCCCCAGGATGAGATGAGCCGACATCGAGGTGCCAAACACCGCCGTCGATATGAACTCTTGGGCGGTATCAGCCTGTTATCCCCAGAGTACCTTTTATCCGTTGAGCGATGGCCCTTCCATACAGAACCACCGGATCACTATGACCTGCTTTCGCACCTGCTCGACTTGTCGGTCTCGCAGTTAAGCACGCTTATGCCATTGCACTATCAGCACGATTTCCGACCGTACCTAGCGTACCTTCGTACTCCTCCGTTACACTTTGGGAGGAGACCGCCCCAGTCAAACTGCCTACCATGCACTGTTCCCGACCCGGATAACGGGCCAGGGTTAGAACCTCAAACAAGCCAGGGTGGTATTTCAAGGATGGCTCCACGCGAACTGGCGTCCACGCTTCAAAGCCTCCCACCTATCCTACACAGACCGGTTCAAAATCCAATGCAAAGCTACAGTAAAGGTTCATGGGGTCTTTCCGTCTAGCCGCGGGGAGATTGCATCATCACAAACACTTCAACTTCGCTGAGTCTCGGGAGGAGACAGTGTGGCCATCGTTACGCCATTCGTGCAGGTCGGAACTTACCCGACAAGGAATTTCGCTACCTTAGGACCGTTATAGTTACGGCCGCCGTTTACCGGGACTTCAGTCAGGAGCTTGCACCCCATCATTTAATCTTCCGGCACCGGGCAGGCGTCACACTCTATACGTCCACTTTCGTGTTTGCAGAGTGCTGTGTTTTTATTAAACAGTCGCAGCCACCAGTTTATTGCAACCCCTTCACCCTTCTGGCGCAGGCCAGTCAGGCTACCGGGGCGTACCTTATCCCGAAGTTACGGTACCAATTTGCCGAGTTCCTTCTCCCGAGTTCTCTCAAGCGCCTTAGAATACTCATCTCGCCCACCTGTGTCGGTTTGCGGTACGGTCACCATGAAACTGAAGCTTAGAAGCTTTTCCTGGAACCCCTTCCAGTTGCTTCGTCACCGGAGTGACTCGCCTCGCACCCTTGAATCCTGCGCCCGGATTTGCCAAAGCGCCTTCTCCAATGCAAGGACCGGGACTTCCAACACCCGGACAACCTTCCGCGATCCGTCCCTCCATCGCATTTCATGCTGGTGCAGGAATATTAACCTGCTTCCCATCAGCTACGCATTTCTGCCTCGCCTTAGGGGCCGACTCACCCTACGCCGATGAACGTTGCGTAGGAAACCTTGGGCTTACGGCGAGGGGGCTTTTCACCCCCTTTATCGCTACTCATGTCAGCATTCGCACTTCCGATACCTCCAGCGCACTTTACAGTGCACCTTCGCAGGCTTACGGAACGCTCTCCTACCATGCACATTACTGTGCATCCGCAGCTTCGGTATATTGCTTAGCCCCGTTACATCTTCCGCGCAGGACGACTCGATCAGTGAGCTATTACGCTTTCTTTAAAGGATGGCTGCTTCTAAGCCAACCTCCTGACTGTTTTTGCCTTCCCACTTCGTTTCCCACTTAGCAATATTTGGGGACCTTAGCTGGCGGTCTGGGTTGTTTCCCTCTTGACACCGGACGTTAGCACCCGATGTCTGTCTCCCGTGATTGCACTCTTCGGTATTCGGAGTTTGCTATGGCGAAGTAATCCGCAATGGACCCTTCAACCATGACAGTGCTCTACCCCGAAGGTGATACACGAGGCACTACCTAAATAGTTTTCGGAGAGAACCAGCTATTTCCAGGTTTGTTTAGCCTTTCACCCCTATCCACAGCTCATCCCCTAACTTTTCAACGTTAGTGGGTTCGGACCTCCAGTACGTGTTACCGCACCTTCATCCTGGCCATGGATAGATCACCTGGTTTCGGGTCTACACCCAGCGACTGGACGCCCTGTTCGGACTCGCTTTCGCTACGCCTGCCCTAATCGGTTAAGCTTGCCACTGAATGTAAGTCGCTGACCCATTATACAAAAGGTACGCAGTCACCCCTTGCAGGGCTCCTACTGTTTGTATGCATGCGGTTTCAGGATCTGTTTCACTCCCCTCCCGGGGTTCTTTTCGCCTTTCCCTCACGGTACTGGTTCACTATCGGTCGATCACGAGTATTTAGCCTTGGAGGATGGTCCCCCCATCTTCAGACAGGATTTCACGTGTCCCGCCCTACTTTCTGTACACTCAGTTCCACACGTCCGTTTTCGCCTACAGGGCTATCACCTGCTAGGGCCGCACTTTCCAGAGCGTTCGGCTAACGGTCATGCTAAAGAGTACTGGCTGCTCCCATTTCGCTCGCCACTACTTTGGGAATCTCGGTTGATTTCTTTTCCTGCGGTTACTTAGATGTTTCAGTTCACCGCGTTCGCTTCGCGCAGCCTATGTATTCAGCTGCGGATGACCCATTCGGGCCGGGTTTCCCCATTCGGACATCTCCGGATCTCAGCTCGTTTGCCAGCTCCCCGGAGCTTTTCGCAGGCTACCGCGTCCTTCATCGCCTGTGATCGCCAAGGCATCCACCACATGCACTTGTTCGCTTGACCCTATAACGAGTGTGTCTCGCACCCCCGCTACAGGTTGAGTTTTTGCGTTGTGCCGTATTCCAGGCCCATCTCTCGATGAACTTTTCATACTTTTGATACAATCACAACCCTGACCAGTCTATTCACGCCCATCTCGAGGCGCTTTTAACCGGTCTCTTTACTACTTCTTCCTGATTTTTAAAGAACGGGACAGCCGGCACTTTCATGCCGCCATGACTGGCGCAAACACCAATGCACAAACCCCGGAGACTTCCCGCTTGCGCGGTGCTCCAGATCCTGTGCAATGATGACTGGCGGGTGACTGGTGGAGGATGACGGGATCGAACCGACGACCCCCTGCTTGCAAAGCAGGTGCTCTCCCAGCTGAGCTAATCCCCCTGTACCCTGTATACCCTGTACAACCCCGGGGATTCCTGCACCCGCCACCACCGCAGACAAAGTTGGTGGGTCTGGATGGACTCGAACCATCGACCCCCGCCTTATCAAGACGGTGCTCTAACCAGCTGAGCTACAGACCCCTGAGTCTGTCCTGATTACAGCCGATAAGCGTGGGCACTTCATCTTGGCACGCAAGCTCCTGAAAGGAGGTGATCCAGCCGCACCTTCCGATACGGCTACCTTGTTACGACTTCACCCCAGTCATGAATCCTACCGTGGTGACCGTCCTCCTTGCGGTTAGACTAGCCACTTCTGGTAAAACCCACTCCCATGGTGTGACGGGCGGTGTGTACAAGACCCGGGAACGTATTCACCGCGGCATGCTGATCCGCGATTACTAGCGATTCCAGCTTCACGCAGTCGAGTTGCAGACTGCGATCCGGACTACGACCGGTTTTCTGGGATTGGCTCCCCCTTGCGGGTTGGCTGCCCTCTGTTCCGACCATTGTATGACGTGTGAAGCCCTACCCATAAGGGCCATGAGGACTTGACGTCATCCCCACCTTCCTCCGGTTTGTCACCGGCAGTCTCCCTGGAGTGCTCTTGCGTAGCAACTAGGGACAAGGGTTGCGCTCGTTGCGGGACTTAACCCAACATCTCACGACACGAGCTGACGACAGCCATGCAGCACCTGTGTTACGGCTCCCTTTCGGGCACTTCCACCTCTCGGCAGAATTCCGTACATGTCAAGGGTAGGTAAGGTTTTTCGCGTTGCATCGAATTAATCCACATCATCCACCGCTTGTGCGGGTCCCCGTCAATTCCTTTGAGTTTTAATCTTGCGACCGTACTCCCCAGGCGGTCAACTTCACGCGTTAGCTACGTTACTAAGGAAATAAATCCCCAACAACTAGTTGACATCGTTTAGGGCGTGGACTACCAGGGTATCTAATCCTGTTTGCTCCCCACGCTTTCGTGCATGAGCGTCAGTATTGGCCCAGGGGGCTGCCTTCGCCATCGGTATTCCTCCACATCTCTACGCATTTCACTGCTACACGTGGAATTCTACCCCCCTCTGCCATACTCTAGCCTGCCAGTCACAAATGCAGTTCCCAGGTTGAGCCCGGGGATTTCACATCTGTCTTAGCGAACCGCCTGCGCACGCTTTACGCCCAGTAATTCCGATTAACGCTTGCACCCTACGTATTACCGCGGCTGCTGGCACGTAGTTAGCCGGTGCTTATTCTTCCGGTACCGTCATCCCCCACCGTATTAGGGCAAAGGTTTTCTTTCCGGACAAAAGTGCTTTACAACCCGAAGGCCTTCTTCACACACGCGGCATTGCTGGATCAGGCTTGCGCCCATTGTCCAAAATTCCCCACTGCTGCCTCCCGTAGGAGTCTGGGCCGTGTCTCAGTCCCAGTGTGGCTGGTCGTCCTCTCAGACCAGCTACAGATCGTCGCCTTGGTAGGCCTTTACCCCACCAACTAGCTAATCTGCCATCGGCCGCCCCTGCAGCGCGAGGTCCGAAGATCCCCCGCTTTCCTCCTCAGAGCGCATGCGGTATTAATCCGGCTTTCGCCGGGCTATCCCCCACTCCAGGACACGTTCCGATGTATTACTCACCCGTTCGCCACTCGCCACCAGGATTGCTCCCGTGCTGCCGTTCGACTTGCATGTGTAAGGCATGCCGCCAGCGTTCAATCTGAGCCAGGATCAAACTCTTCAGTTCAAACCTGTTACTGTTTTCGGCCTCTTTCGAGGCCGGTCGCTCACTCAACGTATTGACAGGTATCTTGATTCAATACCTGACTTTACTGTGTGAGACTTGATTCTTTCGCTTTATCGGGACTCCCGCCCATCCTTACGGACTGGCAGAAACCCCTCGCGCCTCCATCAAGTACCCACACTTATCGGCTGTTAATTTTTAAAGATCATCTGCGAAACCCGCTGCCGCCACACCCGCACAGCACCTGCCAGTTCCACCGTGCCGCCCTGCAGCACAGAAACGAGATTATGGAGAATCCTTTTCGTTTCGTCAAGCAGTTTTTTGTTTTTGCTTAAAAACTGTTTGACAACGAACGCTGGTTTTTGCAGCGCCCCGCTAGAAAACGCGGGATTCGAATATTAGGGTAATACCAGATGAATAGCAAGTATGCGATTCAAATATTTTATCCGCCCACGTTATGAGCGATGGGCGCGGCAATTTCTTTCAAGTCGATCGCTTGCGCCATGGCTTCGTAGCCTGCATCGCCCGGGTGGATATGATCACCGCTATCGTAGGCACGACGTAATCGGCCCGGCTCGGCCGCATCGCGCAGCGCCAGATCAAAATCAATCACGCCATCAAATTCACGGCTGCTCCTGATCCACTGATTTACTGCAGTCCGGATACCTTCACGTGCTGGCGGCAAGGATGCCGGCGTCAGAGTCGCACCGATCAGACGAATGCCATGCCGCCGCGCAGTAGCAATAATTCTGCGATATCCCTCAATCAGACTGGCCGCCGTCACTCTCGTATGAGGAAAATCACAGTCCAAACCTGTATGGGGCGGCATGTCAGCAAAGTTGATATCGTTAATACCGATCAAAAGAATGACTGTCTTAACCGCTGGCCGCCCAAGTACGTCGGGGCCAAATCGGCGTTCCAGAGCATCGCCGTAGCACGGGGAGTCGCTAAGCAAACGGTTGCCGCTAATTCCCAGATTCACCACACCAATAGACCGATTGCCATCGCGCGCAAGACGGCGAGCCAAGGCATCAGGCCAGCGCCGATTCTGGTTCAGGCTCGAACGCATTCCATCAGTAATTGAATCGCCGATTGCAACGAAGCTTGTCGATGAGGCGGGTGCCGCCACCGATAACCCAGAGATCCATGCGTACTGGGTAAAGCGCGTTGCAAACGGCGCAGCCGCGGCATGCGAAACGTAATTACCCGGCAACGAAACGTAATTGATCTGACTGGAAACCCGGTGCCACGCACTTAAGCGCTGCTCGCTACCCATGTATGAGCTGATGGCATATGGCGCTCCACTGTCGATCTCGATCGATATCGGGTCACTATCCAACGCCCGTCCCGGCGGTACAACGACCGACGTCTGGCCAGCAAACGTCACGTGCGCTTCTTTTGCCTGCTGCACGGCAGCACCGCCTTGCGAAGGAGCAATGCTCAATGCCTGAATCACAAGAGGTGTAGTGGCGTAAGCATTGCTTATATGAAGCCGCGCCGATTTACCAGAAAGCATCGGATAAATAATTTGTCGCATAGTTCGCCCAGCCACCTTCGGAGCCCGATACAACGACGGCAGATCGGCGCGCTGCGGAATCGGCTGAAGTGCGGTCCCCCACGCGCTAACCCAGTGAACAGGCGCATCAGCCGCCAACGCCAGCGGCGAAACGCTCAATGCCTCCAAGAACACAAAGCCGCAAACCACGGCCAAGAAACGGATTGTCATAAATGCCAAACGAAATAATGGAATAGGCGGCATTGTGCATGATCGGCATCACGACATAGCCCTATCGCCCGGTTAACAAGCCCGTCCGCTCAGCTGATCACCTGTATAAACCCGATCAAAATTTTCCATATACCGACCGGACGGTTGAAATATACTTGTTATTTGTCATTGCCCCCCCTCTTATTCAGATACAAACCGCCGCCATCACCATCGCCATGTATACGCAATCTCTCGATATTCCCGGGCACACCGCTCCCGTAGATACGGCAAGCTATTCATCGGAACAAGCGCACTTTGACGCAGTGATGGCGGCAGATGGCAAGATCGAGCCACAAGACTGGATGCCCGATGCCTATCGCCAAACGCTTGTGCGTCAGATCTCGCAACATGCCCATTCGGAAATCGTCGGCATGCTGCCGGAAGGACACTGGATCACGCGCGCGCCCAGCCTGAAACGCAAAGTCATCCTGCTTGCCAAGGTTCAGGATGAGGGCGGACATGGCTTGTATCTCTATAGCGCAGCGGAGACGCTCGGCGTCTCCCGTGACCAGCTTATCGCTTCACTCCATGCTGGCCAGGCGAAATATTCCAGCATTTTCAATTACCCCACTCCGACCTGGGCCGACATCGGCGTGATTGGCTGGCTCGTCGATGGCGCGGCCATCATGAACCAGATTCCGTTATGCCGTTGCACTTACGGACCCTACGCCCGCGCGATGATTCGTATCTGCAAGGAAGAATCGTTTCACCAGCGCCAGGGTTTCGACGCGCTGCACACGATGATGCAAGGCACCCCGGCCCAGCGCGAACTCGTTCAGCACGCCGTAAACCGTTGGTGGTGGCCCGTACTGATGATGTTTGGTCCAAGCGATCAAGATTCGATCCACAGCAGCCAGTCGTCCCAATGGGGCATCAAGCGCATTTCCAATGACGACCTAAGGCAGAAATTCGTCGATGCCATCGTCGATCAGGCAAAAGTTCTAGGCGTCACCCTGCCTGACCCAGATCTCAAATGGAATGAGGCACGGAATCATCACGATTACGGCGCTATCAACTGGGAAGTGTTCTGGCGCGTCGTCAATGGTGACGGCCCGTGTAACCGGGAGCGTCTCGCCGCGCGAGTGAAAGCACACGACGCGGGCGCATGGGTTCGGGACGCCGCGCTCGCACATGCGGAAAAAATGCGCCAGCGCAAGGAGCATGCCGTGCTGAGCCAGCATCCAATCAATTGAGGAGGGCAACCATGAGCAAGGAATGGCCAATTTGGGAGGTCTTCGTGCGCAGCAAGCAAGGGCTCGACCATAAACATTGCGGCAGCCTGCACGCGGCGGATGCCACGATGGCTTTACGGATGGCGCGAGACATCTATACCCGTCGCCAGGAAGGCACGAGCCTGTGGGTCGTGCCTTCCTCCGCGATCACCGCCTCCGCCCCAGACGACAAAGCCGAACTGTTCGACCCCTCAGGCGACAAGATTTACCGTCATCCGACCTTCTATACGCTGCCTGACGAAATCAACCACATGTAAGCGCGTCATGACTATCACGCCGCAATACCTCGCTTACATCCTGCGTCTTGCTGACACCGCACTGATCCTCGGACAGCGTAATGCCGAGTGGTGCGGCCATGGTCCCATCCTCGAAGAAGACATCGCGCTGACCAACATCAGTCTCGATCTGATTGGCCAAGCTCGCTTGCTGTATTCCCATGCCGCCGCACTGGAAAAGGCATTAACCGGCCTTGAGCGAACCGAAGATGACTACGCGTACTTCCGCACCGAGCGCGAATTTGCCAACTACACGATTGTCGAGCTGCCGCATCACGGTCCGCTCCCCGCAAACGTTCACACCGAAAATGATTACGCTGTCACGATCGTGCGTAATTTTCTTTATTCAACATTAATGGCACACGTCTGGACGGCGCTTACCGCGTCGGCCGATGAGCAGCTCGCTGCGATCGCTGCCAAGTCGATCAAGGAAACCCGCTATCACGTCCATCATGCGCGCGAATGGCTGATCCGCTTTGGTGACGGCACAGAAGAATCACACCATCGCGCTCAAGCTGCGCTCAATTATCTGATGCCTTACACACGCGAATTCTTCAGTCCCGACACCGTCGAATCTACAATTGCCGCAGCAGGAATCGGCCCGCAAACCGCCACGCTCGAAGCCGCCTGGCAGCGTGACCTAAATGTTGCACTAGCAGAGGGACAGCTCCTCTTGCCGGAGAACGTACAACGTGTCACGCGCGGAAAGCATGGCGAACATTCGGAGCATATGAGGTTTGTGCTCGCAGAAATGCAAAGCGTCACACGGCAGCATCCAGGTGCGTACTGGTAGCCCGGCAAAGGAATTCCGATGACCATACCCGCCTCAACATACCGCCCCACCCCACCGTCAGCCAGCACAGCAACAACGACACTCGCAGATCGGGTGTGCGCGCACGTCTGGGCAGTGCTCGAGACGGTTCCAGACCCAGAAATACCCGTGGTTTCGCTACGTGAACTGGGAATCTTGCGCGACGTCCGGCGCGCCGCCGATGGTGCACTCGAAATCGTCATTACCCCCACCTACTCAGGCTGCCCGGCAATAGCGCAAATCGCCGAAGATATTGGCACTGCGCTGAACGCGGCTGATCTTCCGCCCTACCGGATCGTCACGGCACTCGCGCCCGCCTGGACCACTGACTGGATCACCCCCGAAGCACGCGCAAAGCTGCATGCCTACGGCATTGCACCGCCTGCTTGCAACGCAACAGACCCTACACAGCCTGAACACGTCCTGCACTTTGCTCCACGGACACAACCCATTGCGCCAGCGTGTCCACGCTGTGGCGCCATGCACACAGAACGCCTCACCCAGTTCGGCTCGACGGCCTGCAAGGCCTTGTATCGCTGCCTGGCTTGCCGCGAACCCTTCGACTATTTCAAACCCTACTGATATGGCCCGCCCGCACTTTAATCCGCTGCGTATTCGTGACATCCGGATTGAAACAACCGATGCGGTTTCAATCGCTTTCGACGTTCCGCCAGCGTTACGCGCGCAATATCACTTCACTCAAGGCCAATTCGTCACACTAAAAACCCAAATCGGCGGCGAAGAAATACGCCGCTCCTATTCCATCTGCGTAGGCGTCACAGATTACGAGCGTGATGGCGAATTACGCATCGGCATCAAACGCATGCGGGGTGGGCGGTTTTCAAACTTTGCTTTCGACACGCTGAAGCCCGGCTACACGCTCGACGTCATGACGCCGGATGGTCGATTTTTCACTCATCTGAATGCCATGCAGCGCAAGCAGTATGTGGCTTTTGCGGGTGGCTCCGGCATCACACCCGTGCTCTCCATCATCAAAACCACGCTGGAAGTCGAACCACGCAGCACGTTTACGCTGGTCTATGGCAACCGCAGTGTCGATGTCATCATGTTCGCTGAAGCGCTTGAGGACTTGAAAAATCGCTTCATGAGCCGCTTCGTGCTGTATCACGTGTTGTCGGACGAAGCTCAAGATGTCGCGCTATTTAACGGTGTACTCGACCAGCGCAAATGCGCTGACTTTCTCACGACACTCATCGCGCCTGACACCATCGATGAAGCCTTTGTCTGCGGGCCCGCTCCCATGATGGATGCAGCCGAAGCTGCCTTAAAAGCGGCCGGCGTGCCAGCCAACAAGATTCACATCGAACGTTTCGGCTCGCCGTTACCGCAAGCAGGCGCACCGTCCCTCGAAATTGATGACGCAATGCCCGCCGCCCAACTGGAAATTATCCTCGACGGCAAAAAGCGCAAGCTACGCTTGCCTTATAAGGGCTTAAGCGTGCTAGACGCAGGCTTGCACGCGGGCCTCGCGCTGCCGTATGCCTGCAAAGGTGGCGTGTGCTGCACCTGCCGCGCGCGCGTACTCGAAGGCGAAGTCAGAATGGACAAAAACTACACGCTCGAAGAACACGAGATTCACGCTGGATTTGTACTGACATGCCAGTGCCATCCCCTTAGCGAACGAATCGTCGTCAGCTACGACGAGCGCTAAACGGCAAGCTTATCTAGCGCACCGTCACCACGGTGCGCGATTATTCGCATTTACGTGCGCGGTTACCCAAGCGCTTACACTAGAGGGTGCTCGCGCCCAAGTTTAACCTTGGGCGCGAGCACCCATTCTGTTTTTTACTGATTTGTCCATGAACAGTCGATGACCCCGATCCATATCACCCACGGCGACACGGCCGCTGACAGTCTGCGTCGCGCATTGCAACTGGCGAACCGCGATGGAAAAATCGAAGTCATGCGTGACGATCTCGCCGTAGGCCCGCTCCGCGGCATTGACGACACCTCGGAGGCCAGAAGCGAATTCTGGCTACAAGTCATAGGCGATACAGCACATGATCTGGATCAGACCTTAAACGAGCAGGCTGCCATGCTGGAGCAGCTTGCCAGCAGCAGCGCCCCGATCGTGATGTGGCATGGACAAAGCACAGGCGATCAACTGGCGCTGTGCCGCCTCTGCTATCACTTGCGCAACAGCCCCCAACGACTGAACGAAGTCCGGCTATCCGCCAGCCATCTTGCATTCGATACGCACCGGGCCGACCAGGCAACGGCCATTGGCATGTTTGAACCCGAGATTTTAAGCACCCATATCGCTGATGCCGCGCCCATTTCGATACTGCGCATTAGCCGTCTTGCGCTTGAGTGGCAGGAAGTCAAACAGGCCAACGGCGAGACACGGCGCTGGCGCAACAATACGTTCACAAGCGGCAGCTTCGCTGAACTGGATACTTTTATTCTTGAGCGCACCGCCGAAACCTGGCAACGCGCCACCCCGATCGTGGCGGCACTCATGGCCGCCGACATGGGCTTTCTGGTCAGCGATCGCCTCGCATTCTGGCGTCTTCATGGCCTGGCCGCTCATGGCCGGATTCAATTACGGGGCGATCCCTATGACGCACAAACGCTGGAACTTTGCCTCGCTCCACAGCATCACGCCGCCCCACTCTCATCCTGTCTAAATTAACGCATCACATGGCCCGCACCCGAGCACCCGATCACGAAACCCAGCGCGACCAGATTCTCGAACTGGCCGCCGAAAAATTTGCCCTAACCAGCTACGCAAGTACCTCGATGATCAACCTGGCGACGGCGAGCGGCACTTCGAAAGCCCGCCTCTATCACTATTACGAGAGTAAAGAGGCCATTCTGTTTGACCTGCTAGACCGCTATACCAAACGCCTGATGCTGATCATCGCGGAGGTGGAGGGCGCCAGCCAGCGGCGCAAGCTCACCGAACGCGAGACCTTCGCCGAACTCATCCGGGCCTTTCTCTCCGAATACGAAACATCGCATAGCCGACACATTGCGCTACTCAATGACGTCAAGTATCTGGCACCGCCCCAACGCGAAATCATTCTCGAACGCCAGCGCGACGTCGTCGCAGCCTTTACCCGCCAACTCACACGCGCCTATCCCGAACGTGCCACCGGCGATAACCAGACAGCACTTACGATGATGGTCTTTGGCATGATCAACTGGACCTTCACCTGGCTCAAACCTGGCGGCCACATGGGTTACCGCGAATTCGCCGAACAGGTAATCGGCATGGTGGACCATGGATTGCAGCCCCTCTCCTGAATTCGCCCCTGATTTTGCGGCGCAACATGCATAAGCGACCTTAGTGGCCTCAAGGCCACATGCCCAAACCACAAAAAATTCTATTTTTTACTATAAAATCAAACAGATAAAAATAATTCCAAAAATTTGTAGAAACCGAATTCCAATTTAAATTGGGGTTTTCCCTAATTCTGGATAAGGGATCCGTTAGAATTGATCTTGCGGCGCATCATTGCGTCCAATTTCAGGAGAACCCCCATGAACTTGCCGACAACCCGAGTCGATGCGCCTACCGCGCAAGCTGAGCACCTGTTGCAGGCGGCGGGCTATTCGGCAGCACTCGTGCGGGAACTCACCTCAGGCGACCGCGATCGTCTTTTGAGTCACTTTCTGGCACTCGATGAGGACGACCGTTTGCTGCGTTTTGGCCAAATCGTGCCGGACCATGTGATAGAAAACTATGTGCGAATGATTGATTTCGCGCGCGATACGGTTTTCGGCGTTTTCGACAGCCAGTTGCAACTGGTCGGCGTCGGTCATCTAGCCTATGCTCCCGCCGAAGGTGACAAACGCACCGCCGAATTCGGTGTATCCGTGCTCGAAAGTGCGCGTGGCCAAGGCATCGGCTCGAAGCTGTTTGAACGCGCGGCAATCCGCAGCCGCAACACACACGTCAGCACACTGTACGTGCACTGTCTGTCACGCAACACGACGATGATGCATATCGCCCGCAAAGCTGGCATGAAAATCGAATACGCGCATGGCGAAGCCGATGCCTACCTCACCCTGCCGCCGGCTGACCAGTCGAGCATTCTGGCCGAAATGCTGCAGGAGCAAGCCGCCGTATTCGACTACGCGATGAAACGCCAGGCACGTCAGGCATCAAAGCTGATCGAATCGTTCATGCCACCCGGCATCGCCGCCTGACCCCTCTACTACCGGTATCCCTATGTACGCCCGAATCATTAACGAATCGGTAGCGCCGTGGTTTCCTTGATTGTTTCGAGTGAAAAGCTCGTCTTGACGTCGATGACCGAGGGGTGGTGCAGCAACTGATCCTGCACAAAACGTGAAAAATGCGCCATGTCCTCCACCCGGACGCGCAACAGATAATCCATTTCTCCCGTCATCGCGTGACAGGCCACCACTTCCGGCCAAGCCTGAACTGAAGCACGAAAAAATTCAGCATGCGTTGTTCGCACCCGTAGCGCCGCGCTGCTCTCCAGAGGCACGCCGCGCTTTTCCAGCCGCACATTCACGTAAGCGAGCAAATCAAGACCAAGCCGCTGTGCGTCGAGCAATGCGACATAGCCGCAAATCACCCCGCTCTCTTCAAGCCGCCGAATCCGCCGCAAACACGGGCTCGGAGAGAGATTGACGCGCTCGGCAATCTCCTGATTCGACAAGCGTCCGTTCTCCTGGAGGATTGCAAGAATTCTGCGGTCGATTGCATCCATGTCAATACCAGTCATTTTTCACCGCCATGAACAAATAACACGCTATAAACTAGCTCAGTTTTGCAATATCACGATTTATTTCGCAAGTTTTTGCTTCAACACGCCATTTACACTGAGCACTTGCATCATTGAACTGAATAACACCCTATAACGGAGACAAGCCATGCAAGTACCCACTTGGGATAATCCCATCGGCACCGACGGCTTTGAATTTATCGAATACACGGCCCCAGACCCTAAAGCGCTGGGCAAGTTATTCGAACAGATGGGCTTTAGCGCAATTGCCCGCCATCGGCACAAGGATGTGGTGCTGTATCGCCAGGGCGAAATCAATTTCATCGTGAACGCCGAACCCGATTCATTTGCGCAACGCTTTGCCCGCTTGCATGGCCCATCTATTTGCGCCATTGCGTTTCGCGTTCAGGATGCCGCTCAGGCCTATCAACATGCACTCGAACACGGCGCCTGGGGCTTCGACAATAAAACCGGCCCGATGGAACTCAACATTCCGGCGATCAAAGGGGTGGGAGATTCGCTGATTTATTTCGTCGATCGCTGGCGCGGTAAAAACGACGCAGCGCCCAACAGCATTGGCAACATCGGCATCTACGACGTCGATTTCGAACCCATTGCCGGCACCGATCCCAACCCAGTTGGCCATGGTCTCACCTACATTGACCATTTAACGCATAACGTACACCGTGGCCGGATGCAGGAATGGGCCGAATTTTATGAGCGCCTCTTCAATTTCCGGGAAGTGCGCTACTTCGATATCGAAGGCAAGGTAACGGGGGTGAAATCGAAAGCCATGACCTCGCCATGCGGCAAAATTCGCATCCCGATCAACGAGGAAGGCTCCGACACACCAGGCCAGATTCAGGAATATCTCGATGCTTACCATGGCGAAGGTATTCAGCACATCGCACTGGGCAGCGACGATATTTACCGAACCGTCGATGGATTACGTTCAGCGGATATCGCACTGCTTGACACGATCGACACTTACTATGAACTGGTCGATCAACGTGTGCCGAACCACGGCGAGCCGCTCGACGCGCTGCGTCAGCGCAAGATTCTGATCGACGGCAAGCGGGAGGATCTGTTGCTGCAAATTTTCACGGAGAACCAGATCGGTCCGATCTTCTTCGAGATTATTCAGCGCAAAGGTAATCAGGGATTTGGCGAAGGTAATTTCAAGGCGCTCTTTGAATCAATCGAACTAGACCAAATACGCCGGGGAGTGGTGCAAGACAAAACTTGAACACCATGTGGCCGGCACCATAAAAAATGGCGAGGATTTAAAAATCCTCGCCATTTTTGCCATGTCTTGAAAGAACCGGACAGAAGCCATCAGCCGCCAGCTCAATAGAAGCTTAACTCAACACAGTGCCAATGCAGCGCGCCATGAAGTCATGAAGTCATGACTTCATGAATACACAACGGTGTTGCTTGCCCGACGGCCACGGCGCGAACGCGCAGACGAGTGCGTCAAAGCGGCTTGCAACGAACATGTAACGGCATTAGCCAGCGCGCCCGCGCTGCTTGCATGAGTTCGTGCGTTCATTGCAAAGAACGCTGCGGACACCATGAGGAACTGCTGGATATTACTAGTACGCATATTTAACCCCTTGTATAGCTACCTGCTGCTGAGAAGTGTCACATAGCAATGAGTCATTCGCGTGACATTGCACAGGAGGGTGTTAGACAGACCTCTCAAGCACGGTTCCATTTAATTGCCACGAGGGTGTTACAAAACGTACTGACTACCCATCTGGCATACGTTCAGGATACGGTACCGATTGCGGCTCGATTGCACGTCATCTCACGCTGCATTGCAGCAAGATGGAGCGTCCACGGCGGGTTAATCCCAGTGCTACCATCAGCGAAAAGACGTCACGATGACGCGCACGGCCAACGCGTTCACAAGACGCCGCAACCGAAAGTTTTGGTGATCCCAAACTGGATGGAGGAGTACACATAATGAATGCCCCGCTAGACGCTGGCCAGCGGGCCTCACTCGAGGCCGCGCTATCTTCCGTCACCCTTGACGACAAATACACCGTTGAGCGCGGTCGCGCCTATATGAGCGGCATCCAGGCTCTTGTGCGCCTGCCCATGCTGCAACAGGAACGCGACCATGCGGCCGGGCTCAATACTGCCGGTTTCATCTCGGGCTATCGCGGCTCGCCGCTAGGCGGCCTCGATCTCTCGCTGTGGAAAGCCAAGGCCCATCTTGCAGCCCATCGGATCGTGTTCCAGCCAGGGATCAACGAAGATCTGGCGGCCACCGCAGTCTGGGGCTCGCAACAGGTGAACCTGTATCCCGGCGCACGCTATGACGGCGTCTTCTCGATGTGGTACGGCAAAGGCCCTGGCATAGACCGCTCAGGCGACGTATTCAAGCACGGCAATTCGGCTGGATCGTCGGCACATGGCGGCGTGCTGGTCCTCGCCGGTGACGACCACGCCGCGAAATCATCGACACTAGCGCATCAATCCGAACACGTGCTCAAGGCATGCGGGTTACCCGTGCTGTTTCCGTCGAACGTTCAGGAATATCTCGACTTCGGCCTGCACGGCTGGGCAATGAGCCGTTATTCGGGCCTTTGGGTCGCCATGAAGTGCGTGACCGATGTGGTTGAATCGTCCGCTTCAGTCGATATTGATCCGCATCGCCTGCGCATTGTTTTACCAACTGATTTTGCGTTACCCGAAGCAGGTCTGAATATTCGCTGGCCCGATCCGCCGCTCGTCCAGGAAGCACGCCTGCTCGATTACAAGTGGTATGCCGCGCTCGCCTATGTGCGGGCAAACAAGCTCGACCGGATAGAGATCGACTCAGCACAAGCCCGCTTCGGCATCATGACCGCGGGCAAAGCCTATCTTGACGTGCGCCAGGCGCTCACCGACCTCGGCCTGGATGACGCGACCTGCTCACGGATCGGTATCCGGTTATACAAAGTGGGCTGCGTCTGGCCGCTCGAAGCCCAGGGCGCACAAACCTTTGCCCGAGGGCTCGAAGAAATTCTGGTGATTGAAGAAAAGCGTCAGATACTCGAATACGCGATCAAGGAAGAACTCTATAACTGGCCGGATACGCAACGGCCCCGCATCTACGGCAAGTTCGACGAAAAAGACGGCTCAGGCGGCGAATGGTCTGTGCCAATGGGCAACTGGCTTTTGCCGGCTCACTACGAACTATCGCCAGCCATCATTGCTCGCGCGATCGCCATACGGCTCGACAAATTCGATTTACCTGCCGACATACGTGCAAGAATTGCCAGCCGTATCGCTATCATTGACGCGAAAGAACAAGCGCTGGCATTGCCGCACAGTGCCGCAGAACGTAAACCGTGGTTTTGCTCCGGCTGTCCGCATAACACCTCGACCAACGTCCCCGAAGGTTCGCGCGCGATGGCAGGCATCGGCTGCCATTACATGACGCTATGGATGGACCGGCAAACCAGTACCTTCAGCCAGATGGGCGGTGAAGGTGTCGCGTGGATCGGCCAGGCGCCGTTCACGGAAGACAAACATGTTTTCGCTAACCTCGGTGACGGCACGTATTTCCATTCCGGCTTGCTCGCCATTCGTGCCGCAATCGCCTCAAAAACGAATATCACCTACAAGATTCTCTATAACGACGCTGTCGCAATGACCGGTGGCCAGCCCGTGGATGGCGTGCTGACCGTGCCACAGATCTCACATCAACTCGCGGCTGAAGGCGCCGCGTGTATTGTGATCGTCACCGACGAACCCCAGAAGTATCACGGCACCACCCAGCTCCCGCCAGACGTGAGCATCCACCACCGTGACGAGCTCGATGCCATTCAGCGCAAACTGCGCGAAATCCCAGGCACCACGATCCTGATCTACGACCAAACCTGCGCCACCGAAAAGCGCCGCCGCCGCAAACGCGGCACGTACTCCGATCCCGCCAAACGCGTCGTTATCAACGAAGCCGTCTGCGAAGGCTGTGGCGATTGTTCCGTGCAATCAAACTGTCTGTCCGTCGAGCCGCTCGACACCGAGTACGGGACCAAACGGCAGATCAACCAGTCGAGCTGCAACAAAGACTTCTCTTGCCTGAAAGGCTTTTGCCCGAGCTTTGTTGCCGTTGAAGGCGGCCAGTTACGCAAGCCCAAACCCATCGCCGACATCGCCTATGACACGCTGCCCGCCCTGCCCGAGCCCAGTCTGCCTGCGATTGAACGCCCGTATGGCGTGCTGGTGACAGGTGTCGGTGGCACAGGTGTCGTGACCATCGGCGCACTGCTCGGGATGGCCGCGCACCTTGAACACAAGGGCGTCACGGTGCTCGATGTCACCGGCCTCGCACAAAAAGGCGGCGCGGTGATGAGTCACGTGCAGATTGCGAACCAGCCCAACGACATCCATGCGACGCGTATTGCAATGGGCGAAGCCAGTTTGGTCATCGGCTGCGATGCCATCGTGAGCGCAAGCGACGACTGCCTGTCGCGGATGCAAGTGGGTCAAACACGTGTCGTGTTGAATAGCGCATCCACCCCTACCTCTGAGTTCATCAAAAACCCGAACTGGCGCTTTCCAGGCGCAAACGCAGAAGCCGACGTGAAACGAGCCGCAGGCGAAGCCAACGTCGCCAGCGTCGACGCACGTTATTTCGCGCTCACACTGTTGGGTGATGCGATCTACACGAACCCCTTCGTGCTGGGCTACGCCTGGCAAAAAGGCTGGATTCCGCTAGCTTATGAATCGTTGCTGCGTGCGATCGAACTCAATGGCGTGCAAGTAGAGAAAAATCGCAGCGCCTTCGAATGGGGCCGTCGCACCGCACACGATCCAGATGCGGTTCAACGCGCCACGATAGCGGCGGCGGGCCATGCGGACGATAGCAACAGCGTTCATGTCATGAGCGCCACCGTTATCACACTGCACACGCCCAAAACGCTCGACACATTGATCGCCAAACGCGTCACTGCGCTGACGGCATACCAAAACGCCGCCTACGCGCAGCGCTACAGCATGCTAGTCGAGCACGTGCGCGCAGCAGAACGCAGGCTCACACCCGAGGCTAGCGTCATGCACGAACCGTTGGCTGAAGCGGTGTCGCGCAACCTGTACAAGCTGATGGCATACAAAGACGAGTACGAAGTCGCGCGGCTGCATGCCGACCCCGCCTTCATCGCAAAAATCAAAGCGCAGTTCGAAGGTGACTGGAAGCTGAAGTTTTATCTCGCCCCACCGCTGCTAGCGAAAAAAGATGCGCATGGGCATCTGGTGAAAAAACAATACGGGCCATGGATACTAAGCGTGTTCCGCGTGCTGGCAAAACTGAAATGTCTACGCGGCGGCCCGCTGGATATCTTCGGTAAAACAGCGGAGCGCCGCATCGAACGCGCCTTGATTGACGAATATGAAGCCCTCGTGCGAGAACTGACGCACGACCTGCGTGCTGAGCGCCTGGCGCTCGCGGTCGAGCTCGCCAGCCTGCCAGAGGAGATTCGCGGCTACGGCCACGTGAAGGACCACAATCTGCACGCGGTGCGGATCAAATGGCAAGCGCTACTGCAACGCTGGAGAACACCAGAAGGCGGGACACGCCACGCAGCCTAGGGCCAGTCCACACTGGTCCCAGCTCAATGCCATGGCACAGCAATAAAAAACGCCACGGAATCAGTTCAATTGAACTGACATCCCGTGGCGTTTTGCCTTGAACCCCGAAACGGCCAGGATCACCCCGCGCGAACGTTCGCCGCAGCCACCGCTGTCATATTGATGATGCGTCGCGCCGTCGCGGCGGGCGTCAGGATATGCACCGGCTTTTCTACGCCGAGCAGAAAGGGCCCGACCGTCACACCATCGCCGCCAATCATTTTCAGCAGGTTGTACGTTATGTTGGCCGCTTCGACATTCGGCATGATCAGCAAGTTGGCTTCGCCCGTCAGTGCCGACCCCGGGAACGCGGCCTTGCGCACCACTTCGGAAAGCGCCGCATCGCCATGCATTTCACCATCAACTTCCAGACCTGGCGCACGTTGCACAATCAGCTTGCGCGCTGCCGCCATTCGTTGCGACGATGCAGAAGGCGCACTGCCAAAGTTCGAATTTGAAAGCAATGCCACCTTTGGCGTGATGCCAAACTTCTCGATTTCACGCGCGGCAAGAATGGTCATGTCAGCTAGTTGCTCGGCGTCTGGCTGCTCATTCACGTAAGTATCGCAAATGAACAGGTTGCGTCCCGGCAGCATCAGCAGGTTCATGGCCGCCAGGCTCTGCGCGTTATCAGCCTTGCCCAGCACTTGCTCGATAAACTTCAGATGGCTGTGATACGTGTCGATCATGCCGCAAATCATGCCATCCGCATCGCCCAGGCGCACCAGGATCGCGCCAATCAGCGTATTGAACTTGCGCATCGCAGCTTTTGCCACCTCAGGCGTCACACCTTCGCGCGCACCAATCTCGTGATATTCCTGCCAGCACTTCTGATAACGCGGGTCATCTTCAGGATTGACGATTTCGAAATCTTCACCGCAACGCAGTTTCGAACCCATCTTCTTCAGACGCATTTCGACAACAGCTGGCCGGCCAATAATGATCGGCCGGGCGATTTTTTCCAGCAGCACGAACTGCGCGGCACGCAGCACGCGCTCATCCTCACCTTCAGCAAACACGATGCGCGCCGCCTGTGCCTTCGCCGCGGCAAACACCGGACGCATCACCATGCCCGAGCGATAAACGGTTGTACCCAGTTCTTCGCGGTAGGCATCCATGTCCAGAATTGGGCGCGTGGCCACGCCTGAATCCATCGCCGCCTGCGCCACTGCCGGTGCAATCTTGATGATGAGCCGTGGGTCGAACGGCTTCGGAATCAGATAATCCGGTCCGAACTCAAGCGAGTGGCCTTCATAGGCTTTTGCGACTTCATCGCCCTGGTCGGTTTCTTCAGCAAGCTCGGCGATGGCGCGAACGCAGGCTAGCTTCATTTCCTCGGTGATCGTCGTGGCGCCGACATCCAGCGCGCCGCGGAAGATAAACGGAAAACACAGCACGTTATTGACCTGATTCGGATAGTCCGATCGACCTGTGGCGATGATGCAGTCTGGACGCACTTTTTTCGCCTCTTCGGGGCGAATTTCCGGTTCGGGATTGGCCAGCGCGAGAATCAGCGGCTGCGTGCCCATTTCCTTGACCATCTCGGGCTTCAGCACGCCAGCGCTGGAACAGCCGAGAAACACATCGGCCCCCTGGATTGCATCTGCAAGCGTGCGGGCAGAGGTATTGGCGGCATAGCGCTCTTTCGACGGATCGAGATTGCCACGGCCTTCGTAAATCACGCCTTTTGAATCAGCGACCAGAACATTCTTCTTTGACAGACCGAGATTGACCAGCAAGTCGAGGCATGCAATCGCGGCAGCGCCTGCGCCGGAGCACACCAGTTTGACTTCATCGAGCTTTTTTCCGACGACTTTCAGGCCGTTGAGAATCGCGGCTGAAGCAATGATGGCCGTACCGTGCTGGTCATCGTGGAACACCGGAATCTTCATCCGCTCACGGAGTTTTTTCTCGATGTAAAAGCACTCGGGCGCCTTGATGTCTTCGAGATTGATACCGCCCAGCGTGGGCTCGAGCATCGCAATGGCTTCGACCAGCTTGTCCGGATCGGACTCAGCCAGCTCGATATCAAATACGTCAATGCCGGCGAACTTCTTAAACAGGCAACCCTTGCCTTCCATCACCGGCTTGGCGGCCAGCGGCCCGATATTGCCCAGCCCAAGCACTGCCGTACCATTTGTAATCACACCCACCAGGTTACCGCGCGAAGTGTACTTTTGCGCGTCAAGCGGATTGGCATAAATCGCCTCGCACGCCGCGGCAACACCCGGTGAATACGCAAGCGAAAGATCCAGCTGGTTCGACAGCGGTTTGGTTGGCGTGACGGAAATCTTGCCGGGTTTCGGATTCTGGTGATAGGCGAGAGCGCTTTGCTTCAGTTGTTCGTCCATTTTTTAGCCTGCGAGACGTAAGTAAATAAAGCCCGGCTCAAGGCTGGATGCGTTGCTTGCGGGATCGAAAGGGTAATCGACTGCGGCGGCTTCACGCATGCGCGGGTTGAGCGCGGCGGCGAGCCTGGGCGGCAAACATGACAGCACAGAGCTTTTTGCGGGGCGGCCAGTGTACACCCCATGGGGGACCTTTCGGGAGATCAGAATAACAAGTAGCACAGTCTCGATATAACCCCAGAGGTCTCTGGGCAGCCTCGTCGGCGCATGTCGAATCGGGTAAACTGCCGGGCTTGGCGGGCCTGGCTTTGGCTGGCTTGGCCGCGCTGGACCATGTTCTTCGACATACGGCTAGCGGGGCAAGCTCAACACCGGCCCAACACCGGGCTGCACGCCTTTTTCCGCTTTCATCCAAGGATTGCCCCATGACAGGCTTCGATCGCCAGACGATCTCCGACACCACGGCAAAAATGCTGCTTGAAGTACAAGCCGTGCATTTCAATGCGGACAAACCGTATATTTTCACCTCGGGCTGGGCTAGCCCTGTCTATATTGATTGCCGCAAGCTGATTTCGTACCCACGGGTGCGGCGTGGCCTGATGGAAATGGCCGAAACCACGATTTTGCGTGATGTCGGCTACGAACAAATTGATGCGGTCGCCGGTGGCGAAACGGCAGGTATTCCTTTCGCGGCATGGCTTTCCGACCGCCTGATGGTGCCCATGCAATACGTGCGCAAAAAACCCAAAGGGTTTGGCCGGAACGCACAAATCGAAGGGCTGCTGACAGAGGGGCAACGCGTCCTGCTGGTTGAAGACCTGACCACCGACAGTCGTAGCAAGATCAATTTCATCAATGCGTTACGTACAGCCGGAGCAACGGTCAACCACTGCTTCGTGCTATTTCACTACAACATCTTTAAAGAAAGCGTATCCGTGCTGAAAGACATCGATGTCGACCTGCACGCACTGGCAACGTGGTGGGATGTGCTGCGCGTCGCAAAGGCCTCGGGATATTTCGAAACCAGGACGCTCGATGAAGTAGAGAAGTTCCTGCACGCCCCCGCTGAATGGTCCGCCGCACACGGCGGCGCATCAGCACCCAAATAAACGGTTCAGGAACTGGCAAAAAGCCACCGCGAGCCACCGCATCATATAAGGCGGTGGCTTTTTTACGCCTTCATGAGGCTTGTGCTGGCACGGGCACTATTCACTTTCGCTAGACGAAGACAAATTAGCCAAGCCATTGCTTTGAGCGTACTGAAACAACTCTGAATCACGATCCAGCCCCAGCTTGCGCATGGCGGTATTTTTTTGCGTGCTGATGGTCTTGATACTCCGATTGAGCTGCTCAGATATCTCTTTAATCGTCATGCCGGAGACAAACAGCCGAACGACCTCAAGTTCGCGCTTCGACAGAATGACTTCGTCATTCTTGCCACCGGCATTCATGCGCAAAGCATCAAGCGCGGCTTTGACTGACGGACTCATATATTCAAGGCTGCGGCAGACATGCTGTACCGCCAATCCAATATGACTCAAATCGTCTGCTTTATTTACGACCGAAATCACACCCAGTTCGCTTAAGCGTTTAAGCAGCGCTGCATTTTCCAGCATGGTCAGCACCACGATGGGCAACAAGGGGAAATTTCGACGCAAATAACCGATTAGCGGCAAACCATCGCCGAATTGTCCGCCTGGCATCGCTAAATCGGTAACCAGCACGTCACACGGTACTGTCTGCAATATCTTGACCAGCTCGGTGGACTGACGCGCGCGCGCAACTACCTCGATTCCTGGGAATTTAAGCAATGCATGTTCGGCACCAAATAAAATCACCGGATGATCATCAGCTACTACGACCCTGACTGGATCTGGCATTGCGCTCCCTTCAACCGATAACCGATAACCGACGCCCTAATATTTCAGTCATGCAGCTATTCTAAGTTTTAAATGTGTTGATATTCCTGCAACTCAATCCATGCATGCTACTTTTTCGACTCTAGCCGAATTTCTCTTCAATCCAGGCTCTTAGCGCATGCAATGAATTTCTGTGTGCAAGCGCAATGTTAGACTCAATTCATTTTTCAGATAGCTTTTTGCGACAATTAGCATCAAACGACGGATTGTTCCACGTCCCTGAAAAGGAGAATTGGTACATGTTCATGCGCCTGTGCAGCCCAAGCACTCCGCCTGCTTCGCTCCGCTTTTATCTGCCATTTTCACGCCGCGCAATTGTTGTTTTCGCGCTCATTGGTTCGTTTGGTCCACAAGCATTAGCTGCCTCATTTACCGTCACGAGCAGCAGTCTGCAGATCGATCACGCAACAACATTCACGCCTGTTTCCAGCCAGATAACCTGCGCGGGCGGCAACCGCTCACCCCAGTTGTCATGGCGCAATGCGCCTGCAGGCACACGCAGTTTTGCAATTACCGTCTTCGATCCCGATGCGCCGGGCAGGGGCGTCTGGCACTGGGCGGTCGCTGAAATTCCCGCCACAGTTAGCCAACTGCCCGAAAATGCCAGCGCCTCTGGCCATCTACAACGACTGGGAGCAATGGAAGCTCGCAATGATTTTGGCACCGAGGGCTATAACGGCCTATGCCCACCACGAGGCCAGACACATCGGTACATCATCACTGTCTACGCCCTCGGCACAACTGGCCTGCATCTCGCACCAGGCAGACCCGCGCTGATGTTCGACCATGAACTGGGCCTTGCAACACTCGGCTCAGCCAGTCTCATCGTGCGTTATGGCCGCTAACCGGCCGCTAACCGTAAGACACATTCTCCGTAACGCCATCGGGTGGAGCGACATTTTACGATAATGTGCCAATTCAGGCGCTACTGCCCTATTCATTGCTCCTCGAGTCCAACGAGGTTTTAGAATGACGCCTCTGCATCCTGGAATGCCCTTTGCATTCCAGCCAAGCCAGTGAGATCAAAATGAGCACGAAAGTTTTTGTCGACGGACAGGAAGGCACTACCGGTCTGAAGATTTTTGAATATCTGTCATCCCGCACCGACGTCGAAATCTTGCGTATTGATGAAGCCAGGCGCAAAGACCTCGATGAACGGCGGCGCCTGATCAACACGTCCGATGTCACGTTTCTATGTCTGCCGGATACCGCCTCGCGTGAATCAGCCATGCTAGTCGAAAATTCGCGGACGATCCTGATCGATGCCAGTACAGCGTTTCGCACTAGCGCTGACTGGGCCTACGGCCTGCCCGAACTGGCCCCCAGCCAACGCGAACACATCCGCCATGCCAAGCGCATTGCCGTGCCCGGTTGCCATGCATCGGCCTTCGTGCTGGCCATGCGGCCGCTCGTCGAAGCGGCTGCGATTGATCCCGCATTCGCGGCGCACAGCTATTCGATCACGGGCTACAGCGGCGGCGGAAAAAAGATGATCGCCGACTACGAAGCCGGAGGTAATGCGCGGCTTGACAGTCCTCGCCCTTATGCTCTCGGCCTGACCCATAAACATTTGCCCGAAATGGCGGCACATACGGGCCTCACGCATCCACCGCTATTCACACCTATCGTCGGCAATTTTTACCAGGGACTTGCGGTCACCACATACTTTTCGCCCAGCCAGATGGCCCGGCCGATGACGCCGCAAGCCGTTCAGGCGCTGTTCGAGCATTACTACGCCAGGGAAGCATTTGTTCGTGTCGCACCATTCAACGCCGAGGCAAACCTCGATGATGGATTTTTCGACGTTCAGGCCAATAACGGCACTAATCGGGTCGACCTGTTTGTCTTCGGCAATGAAGAGCGCTTCGTCACGGTTGCCCGGCTCGACAACCTCGGTAAAGGTGCGTCGGGCGCGGCCATTCAATGCATGAACCTCAGCATCGGGGCCGCCGAAGACAGCGGTTTAGTGCACTAGCGCAGCAATACGCGCAGGATAAAAAAAGCCCGCCATGGTGGCGGGCTGAATCCATATCAGAGAAGACATGGAGGAGACAAGCCAGACTATAGCAAAGAATTTTGTGCGATGCAACATATCAAAATTGTCAGGCCTATTAATGCTGCATCAGCGCAATCATCGCGCCGAATCCTGCAAATATCCCACCCATCAACCGGCTGAATCATTTTTGCCATGCACCGGTTCTTCGCGCCGTATCGCCGTATTAATGCGTGTCCTACAACTGACATAAACCAGATATCAACTGGCCTCGATGACCGCGAGCGTTGTCACCAACACGCCAGAAATAAGCCGCTCATTATGAGTCGCAGTTAAAAACGCGACGCATCATTCCCGCTACGCTACTCAAACGCCCTCACGCGATGCGTACAATGCGTGTCTAACTTTCAACAGAGATATTTCTATGGCGATGAAAAAAACCGACCTTGAAAAAAACAAGGCACTCAAGCTAACGCACACGATGAAACAGGACAGCGCCGAACGCTACGGCAAAGCCGCCCTGCTCGCCAAACCCGATCGCCGCGAACAACGTCGGCTCGACCAGGCGCAAGGGCTAGTACCGTTCGCCTGCAAACTCAACGTCGATCTGGTCGAACAACTGAAAACACGCGCGGCCGTCCATCCGGATGGCATGACCGGTTTGCTGAGCGAAGTGCTGCATCGTGGGCTCGCAGCTAGCGAAACCGCTTAAGCCTCATAGTTCATTTTTAATTTTTATCTTCGCGCTACGTGCACCATGTAAAACGCCCGGCACTTCGCCGGGCGTTTTAATGGCCGGACAATCCTGATGCAATACGCTACTACTGCGGTGCACCTTTATCGTTTGTCCCCGCAGCCGAGGCCGCTTCTGACACGCTTGCGCGTTTGCCATGTGTTTTTAGATGCTTGTAATGATGTGCCGGTTTTGCAGCACTAGCAGCAGCCGGTGCCACGGTGCCTGAAGCTTGGGCAAAAACCTGAACCGATCCAAGCGCGAGCACGGCAGTAATAAGCGGAACGATGCTTTTCTTCATGTGTTGTTCTCCAGCTAGACGACATTTGTTAACGTGAATAAAACCGCGGCAACGGCAAGATCCGCTCACACCCAGCACTTTGCGGGCTTACCGCTGCGGCAGTATTGCCCAGCGTTTCGAGTTTGTCATCTGATGTAAAACGGGTTGTATTTTTCCAGAAACAACGTTCTTTCAACGCACTTTCTGCAACCAGCAATTAGCGCACAGAAACGTCTCCCGCCCATTTCCTGGCCATCACGTTGGCACACGCCAGATCATTAACTGGCGCGTGCTTCCGGCTGGGAAAATACGCGCTTACAACGCGTTGTCTTCCTCAATTGTCTTGCGCCCGTTGAACGGCTGCACCGGACGGTGATTATCCGAAAACTCCTTGCGAAATGCCTGAATCTGTTTAGCCGACATTTCGATCGGTTCTTCCAGCACCAGCCAATGAACGTTCTCGGTGCAAGGCGGTGTAGTCAGCGAGCCGGTATAAATCAGCCCCTTATGATCGGGCGGCAACAACTCGGCCGGATTAATCTGCACCGCAACGCCGCCCGCACCTTTAGCTGGCAACCGGTCGAAGAGCGAAGCCAGCGCCTTGTTTTCCTTGCCTTCACGGATGAATACGCCAATCACGGCAATCTTGCCATCCTGGCTTTTATTCACCAGATGAAGCTCCATCGGAAACCGCTTGCCATCTAGTTCATGCTCACTCGGTGTGTGAAAGTGAAACTGTGCAAGCGTATAACGTTCGCCTTTAATCTCGATGTGGTTATCGCCACCCGGCAGATCCACTTCAATCGTATGGCCGTTATTCACCATTTTTGCTTCACTGTCGCGGTATTCGAGCTTGAGATCAGTCGCCTTGACCCGTTTTGCCTTATCGCTTTTGAGAGAAACCGGAGACTGCTGCGAGCCGCCCTGACATAACTTGTTTTGCTCACCCAACTGCGACCATTCCTGTGGCCCAGTATTACCGCCATATGACCAATCACCATGTTCAAGCGCAAAAGCCCCTGCTCCAAAACTCATACCCAGAGCAGCCACAATTGCCACACGCGTGAACTTTTTCATCGTAAACATCCTCATCTTAAAATTGAAATTCCCTGTTTTTAAGCCCGGAATGTAAGGGCATTCATCCAAAGGTCATTCCAAAAAAGTTGAGGCGTCCACAATGTCGACACTAAACATTCGGCCAGATGCGCAAGACGATGACGCCCATCATCCCGGACAGGCAAAAGACAAATGTCGTGCTGCACAACCTTTGAACCACTTCGCCGAATGCCTCATGTCAAACGGCATGTCATTCGACATCTTCTTGATGGGTTTGATGATGTGATGGTCACGCTAGCGTCGTCATTCACCAAAACCTAATAGCCAAACCATCAGCAGTGCCAGCTATAACAATAGCGAGCAGATTGCGCCTCAGCATTTTTAAATCCATGGACAAGCTGCTGAAGGAGAAGAGCTACGCGATAAGCAACGACGTCAACTCCTTGAACAGTCAATAATTGCCTGCATAAATTTCATCCGTTTTTTTATCTGCCTCAGCACACCGAATCAGCACAAGAAAGATCGCCCGCTTCTAATTATGCAAATGACATAAAATCCGCCACTGCAACACATTAATCACAAAATTTGAAGAAATGACGAGATTTTTTTCCTGACTGCATAAATTATTTGCTCCTCACTTTCACTATAACGAACGCTGGCAGAAAAATTTCTACGCACCTCTTGGTTTCTGCAGATCTGTCTGCTAGCATGCGGCAACGCTCTGTAACAATTTTCTAATTCATTAAAATTCAAGGCGGCATCCGCGAAGAATTGATGATCATTCACCTTCCTGTCCCGCCAGATACTTCCATGCCCGCGGCATTAAGCCAAAGCTTCTTTTCCCGATTTTTATCAACCCGGCTTTCACGGCCCGACACCGACATAACAGATAGCGCCGTGGTTAACTCTTCTTTAATTTTTGTGCCTCTGCTTTTCTCCTTTCTGGATAAAATTTTTTCACGCCATGCTTCACATGGCTCGCGCGTTTTCTTTGCCTTTATTCACGACAAAAATTTACCCATTCGTAAGTCAGCAATGCATCTTCGTTCAGCTTTTTAACGCTTTTTTGAGTGCGTCATTTAGCGCAGCGGGTCTTGTTCTGACTAGCGCCCCATTGCAGTAACACAAAGTTGTTTATGCAGCACCTGTTCCACGCAAATTGGGCGATGCAACGCCTGGCGCAGCTCGTTCGCCAGGCCATTTATTCACTGTTGAAATTCAATCTCATCAAGGAGCAAAACATGGCAACTCAAGGCAATCTCATTCATCGACGTCTCACCGCAGTTGCGGCAGCATTCGCGCTCACGATGCTTGGCGCGACACCCGCATTCGCGCAAGGCGCTGCAGCGTCTGGCGCCGCAGCAGCTAGCGCCCCTGCAGCTAACGCAGTCGGCCAGCAAGCCGGCGTGGGCGAGGAAACCACGGCACACCTTGAAGCAACGGTTGTGGGTATCGATGCAATATCGAACAGCGTGACCGTGCGCGGACAACGCGGCAATCTGGTAATCATCCAGATCGCTCCAGAAGTCGGTAACGTTGGCAAGTTGCATATCGGTGACACCGTCAATATCGGATATCGCAATGCCTTGCTGATGCGCGCAGACAAGGTCAAGTCAAATGGCATCCGCGAACGGATCGACACGATGGTCACCACGCCGGCCTCAGACGGCATGACGGCCTCCGCACATAACGTGCAGATTCTGGCAACGATCCAGAAACTGGATCACAAACGTCGTCTGCTGACCCTACGCGGCGCGACGCGCACAGAGACATTCCATGTTCCTAACAATATTTCGCTCAAAGGTTTGAAGGTGGGCGATAGCGTTCAGGCAGAATTCGTCTCCGCCACGGCGATTCAGGTGATGCGTAACGGCGAGCCGGTGAAATAAGCTGTGTCGACCACGTAAAACTTAACGTGCCGCGCTGGCTAGCAGGCCAGACGCGGCACGCTTAATGACATCTTCATCGCTTAAAGCACAGCCTTTTGCGGCACAACGGCAGCATCACTCAAGTAACCAGCCCTCCCCGCTCTTAATGAGCACACCGTGCGCCCATCTGACACTATTCACGGCTGACCGATTGCGCTTCGTTTCGTGCGCGCTCGGACTGTCGCTGCAATGCAATGCGCATCTAGATTCTTCAGCCCGATCATCAGGCCCGTCACGCTACGCGCGGCGCTGGATAACCTGACGAATCGCCGCTATTGGGAATTCCAGTATGCGGATTACATCGCGCCTGGCGAACCGAAAACGCTTTCGTTGAATACACGAATGGAATTTTAAAGAGATTGAACCGCACCCCCAAATATGAGAATGATTATCATTTACAATGATGAGGTCATTCTTCATTCGGAGGTATCTATGCAGCAGTCTGACTTTAAGGTTCACGATATCAGCGCGTTTCCCAAGGTACGGTGTGAAGCCAGCCGGATTTATCCAGGCTATGGGCCTCAATGGCGTGATGAACTGGAAGCGCTTATAGCGCGGGATGAGCCGTTTTATCTGGTTTTCAGCGCTGGCGAATTCGATGAAACGCAGGAAGACATACGTCTGCGCACAATTTGGCTGAAAGAAAACAAGGACCGGTTCGCACGGGTGTGCAAAAGCATCGTGAACATTGAGCCCGATGACGCGAAGCGCGAAAAGCTCGCCAAACTTTCTGCCGGTGCGGAGAAGGCTTTTGGTATTCCAGGATTCGTCGTGCGTAGTGAGATCGAAGCTGCGGAGGCTGGGGTGAAATCGCTTTAGGTTGTGGGGCTGTGGGTGGTGGACTCGCCACTCATTGGCTTCACTGGAAGTTGATCGCGCCAGTGAGGTTGGGGTATTCCCCCCATTTCTAGCGGTCGTGAGAGGTAGAGGCTAAGCCGCTATGGCCGATCGTTGTTTCGGGGTTATGCCACCAAGTGCCATGTTCAGGCGCTCGTGATTGTAAGACCACAGCCCTATCGTGGCGTAGTCCTGGACTTCCGTGATGGTTTCGAACAGGTAGTGCGCTAGCCAATCGTATCGAACCGTCCTGCTGTACCGCTCGATGCAGGCGTTCTGCTGAGGCTTTCCAAGCTGAATGAATTGCAGCTTGATTCCTCGCTTTTGCGCCCAGTCGCTGACGTATTCGGGGCCGTTGTCGCAACGAATCGCCGTTGGACAGCCTCGCCACTCAATGATCTGATCCAAGGCGCGGATCACCCGGGGCGACGGCATCGAGAAGTCCACGTCGATGCACAATCCTTCGTTATTGAACTCGTCGATCACGTTGAACAGTCGGATACTACGGCCATCAGCCAGTTGATCGTGCATGAAATCCATCGACCCGCTTTCGTTCAAGGCTGACGGGACTGCCAATGGCTCAGGCTGCTCGCGCACCAACCGCTTGCGTGGCTTGATGCGCAGGTTCAGTCCCCCCCGGTATAGGCGATACACACGCTTATGGTTCCAGCCGAAGCCTTTGACGTTACGCAGATACAGAAAGCACAGGCCGAAGTCCCAATTGCGCTGCTTGTGCGTGAGCTTGACCAGCCAATCAGCGATGACGTCGTTCTGCGACGAATGCTTGGGCTCGATACCGATAGCAGGTCTCGCTCACGCCGAACACCGCACAAGCGGTCTTGATCGGCACGGCGAACTCTCTGACTGCACGCATGGCCATCTCACGTCGATGAGATGCCTCACCACTTTTTTTCGATGGCGTCCTTCAGGATGTCAGCCTTCAAGCGCTCCTCAGCATACATCTTCTTGAGCCTGGCGTTCTCGGCTTCGAGCTCCTTCATGCGCGTCATCAACGCCGCATCCATGCCACCGTACTTGGCGCGCCATTTGTAGAAGCTTGCGCTGCTCATGCCGTATTCCCGGCATAGCTCCGGCACCGGTGTGCCGGCTTCGGCCTGCTTCAAAATGGCGATGATCTGGCTATCTGTAAATCGGGAGGTCTTCATGCAGAATTTCCTAAACTTCCGTTACTGGAAAATTCTACTTCCCGCAACGCTTACTTTTCGGGGTGAATACCCGCCATTGTAGTGGTCAACTGATTCCGGACACCTGGTTAAGTTTTTCTTCCGCGACCGCCGGTGCAACACCGGCATTGAACTGATGCGGTCGAATCCAGTTGTATCGCTGCATCAAATAGAAGCTGATGTCTCGCTGGGCATCCGAGGATGTCGAGTAACCGGTGCTGGGTACCCATTCTGTTTTCAGGCTGCGAAACAACCGCTCCGTAGGCGCGTTATCCCCACAATTTCCGCGCCGACTCATGCTTTGTTGAATCCTGTAGCGCCATAGCCGCTGACGGAACTTCCTGCTGGCGTATTGCCCACCCTGATCGGAGTGAAAGAGCAAATTCGATGGGCGTCCGCGCTGCTCAAAGGCCATATCCAGCGCTTGCACAACCAAGTCGGCATCAGGGCGCACCGAAAATGCCCAGCCGACAATACGGCGCGTGAACAGGTCCAATACGACCGCCAAATAGTGCCACTGGCCCTGCGCCCACACATAGGTGATGTCGCCACACCAAACCTGGTTTTGCCCCGCGACATCGAACTGCCTGTTCAACACATTCGGAATATCAACACGCTCGATCGTAGCCCGGTTATAGGCATGGCCACCGGGCTGCTTGCAAATCAGTCCGAGCTCATCCATGAGCCGGCAGACCTTAAAGCGGCCAATCGTGGAACCGCGCTCGCGCATCATTTCCATAATGCTGCGGCTACCGGCGGAACTGCGGCTCTCGATGAACAGCTCGTGCACGCGACTACGCAAAGCCATACGCTGCGAATCAACACGCTCGCGCCGCTGCCGATACGCGTAATAGCAAGAACGCGGCACGTCGAACAGAGCACACAGCAAGGCGACGGATTCATTGCCGCCGATCTGATCGATTATTTCGTACGTTCGATCCCTTCCGACATGAGCAGCGCAGTAGCTTTTTTTAAAATGCTCTTCTCCCGCTCGAGTCGCTCGACCCGCGCCTCAAGCTCTTGAATCCGTTGTTGCTCCAGTGTCATCGCCGGGCTCTGTGGCGTGACGCCACGCCGCTCGTCATGCAGTTGCTGGACCCAGCGACGCAGGACCGATTCCGCGATGCCCACGGAACGACTCGCATCCGCGTGATTGTAGTTCTGGTCAAGAACCAGGGACGCAGCACTGCGCTTGAAATCAGGAGAAAACGATCGACGTTGCTTGCTCATCAGACACCTCGTTATGGCGAGCATTCTCGCCTAAATTGGTGTCCGGCTTCATTAGGCCACTACACCATCGCGCTCACCGTGGTCGACCTGGTCTCGCTTGACCCACTCGTGCAGTGTCTGCGGTATGCAGCCGATCATCGGCGCAATCAATTCGATCACCGCCCACATCGACGGATGTTCGCTACGCTGCTCACGCACCAGACGCACTGCACGCTCCCGGACTTCCGGGGAAAACCTGGTTACCTTCTTGTTCATGGCTCCATTCTCTCAAGAGTTGGAGCCTCCACAAAATCCGGGGCGGTTCAACTCGGCAAGTCCGTCTGCAAACGCGTGAATGCGCTTCCGGTCTCGTTCGACTATGTCAGGAATAGCAGCCATTACCCCCTGCGAGAACCATGCTGCCTCTTGCGTTCCTGCCTCTACGCAATCCTGCAGCCGCGGAACTATCTGGTCGCAACCTGTAACGCTCATAGCAGCGGCGCAAATTTTTGAAAATTTCGCGACAAACCGAATAGCCTCAGCCTCATGTGCTGTCTCCATCCTATCGCCATGCTCTAGCTCCACCGTCAATTTGAAGCTGCTCCACGCCTTTTTTAGCAACGACGGCTCTAGCACGTATGCAAAGTAAAACAAAACAGCAGCGCGATTCTGCTCCACCGGCGCCTGTGCCCTTCCGAATTTTAGTTTCTCCAACCAAGATGACCATACCGCCGCAATAAGGTTGGAAGATACGCTCTCGCGTTCTAAAAGAAGCTGGATGACCGACTGAATGTGGTTTGACATTTCCCCGAAATCTCGTTCTGGCCACCATACCGCTCTCGCTAACGTAGCAAACGTTTCTGTTCTTTCGAGAGCATCAGCCACTTTACCCAAGGAACCAAAACGAAGAGGTTCTCTGAGAATTGGTTCGAGAAACACATTGTTCGGCACTCTCACGGAGACATGCCATTTGCACAAAAGCGCATACATCCCGCTTACCTGTCGGAGGTCAAAGAAACCTCTTTCAAGCGCCCAACGCAACACATCTAGTGTACAAAAAGATTTCGTGGGTGCAGGCGACTCCTCAGCCATTGCGCGAACAACGAAATCGTCCGAGTAAAGCGCAAACCCAGCCTCGATTAGCGACTCACACTCAAAAACAAGGTGCTTTGGCTGCACCCTCCTAGGATTGACATCCAGCTCCACATGGGGTTGCTCGATTCTTTCCAGGTTACTTTGGATGAAAGCCAGCAGCCGCTTCGCGACCTCCCCGCCTCGAGGCGAGGCAAAGTGATTGCTAGACAGTTGCGAAAGGTAGGTGACCGTCCTACGGCTTATCGCGACCTTTGGCCATAGCTGAAAAATCGCATCCAGCATATCCAAATCCAGCAGCACCATCAGTGCGCTCAAATCGATTGCCGGGACCTTCCCTAGCTCATCGAACGCTAGCTCGATGGTTCCACCCAACATCATTCCCAGATGGAATTGCCTTAGCTCCCGGCCTGAGACTTTGCCGAGTTCCCATAATGAGAGCGGGTCCGGAACGTAATGTAATGCGTATCCAGGTCGCATGACGTAGGGAACAAGGATTTTTCCGTCCTTGAGTTGCCTCTCCAAGCGCAAGTATTCACGAGCCTTAGCCCGCCAGTCTCCCAGCACAGGCGCCAAGCTCGTCATTAGCGAGTCTGGTGAATCGCCATTCTCCGGCTGGATAAGCTTGAAATTCCTCGACTCCGGGAATCGCGACGAATATGCATTCGTTCGCGTCAGAAAATCTTGAAGCGAACCACCGGAGAACTCAATTCCACGGACAAACAACAAACTTGAGGCCAACGACAGGTACAGAGCCTCCTCCTCTTCGTCCTCTTGAGAGACACTGAGGGAAAATTCGTCGAGGAGCGCCCTCACCTCGTCTGGAGGAGCACTCGTCTCGGCCTTGATGAGGATGAGTAACCGCAGACACTCAATGCGCTCATCATGACCTTTAACATTCGCCAATAAGCGCTCCAGAACATCTATGGCTTTATCGAAATACGATAAACGGAAGCAAAGACCAAGATACGCGTGGAGCAACTCAAGAGTCACATCTTCAGACGACAACCCTTGTTCGTATTCAGAGAAAGCGGCAGCAACGCTCCCAGCGTTATCCAGCGCGATGGCCTTAATGGCGGTCAACTGGGGAGTCGCTCCAAATCTGGCTATAGCGAGATTTACTTCGGCCTGGGCTGCGTCCCAACGCTTCAGTGTAAAGTACGCTTGGATGATTTTACGCGTGTCGCCGAAGGTAATTTGTTGGCTTTCACGGAGGAAGGCGACCACTTCCAGAATAATCTCTGCTGTACTGCCGTCGTAGGAGCTCAGCACACCCAAGACATTACGCGCAATAAACCTCGAACCTCGATGCCGCTCCCAGACGTTGACGAGCACCGCCCCCCATTGAGCAGCGTCCTGCCCCTTTCGCCTGGAATCGATAGCTACGCGAAAGAAATCCACGTAATCAGCCCAATTGCTCCGTTCGCCAAGCGCCAAAAGGAACTTTTGACACTCAAGTGGCCTACCACACTGAGAGGCTGCCGATGCAGCCATACCAATGGCAACCGGTGCAACATTAGTCTCGACCTTAAGGCTTTCTAAGTTCGCGTCTGCGAACTCCCAGCAATCTTGGTTTTTCCCCGCTTGGTGATATAGCATCACCCGTCGGCCAATTACCGACGGTGACAATGGCAGACGGAGGTTTGGCACCAGAGCTTCTTTGAATCGCCCCAAGGAAACACACAGCGCCTCGAAAGCCTTCTGCATCCCTTCGCACCAGGGCAACGCTTGGGCCGCTTCGTCGAATAGGGAGTACAGTTCCCCCGCTCGATTCAGCATCATCGCAGTGCTGCCAGCCACGTCGGTCAGAAATTCCACACTCTGCGGCCAGCCTAGCTCGCGAAAAATACCGAGCGCGGCGCAGGCGTCCATCCAAACGGAATGCAGTAATGCAACGTCGACCCCAGCCGGCCCTGAAAGCGGCAACTCTCCGTCATCGGGAATCGGACCAATTGCCGCATACCACTGGCTTCGGGCCCTGGTTGTGAGAATCGCTGCACGGTCGCGCGGATTTAGATTTTCTTGCAACAACGCATCGGCACATACCGAATTAGCGTGTGAGAATTCCCTCCGAAACAAGAACCAGATCGCCCGCATAAGTGCACGCTCAATCGAGGGCAACTCTGAAAGTTGAGCGTCGACTCCGGATTCGTCATTTAACGAAATAAGAATTCTTGCCGCCAGTACTTTTGCCTCAATCGCAGTTCGACCGCTTAGTTGGGATAGCCAGGTCCGACATGCTTCCTCTTTGCGTTCATTTTCTTGCACAAACCTCATCTCAATAGCGGCAACCAAGTATACGTCCCGAGTTTGGACTAACCGTGCCGCCTCATCAAACTTGATTAATGCCTCGCGTCCTTTACCCTTCCGGTTCAACAATTTTCCCGCCAGATACGCATACTCCGCCCGCTCTGGGTCGCTCATCGCCTGAGCGTCAATCCGGTGATGTATTTCGCCAGCCCTGTCCCAATTACCGTTGCGCAGCGCCTCCGCTACATCAAGCAATGCGCTTACTGCGGTACCACTGGGAGGCGCCGGCCAAATTTCCGTCCGGTCAAGAAGAGCAGGGATAACTTCCGGACGTTCAGACAGTGCTGCGCCAAGCGCCTGCATCGCAACATCCGGAGAGTCGATGTCGGTTACCTCGACAACCAGAGAACTGAGGTCAACAGCCTGCCTGAAAAACCGGTTCCTAGCCTCTAGATGGGTCGAAATGTCTAACTGGTGAGTTAGCCGATTCGCTCTCGGCAAGTGCAGTGCATGTGTCGCCGGTAATTTCCTTCCAAGAGGTGTCCGGAAGAAATCCTTTGGCAAAGCCTCATTAATCCAGACATAGTAAGTTTCGCCAGCGAATGGTCTAGGCAAATCGTCTGGCACGACACAAACAACAAGAAGCGTCGGCTCCGACGTGTTCGCATACATGCGTAGTGCTGACGTAGCGAGGCGAAACGAAAGTGCTTCCTGGCTGTTCACCCAATGGGGTTTCGTCGTGCCTTTAAGTTGGACGCGAAACGTGTGCTTTACTTGAGTGCCAACCTTCATCTGGACTTGGTAGTCGAACCCAAAATCCGAATCCCCTGCTAACTCGGTCTCAATCCAGTCGGATGGCTTCGCGTTTGTAAAGATACCTTTTGCATACCTGCCAATTTCCTGTGATTGTCCCTCTTCAGGGTAATAGACATCGTTGCTATCGGCATCCGGCCCCATCGCATTCGTCTCTGTATTGGTTTTGGTTTAAAAGGTCGAACAGTTTTCGCTGAGGCCAGCCATCCCAGCAATGCCGAATGCCCGGCAGCCATGGCCAATAGTAAGTGACCGGTGAAACATTGAGTTTTGCAGAAGAACCCGCTCGACAATTCCCCTTTGCGGCACCACAGCCTGAAGCACTACCAATCTCACTTTTCCTCAAGCTGCTTATGCAGTTTTAAAATATCTATGAAGGTCAGCATCGGATGCCGGTTTTCGATAGTCCTGAGCGAGTATTCTACATACGGTGGTGGGCATAACTGCATCCAAGCGTCAAAACCTCAGTTGCCCTGGTCGGGCAATGCTGTGGTCTGAATGATACGTGGCCTGAGTAATCTTTCAAAATAGCAGCCTAGCCGGGGACGCTCACAGCTCGAGGCTGAGTGCGGCAGACGCCACGATGTCAAGCTCGACGTCAACGCTGCAGCGTGGTCTGGCGTTACCTCGCATCGTCTCTCCCATCTGCACGGTTACTTGGAGTTCCAAGTATTCCTATTGCCGCGTCGCTTTCGTTGTAACACGCTTGGCGCCCGCACCATCATTGGTGACACACTTCAAACGGGGAACAAGATGATCGAACCGATTACGGCAGGGCTTGTGGCGGGATTCGTGAGTGAAAAGGTTCGCGACAAGGTTGTAGACCTTGGCGTGGAGGCGCTTCAGAAATTCGGCATATCCCGTTGGAGCGCACATCGAGCGGAGCGCTTTCTCACTCAGTTGATGGAAGAGCTACGGAAGCAACAAGATATAAAGCACGATTCGGCAACGCTCGATGAGTTGCTTGGGAAAGTTGCAACGGGTGATAAAGAAACCTCCCTGCTTTTCGATGCATATCGAAGAGTAGCCCTTTGCGCAAGCAAAGACATCGGCCCAATGGTTATTGCCGTGCGTACCGCGAGCCTCCTGGCCAAGCACGCTGAAGCAAGCGACGACGATGAGCAGATTTTCATGGCCGCGGAATCGTTGAACGACCGCGATTTCATTGAGTTCATACGTTGGATTGATGGCAGAGTCGAGGAAGTGAGAACGCCAAAACACAAGAACCTTCAACCCCCAGTGGTGCCCGGACTAGACTTCATTACGCGCGTTACGGCTAGAGCAACGCGCGGCACATTCGACAACGATGGTGTGCCTATCAATCTGTTCACCGACGTTGGTGCGTTCGCACCCAAGCTTCAAACCTTGGGCATACTCGTATCATTCACTCGGCCCACGCCTGTACCGAGTACCCCACAGCGCGTAGAACACTTCGTCGGCGCAACGAGCGTCGCAAAGCCGCTGTATGCCGTCACAAAACGGGTATCTTCGATTAGGCCGTCAGAATCCTGAATGAGCGCTTTGAAATTGAAGCAGGCCCAGCTAATGAGTTGCAGCGCTCCTAGTAAAGCGACTGCCGCGCCGAACCAGGGTGTGGTGGTCTAATTTCCTCGGACAGGTCGATAGGGGGACAATTCTGAATCGACGAGGAAAAACAATAGATGACAAGAAGGCGCCGACAATTTGACGCCAGCTTCAACTAGAAGTGGTACGGATGGTACGAGACTAGGGGTTATCGGTCAGCGAAGTCAGCCGTTCGATAGACCTTGTTGAGACAGCCGTGCGGCGCTGGATGGCGCAGTACGATGCGGAACGTGCTGGCGGCCCCGGCGAGGGCAAGCCGCTGACAGTTGAACAGCAGCGCATCCGGCAACTTGAAGCTGAGAACCGGCAATTGCGAGAAGACAACGTGTTGCTAAAAAAAGCGTCGGCCTTCTTTGCTCGGGAACTGAAGTGACTTACCGCGTGGTAACGCACTTGCAACAGGAGGCCGTATCGGTCAGCCACGCCTACCGCGTTTTGCAGGTAAGCCGCTCTGGATACTATGCGCACCGGCGAGCGAAGCCGAGTGCAAAGAGTGTGCATGAACGGACCCACGTCAAGGCAGCATTCATCGCTAGCGGCGCGAGCTATGGCAGCCGGCGTGTGATGCATGCAGTGCGGGAGAAAGGGTTACGTCTTGGCCGTTACCGTGTGCGTACGCTGATGCGTGAAGCTGGCCTGCGCACAAGCTGGAAGCGCAAGTTCGTCTCGACGACCGACAGCAGGCATACGCTACCTGTGGCACGCAAATGTGCTCGAGCTGCAGTTTGACGTGGACGAGCCTAATCGTGTGTGGGTTTCGGACATCACGTATATCCGCACGGCGCAGGGCTGGCTGTATCTGGCGGTCGTGATGGACCTGTTCTCACGCAAGGTAGTCGGCTGGTCTATGACTCCCACCATGCCGGCCGGGCTGGTCATGTCGGCACTGGCCATGGCGCTGCAGCAGCATCGGCCAGCGCGGGGGGTGGTCCTGCATTCGGACAGGGGCGCCCAGGGCGGATTCAACCGGTCGTCGCAACACCAGATTGTTAAGCAGATTTTAGATACTCGTCCAGAGCTTCTGCCGGCGTCTTCCAGTCAAGTGTTTTCCGAGGCCTTGTGTTCAGTGTATGAGCAACGGCTTGGATCTCTCGTGCGCTCCACCGAGAGAGGTCTGTTTCCTTTGGAAAGTATTGTCGCAATAGGCCGTTCGTATTTTCGTTCGTGCCGCGTTGCCATGGACTGTGCGGATCCGCGAAGAATACCTGTACGCCAGACTCGATAGTGAAACGGGCATGATCGGACAGCTCCTTGCCACGATCCCAAGCCAATGATCGCCACAACAGGGCTGGCATGTCTGTCACTGTCTTCTTGAGTACGTTGGCCATCGTGACGGCTCCGTAGCCAGCCAGCGCAGGACCATTTTTCGTCCGGGGAGTCAATCCATAGCCTTTCTCCCGGGGCAGGTGTACGAGCATGGTGAAACGCGTTGATCTCTCCACCAGCGTGCCAATAGCGGATCGATTTAGGCCAATGAGTAGGTCTCCCTCCCAATGCCCGGGCACAGCGCGATCTTCCGCCTCTGCGGGGCGGCTGGAGATCATGACATCCTCGCTGACGTGCGCCCATGCTTTAGCTCGTGCCCTAGCCCGTGGCGCGCGTAGTGCTCGCTCGCTGCGCAGACAACCCACTAGCTCGCGCTTGAGCGCGCCACGCCCTTGAATGTAAAGCGCTTGATAAATGGCTTCGTGAGAAATGCGCATGGATTCATCGTCGGGGAAATCGATTCGGAGGCGGTTGGCGATCTGTTCAGGGGACCAACCATTGACCCACTTCCGGTCTCCTCGATGTGGTTTATTCCGCCCCTTGAACGGTGCCTGCTGGGGTCCAACAATCTCATGGCCGTCAACGTCACACACCTTGCCTTCCAGGCGTTCCTGCACATAGCGATGCAGTCGCGGGTTGGTCACCAGCTTCGCTGGTTTTGCTCGCTTGGCAAAGTGCTCTGCCTTCCATTGTGCGACCGAAGCCCGATACTCTAGGCGACCACCACGGGTCGCGGCATTACGCGTAAGCTCGCGCGAAATGGTTGATGGACTGCGTCCGATGCGGCGAGCAATTTCACGCACCCCTATGTCCAAAAGCGACGCTCAATCTCATGCCGAAGCGACGGCGCACCTGGCGAGTGCATCGCTCGTCGTCCGGTTATCTGATACACCCATTCTGCAATTCGTCCCACACAACACCTCCAAGATTAAAGGTGTTGCGACGACCGGTTGAATCCGCCCTGGCTGCCCCTGTCCGAATGCAGAACCAGTCCCGGCGCTGGCCGACGCTGCTGCAGCGCCATGGTCAGTGCCGACATGACCAGCCCGGCCGGCATGGTCGGCGCCATCGACCAGCCGACCACCTTGCGTGAGTACAGGTCCAACACGACCGCGAGATACAACCAGCCCTGTGCCGTGCGGATATACGTGATGTCTGAAACCCACGCGCGATTGGATCCGGCCACGTCAAACTGCCGGTCGAGCACGTTCTCTGCCACAGGTAGCGTATGCCTGCTGTCGGTCGTCGAGATGAACTTGCGCTTCCAGCTCGTGCGCAGGCCCGCTTCGCGCATCAGCGTACGTACCCGATAACGACCAATACGTAGCCCTTGCTCCCGTAGCGCATGCATCACACGCCGGCTGCCATAGCTCGCGCCGCTGGCTGCGAATGCTGCCTTGACGTGGGTCTGTTCCTGCAGGCTCCTTGTGCTCGGCTTTGCGCGCCGGTGTGCATAGTAGCCAGAGCGGCTCACCTGCAAAACGCGGCACGCGTCACTGACCGATACGGCCTCCTGTTGCAAATGAGTTACCACGCGGTAAATCACTTCAGTTCCCGGGCAAAGAAGGCCGACGCTTTTTTTAGCAGCGCGTTGTCCTCTCGCAATTGCCGGTTCTCAGCTTCAAGTTGCCGGATGCGCCGCTGTTCCGCCGTTAGCGGCTTGCCCTCGCCGGGGCCGCCAGCACGTTCCGCATCGTACTGGGCTACCCAGCGCCGCACGGCTGTCTCAACAAGGTCCATCGACCGGCAGACTTCGCCAATCGATAAGCCCTGGTCTCGAACCATCCGTACCACTTCCAGCTTGAAGCTGGCATCAAATTGTCGGCGCCTTCTTGTCATCTATCGTTTTTCCTCGTCGATTCCGGATTGTCTTCCTATCGACCTGTCCGAGGAAATTAGACCACTACATGCCATAGCATCGAGTGATTTCACATAGACATACCGAGCACAGTTTCCTGCATCGTAAGGTTGCGTTTCAATGAACTCGATTATTTCCGTGATCAACTTTAACTTTTTATCGCGTTGGTTCATGTCAGCACCTACACGGACATTTAATTGCTCTGCCGCCTAGTGTAGCCAGCCCTTGATCAAGGTCCGCTTTGCTCGGCGGATAGTGTGGCAAATCCAGAATCTCGCCATCAGTCATCTTGGGATGGACACGATTCACTGCTCCGGAATGATCATACGTCTCTTCCCAAACTAAAGAATGTAACCGGCCTCGTTCATGCCGATCATCCAGAAATGTTCTTTTCCTGATCGATTTTGTTCTCGCGCAGCAGGATGCGCTGCATGATGCCATAGACATCCTTCGTGTCTTCGATGTACCGCTTGTCGTCTTTACCGAGCCTGATTTCCATGAGTGGTGCAACCATAAGTTAAAACAAGCGGCTATCCCTCCTGCATCGCCCCTGAACGGCGGCAAGCCCGGATGCCGGCAGGACAGGAAGCGAAAAGAACCCGCGCATCAAGACAAAGCCTACCATCCGAACCACCGGCGAACCAGCTATGACGGCTTATCCTGCTGGCTAGCAATGACAGGGCAAGTCATTGCGACGGGAGGTGCCCATCGAGTTCCAGTCGGGTTATGCCGATAGGGACGACCATATCGCACTCAAGGGCAGTTGGACCCAGGGCGGACGCGAGCGAACCGTGCTGGTTACTACGGCAGCGCCACTACGCGTGCTGGATCTGACACACCCGCTGGCTGGTGCAGGACCGCACCACGGCACATAAGGCCACGGCGCGATGAAGGAGAGCAGTACCTCCGAATAAACGTACAAAGGGCTGGCCAGCAGCCCTTCGTTCCAGTCAGTTCAAATCGGCTTCACTTTCTCTTGATTGTTCACGATCACATCGGCGTGATTTTCGTACGAGAAGTTCGCTATCGAATCCTGAAGGTGAACATGTTCAACTTCATTGACGTCCATCTCGTAAGCAGCATTAATCAAAAATACACCAAGAGCCCGGATAACTTCCGCTTTCGCAAGAATCGAGATCTCGTCTAGCTTTAGCGATTTATCACTACCCTCAAGTGTTCCCCAAATCCTCAAGTCACCAAGTTCCGTCATAAATCGAATCCTTTGTCGCGCAAATAGTCCTTCTCTGTTCGCGTAAGACCAGAAACATCGCCGCGTGATCCATGACTTTGAGTGCCGTCTTTGTTGACAACGACCTCTTGTTTTCTGGATCTGCATTGGCAATGCGCATGAACTTGCTGGTTCGTGTTTGGCACGTGTGGCGGGTCAATTCTGATCCGACCATTGCCAACAGTGGTCCACTGTCCAGATCGAGCTAACCCCAGTGGATCGATCCAGCCAACCGGGCTCGGCGCATACGCATACAGGTTCACCCCACCGGCATACCCAATGGGATCCTTGCCAACAAACCTCCCCACCTCCGGATCGTAATACCGGTAGCGGTTGTAATGCAGCCCGGTTTCATGGTCATGGTACTGCCCCTGGAACCTGATCGGTGTGCGCAGTTCAGCACGTCCCTCTGACGCCTTGCGTATCGCCTCCTTCGCCACACCCCACGCGCGGTATTCCGCCGCCCACGCAATCTCGCTCCGTTCATCGGTCAGCTCCTGCGGCGTACCCAGGTGATCGCACTGGTACCACGCCAGGCTGTCAACGGACGGCGCCGGTGGCGGCGGGCTCCACAGCGGGTCCTCGTCCTGCCGGTAGTAGTCGCCGTACACCGGTTCATCGAGCAGCGCGATCGCCTCCTCACGCACCGCCTGCGCCACCGGCACAAAGCGGCCCGGCTCGTACACGTAGTGCGTGGTGCGCGCGCCCAGGCCATCTTCGTCAGCAATCCGGCTCTCCCACGCCAGCGTGTCGCCATCCCAGCCGTACAGCGTGAGGCCGCACTGCAGTTCGCGGTTGCGCTTCACGCGCTCGCTGCGGTTCCAGTGCGGCCCCGCCTCGCGGCGCGCCTGGTAGTGCGCCTGGCTGTGCTTCGAGAGTCTGCGGCCCAGCGCATCGTAGGTGTAGCTGACTTCGAGACGCCCGTCCCCGGCGTGCGTGAGCCGGTCGAACAGGTCCCAGGTGTAGCGGCAGGCCTCGCCGTTGCGCCAGCGCTGGGTCAGGTTGCCCCGCGCGTCGTACTGGTAGTGCGTGCCCGCGTACTGTTTTTGTCTTGCTCTTTTCTAATGCCAGCTTCTCCCGGGTGATCTTCTTCTCTTCCGCCCGGACCTGCTCAAGGATCTGATAGGTCGGCACATACTTGAGGCTCTTTTTCAGTTCATCCATCAGCCCCTCCTGTCTGAAACCCAGGTACGCCACGGGCGTGATAATCAGATGATCAAGCAGCTCAATATTCAAAATATGGCCCACCTGAATCAGGCGATCCGTCACATCCAGATCCGCCTCGGAAGGGTCCAGCCTGCCCGAAGGATGATTGTGAACCACAATCACCCGGGACGCGGTCTTCATCACCGCGATCCGGTAAACATTCATCGGCTCGACGTTCACCGCGCAGAACGTGCCCAGCGCGACCAGTTCAATATAGAGAATGTAACCGGCCCCATTCATGCCGATCATCCAAATCCGATATGGTTATCGGCGCATCCATGTGTTGTTACGCCGCGAAGGCTAGCAGGTCAGCCGCAATCGCGTCTATCGGCTCTATGCCGACGAGCAACTGCAGTTGCGTAGCAAGTTGCCCCGGCGGGGCAAGATGGTGGTCTCGCGCCGTGAGCGCTGCGTGCCCACGCGTCCGAATGAAGTGTGGAGCCTGGGGTTTGTGGCCGATCAACTGGCCAACGGTACACGTTTGCGCGTGCTGACCATTGTCGACGTTTTTACGCGAGAAGCCCTGGCCACAGAGGTCGGATAGCGCTTACGCGCCGAAGACGGCCAGACGAGAGATCGAGACTTGGTGCCAAGACTACAATGAAACTCGGCCTCACATGGCTCTGAACAATTTAACACCGGGCGAATTCGCCCGGAAATACAGCCTCCAACAGCAAGTCGGAGGCTCCTGACAGCTCGATCACTAACATTGATCGCTGTTCAAGAAACCCAAGCGGATCAAAAAAACACCCCAAAGATTGGATCGGCGTCCAACTTTCGGGGTGCCGTTCATAATCGCGGCCCCTTTTATAACTAGACTCGACTTGCGAAGTTCTTCAACACGTCTGCTATCTCCAGTGCCTCCGACTCAGACAATTCGACTGGATCACCTTCTTTTGTCACTGCTTTGATATGAATGGATGACTCTTGCTCGATCCATATCCGAAGCGCTCCATCGCTTGATTCAAAGTAATCTTTCTCTTTTCCGGCGTGCATTGCTATTCACCTGTAGTTGGGAAATGAGGATTGCCATCGTCTGGCGAAACAACCTTTACCTTCCCCGTTGAGTCATATGCATGCACATGGTCAACAGCGGCTTTGGGATCGTTGTAGGGCAATCCTGTTGTCTGATCTATATGACCACGGTCCAGTCGGAGACGTTCTTTCCCTGTACACGGACATTTCCATTTTATCGGCGCACCAGAAGCATCTTGCTTCGCCACGACGAGTCCCCTTTGATTCGCGAGATCTCGAATCTCAGTGCGCGTTTTGTCCGTTATATCCGCCGCGCTGATTGTCGCCGGAGTTGTCACGCTTAAACCAAGCGGATCGATCCAGCCAACCGGATTCGGCGCATATGCATACATATTGAGCCCACCGGCATACCCAATAGGATCCTTGCCAACAAACCTCCCCACCTCCGGATCGTAATACCGGTAGCGGTTGTAATGCAGCCCGGTCTCATGGTCATGGTACTGCCCCTGGAACCTGATCGGTGTGCGCAGTTCAGCACGTCCCTCTGACGCTTTCCGTATCGCCTCCTTCGCCACACCCCACGCGCGGTATTCCGCCGCCCACGCAATCTCGCCCTTTTCATCGGTCAGCTCCTGCGGCGTACCCAGGTGATCGCACTGGTACCACGCCAGGCTGTCGATGGGCGGTGCCGGGGGCGGCGGCAGCCACAGCGGGTCTTCGTCCTGCCGGTAGTAGTCGCCGTACACCGGTTCATCGAGCAGCGCAATCGCCTCCTCACGCACCGCCTGCGCCACCGGCACAAAGCGGCCCGGCTCGTACACGTAGTGCGTGGTGCGCGCGCCCAGACTATCTTCGTCAGCAATCCGGCTCTCCCACGCCAGCGTGTCGCCATCCCAGCCGTACAGCGTGAAGCCGCACTGCAGTTCGCGGTTGCGCTTCACCCGCTCACTGCGGTTCCAGTGCGGCCCCGCCTCGCGGCGCGCCTGGTAGTGCGCCTGGCTGTGCTTCGAGAGTCTGCGGCCCAGCGCATCGTAGGTGTAGCTGACTTCGAGACGCCCGTCCCCGGCGTGCGTGAGCCGGTCGAACAGGTCCCAGGTGTAGCGGCAGGCCTCGCCGTTGCGCCAGCGCTGGGTCAGGTTGCCTCGCGCGTCGTACTGGTAGTGCGTGCCCGCGTACTGTTTGAGCAGGTTGTCCAGCGCCTTCGGCCGTGGCAGGTGCTCGCGGTCGGTCTCGCGTTGCGCTTGCGGGTCGACCAGGTTGCTGGCTGGATCGAAGGCGAAGGTCTCGTGGCCCAGCCGGCTCTGCGCTTCCAGCAGGCGGCCCACCGGGTCGTAGCGGTACGCCAGCTGGCCGCGGCGCGTGTCGTTGATGTCCGTGAGCTGGCCGCTGGCGTCGTAGCGGTAGCGGCGCACCAGCAGCCGGTCGCCGCCTGGCGTCTGTCCGGGCGGGCCCTGTTTGCCTGGTTGCGCCTCGCGCGCCAGCACCTGCCCGCTCAGGCGCCCCAGCGCATCCCACTGCTGCGTCTGCAGCAGGCGGTTGCCCTGCAGGCGCGCGACCTCGCGGTGCAGGTCGTCGCGCTCATAGCTGGCCAGTTCGTGCCCGTCCAGCTGCAGCGCCAGCAGGTGGCCGCTGCCATAGGTCAGCCAGCTCACCCGGTGCCCGTCCGGACGCAGCGTGGCGATGCGCTGGTTCAGCACGTCGTACTCGTGCTGCCACACCGCCACCAGCGGCCTGCCCAGCTGGCGGTAGTGCTGGTGCTCGCGCACCAGGTTGCCAGCCGCGTCATGGAACCATTGCAGCCGGCTGCCGGCGTTGCTGGCCAGTGCCAGATGACCGTTGCCATCGTAGGCGAAGCGCTCGACCTGCCAGTCCTGTTCCTGCGGCGGGGTGTCGCCAGTTCGCAGCGCGGCGCGGCGCTCAGTCAGCCGTCCCATCGGGTCAAAGGCAAAGGCGGTGATGCGCTGGCCTTCGATGGCGCGCGCCAGCGTGCCCGTGGCGTCCCCGTATTCGTAGCGCGTGGTGGCACCATCGAAGAATATGGTGCGCCTCAAACCCGCGCCACGCTTGGCTGAGCGACCGTTTCGCACGCGGTTTGGTACGTGCATCATGTCTGTGCTACTTCAAGGGGGTGGTGCGTTTTGGACCAACACGAGTTTTCTACTGCAAACGGGACCGACGACGCCGCGACGGCCAACGTCGCAATTCAGCAATTGTCGGCGTCGACCTCGGCCGACACGAACGACGAACATCGCGTCATGGCCGATACCTGACTGCAACACGCGATCGTCGGAATTCAGCTAATGCACCTCAACGACGACGCGCGCCGCGAGGCGGCAAGGGGGCTTTTCTAGCCGCCCCCATCCTGACGGCCGCCGATGCGTTTCTCCCCGAGCGGGGGAGAAACGCGGAAGTGCACGTTGCCGACTTCCGGAGTTCAGCGTCTAGAAGCAACAAGGGCCGCTTACGCGGCCCCTGCTGCTTCACTGCTCCCTTCGGATGCGCTCATCAATCAGGCGCAAACTCACTGTGAAGGTCGACGGCGGTATCTTCATTAAGCTCCGTTTTAGCTCCGTCGTAACCTACAGCAGTAATAATGAACCGATCAACATTTTCGTCCACGACCCTTGACCCGTCGATTACAGCAAAGAGACCAAACAAGGCAACGCGCACCGATTCCGTGATCACCGCGTCTAGGAGACGTTGTTCATCGCTCGGCAATTGAGCACGCCACTCCGAAACCTTGATCAGCAGATCACGGGGTCGCCTCCCCGGAGGGGCAGTAAAAGTTCTCACAAGATCATTTGCCGCCTGCTCCTGCACATGCGTCCGGATCGCAGCAACGAATTGCTCTGCGTTCATGACTGAAGCCCCTTTCACGTGAATACTATTTCTCAAAAGCCTTTGGGTACATTCCCTTGTTGAGCGCGATGAGTCGTCGCAAGCACTCGTTAGAAGCACCCGTGTGCTGTCTCAGGTCTCTGATGTCGCTAGCTAACAAATCTCTCGCCGTTCCCGTATAGACGCCCTTACGCGTCGGAATTTGTTCATGTTCACTGGCGGGAACAGCTATGGCCGGACCAGTCTTGGGATCGTATCCAGCAACAACCTGTGCGGCCGGATGCTTTTGCATAGCGTGGTGAATGTCCAGATTGTCACCAGAAGCGGAACGCCTCTTGAGCTCGTCGTACTGGCCAACGTCGTATTTTGAGCACGGATCGCACGGGCAACGAGCGAGCCCTAACGGGTCGATCCAGCCTACCGGGTTAGGCGCGTACTGATAGACTTTTTCCCCAGACGCAAACGCCTATCCCGACGGCCGCAATCCCTTCTCCAGAAAGGCGCTCAGCCTTCCGCCTTCCTCACATCAGTAATTTTTCCCTAGACACGATTTCCCGATGACGCGATACCGCGACACGAGCGCAATCCCGAACTTTTTGTAATTTGTGCATCTTTCTATCCCAATTTCGAAGCCACTCTTACGACTCGATCAGATACGCTCGCATCGTGCGCCCAAACAGCCCATTCAGTACTATCAAATCCATCGAGCACCATCTCATATCCGCGAAAATCCTTCCTTTCCACCCGGTCGCGGGAAACCGGATTTTCAAGCCTGCCCGCAACGATTTGACAATCGATAGTCTGATCCAACGCACGAGCAAAGTCGTTCAACTCAGCCCAAGTCATGGCGATACCATTTTCTGAAGAACGTACCTCTTCTTCAAAAGAGACCATGGTTTGGCCACCTGGGGCACAACCGATCCCGTAAAAATCAAGCACATACCAAGTCCATTGACTACCGGGAACGACTGTCAGTAGTTCTTCGAGCGAGATCTTGGAGCCGTCTGACCGATTCATTGGAAACGAGCGCATTTGCATCATGGCATCTCCATCGGGACTGCGGGCCCGTGCTGTCGTGTTCCTCCCGTCGGATTGGGAAGCCAATTGTGCTGATGGGGGCACGGATGGTTTTGGGGGCGGCCGTGATCAGTGAAATCTATATCGCGTGTGGGAACAAGATTTTCGTTTGCATCGTAACCCCATTCTCGTGCCTGGTTGTACGCACCTCGACGTCCGTCCTTCCTACCCAATTGCGTGTGCGGTGCGTCAACGTCCGGCACCGGATTGCCGTGATTGTCGCGAGGTAGCGACCTGTCGGCCCAGAAAGTGCCAGGGCAAGGACATTTGCATGTCAGCCCAAGCGGGTCGATCCACTGCACCGGATTAGGCGCGTATTGATAGGCGTTCAGCCCGCCTTGCAGCCCGATCGGGTCTTTACTGATGAACCGCCCGGTGCTGGGATCGTAATACCTGTGCCGGTTATAATGCAGCCCGGTTTCATGGTCATGGTACTGCCCCTGGAACCTGATCGGTGTGCGCAGTTCAGCACGTCCCTCTGACGCTTTCCGTATCGCCTCCTTCGCCACACCCCACGCGCGATATTCCGCCGCCCACGCAATCTCGCTCCGTTCATCGGTCAGCTCCTGCGGCGTACCCAGGTGATCGCACTGGTACCACGCCAGGCTGTCGATGGGCGGTGCCGGGGGCGGCGGCAGCCACAGCGGGTCTTCGTCCTGCCGGTAGTAGTCGCTGTACACCGGTTCATCGAGCAGCGCGATCGCCTCCTCACGCACCGCCTGCGCCACCGGCACAAAGCGGCCCGGCTCGTACACGTAGTGCGTGGTGCGCGCGCCCAGGCCATCTTCGTCAGCAATCCGGCTCTCCCACGCCAGCGTGTCGCCATCCCAGCCGTACAGCGTGAAGCCGCACTGCAGTTCGCGGTTGCGCTTCACGCGCTCGCTGCGGTTCCAGTGCGGCCCCGCCTCGCGGCGCGCCTGGTAGTGCGCCTGGCTGTGCTTCGAGAGTCTGCGGCCCAGCGCATCGTAGGTGTAGCTGACTTCGAGGCGGGCGTCCCCGGCGTGCGTGAGCCGGTCGAACAGGTCCCAGGTGTAGCGGCTTGCCTCGCCGTTGCGCCAGCGCTGGGTCAGGTTGCCTCGCGCGTCGTACTGGTAGTGCGTGCCCGCGTACTGTTTGAGCAGGTTGTCCAGCGCCTTCGGCCGTGGCAGGTGCTCGCGGTCGGCCTCACGCTGCGCTTGCGGGTCGACCAGGTTGCTGGCCGGATCGAAGGCGAAGGTCTCGTGGCCCAGCCGGCTCTGCGCTTCCAGCAGGCGGCCCACCGGGTCGTAGCGGTACGCCAGCTGGCCGCGGCGCGTGTCGTTGATGTCCGTGAGCTGGCCGCTGGCGTCGTAGCGGTAGCGGCGCACCAGCAGCCGCTCGCCGCCTGGCGTCTGTCCGGGCGGGCCCTGTTTGCCTGGTTGCGCCTCGCGCGCCAGCACCTGCCCGCTCAGGCGCCCCAGCGCATCCCACTGCTGCGTCTGCAGCAGGCGGTTGCCCTGCAGGCGCGCGACCTCGCGGTGCAGGTCGTCGCGCTCATAGCTGGCCAGTTCGTGCCCGTCCAGCTGCAGCGCCAGCAGGTGGCCGCTGCCATAGGTCAGCCAGCTCACCCGGTGCCCGTCCGGACGCAGCGTGGCGATGCGCTGGTTCAGCACGTCGTACTCGTGCTGCCACACCGCCACCAGCGGCCTGCCCAGCTGGCGGTAGTGCTGGTGCTCGCGCACCAGGTTGCCGGCCGCGTCATGGAACCATTGCAGCCGGCTGCCGGCGTTGCTGGCCAGTGCCAGATGACCGTTGCCATCGTAGGCGAAGCGCTCGACCTGCCAGTCCTGTTCCTGCGGCGCGGTGTCGCCAGTTCGCAGCGCGGCACGGCGCTCAGTCAGCCGTCCCATCGGGTCAAAGGCAAAGGCGGTGATGCGCTGGCCTTCGATGGCACGCGCCAGCGTGCCCGTGGCGTCCCCGTATTCGTAGCGCGTGGTGGCACCATCGAAGCCCGTTTCGGCCAGCAGGCGGCCCACCGGATCGTAGGTGAATTCTGCATCGCGCCCGTTCTCGTTGCGCAGCGCCGTGAGCTGGCCCAGCCTGTCCCACTGGTAGCGCAGGCTCTGGCCAGCCGGGTCCACGCGTTTCGACAGCAGCCCGGCCCCGGTGTAGTGCCACCCGGTGCGCCGCTTTAGCGCATCCACGTGGGCCAGCAGCCGGCCTTCGGCATCGCGCTCGAAGTGCTCTGCGCTGCCGTCCGGATACAGGATGGCCACCAGCTGGCCCGATTCGTGGCGGTAGCGGGTGGCCTGGCCTGCGGCATCGGTGAACTGCATCAGCTGGCCACGGGCGTCGTAGACCCATTCGCTGGCCTTGCCGGAGCAGTCCACGTAGCGTGTGAGCTGGCCGCTGGCGTTGTACGCCAGCTGCTTTTGCCGGCCGCTGGCGTCGGTGATGGCGATCGGCATCCCCATCAGGTTGTACGTGTAGCCGGTCCGGTTGCCCAGCGGATCGACGGTTCCGGTCAGGCGGCCGCGGGTGTCGTAGTCGCGCTGCCAGAGCCCGCCTTCGGCGTCGCTGATCCTGATGAGCTGGTCCGCCATATCCCAGGCATAGTGAACACGTGTCCCGTCCGCGCGGATGTGCTCCAGCAGGTTGCTGTTTTCATCGTAGGCGTAGCGGTCTTCGCTGCCATCGGTGTGGATATGGTGGATGATGTTTTTCGCCTCGTCCCGGAAGAACCATTCCTGACGCCTGTCGGAATGAATGATGCGATACGTGTAGCCCAGGTGGTCGTAGTAGTGCCAGGTTTGCTGGCCGTGGGCATCGGTGACGCAGGTCAGCCGGATGTTCCCGTCCCACTCCAGACGGGTATCGAAGCTGCCGTCATCGGCCCACTCATGCACGGCGCGGGCGTCGGGACCCTGGCCCTGCCATTCGAGGTTCATGCCGCGCCCGGTGCGGTCGGTGTAGCGGGTGACCAGGTGCTGCTGGTACTGGTAGGTCCAGATGGCAGCGTTTTCATCCTGGGCCAGCGTGAGGTCACCCGCTTCGTCGTAGCGGTACAGGCTCAGGCGGCGCTGCGGGGCGTCCTCGCCCATCAGCCACAGGCCCGTGATGCGGCCATGGGTGTCAATGTCGGTGCCCAGGTGCAGGTGCGCCTGGCTGGGATCGTCCTGATAGGTGATCAGGTCAGAAAGCACAACACGCTCACCGGTACGGTGTTCGTAGCCCAGCAGCAGGCCGGCTCCCCCGCGCAGCCCGATACGCACCAGCAGGAAACGCCCGCCGTGACGTTCGTAGGTTTCGCGGCGCTCATGGCCACGGCAGAGAACCAGGCTGTGCTCGCTCACGCGCACCAGGGTGAGACCTTCAATACGGTCATCATGCAGCTCACCGACCCTGGGCAGCGGATAGTCGAAGCTGCGCCCATCGGCGGCATGAAAACGGATGCCATCGCCGTGCAGGTCGAAGCGCGTCGTGAATGGGGTAATCCAGCGCGCGCCGAATTCGGCCTCATCGTAGGCCTCCAGACTGGAGCGGTAGGTGCGCGTCCACTCGATGGGAAACGGACCCGGCAGGATAAAGTCGGTATGCGGGAGTATCTCGCTGCCCATGGCAAAGCTGATGCTGTTGCAGGTGGCCGGGCAGACTCCGCTTCTCTGCGGATTGGGGTCGTGCTTCGCCTTGCCTTCAGCGGAGCGTGGTTCAACAGGTTGTCCTGGGCGGCTGTTGTGGCTGGCGCTGGTCGTGTCGTGCCTGACGTTGGCGCCATGCTTGTGGCCAGCGCTGCTGCGAGCGGCAAGGGCAACAGACAGGCCCTGGATAATCCAGCCGATGCTCTGTTCCATGTTGGCATCGCTCAGGTTCCGGATCTGCTGTCCGAGTTTCGGAGAAAATCTGCGCAGATCTGCCGTGTGAGACAGTACCAGTTTGCCTATATTTTCTGGAATGAACCCGGCAGCCTTGTTGGCGCCTTTTTTGGCAACCCCCGCGTAAAAACTGGTGGCCGCTCCGTAGATATTGGAGAAGACGCCGCCCGGGTCGCGCCAGAGTTTGCCGGTGGCCTCGAAGACCTGCTTGTCAGCTTCCCTGAAATCGCCCGATGCGTCGAGCTGGCCCAGGACGAGGTTGTCGATGCCATCGGCCAGGTCGATGATGAGCCTTTCACCAAACTTCGCAGCCTCTTCAATGAACCCGGGCAGTTCTGCCTGGGCCTGGCTGACGAAATCTTCCAGTTCGCCCTTGATGGTGGCGTTGAGGTTGCTGGCCAGCAGCGTAATGAGCGCCTCGCCAATGAGCTGCCTGCCATTCTGGCGCAGCTCCTGGCGCACCAGCTGCAATGTGGGGCGCAGGCTGACGCGGGCCGCTGCTGTCCCTGGCAACGGCACCACGCCAATGAGGTTGATGCCAAGGCTTACCCAGTCGAACATGTGAGGAGCATCAGCCTTCCTCAGCGTAACGATGTCTTCGAACACGTCCGCCAGTGCCAGGATATTGCCCAGGACCGGCATGGCCCCCGCGACATTCCGGATCCGCTCCAGGGTGATCACGCCATCGCTGATCTCCATCAGCCATTTGTCAAATGCACTGACACTCAGCGCGACATCTGCGGGTTGAATCAGGTTCACCGGAACCACAGCAATCTGGCGTCCGTAGGACAAGTCTGCAGTCACGCTATCCATGAAGCTCCCCTTGAACAGGAAAAGACCCGCCTCCCATGGGCTGGGCGTAGTTATTGGAGAGCGCTCCTGAGCCATGACGCCGGGATTTGCCGTGGCATAGTGCTTCCACGGAAACCACTAACTGGATGGACGGGTCGGTGCATGTGAGTGTCACGATGCATCGGGCTTTTGCTGGCGCTGACCTGTGCTTCACAAAACTCTCTCCCTCTCTTGATTTTGAACCGCCCCGGGCCTCGTGGAGGCTGGCTGGTTTAAGTTAATGCGGGTTCAGCGGCAGCTGTTTCAAGTTGCCGATAGTAGTTTGCCCCAGCTTCGGCGGACGGGATATAGCCGAGGGGTTCCATCAATCGATAATGATTGAACCAGGCCACCCACTCCAGCGTTGCCAGTTCAACGGATTCCCGCGTTTTCCAGGTGCGGCGATGAATCAGTTCGGCCTTGTACAAGCCATTGATCGTCTCAGCCAGGGCGTTGTCGTAGCTGTCGCCCCGGCTGCCGACCGACCGCTCGATGCACGCTTCGACCAGCCGTTCGCTGTAGCGAATGCTGACGTATTGGGCGGATTCAACCGGTCGTTGCAACACCTTTAATCTTGGAGGTGTTGTGTGGGACGAATTGCAGAATGGGTGTATCAGATAACCGGACGACGAGCGATGCACTCGCCAGGTGCGCCGTCGCTTCGGCATGAGATTGAGCGTCGCTTTTGGAAACAGATCGCTACCGGCATCACAAGCGAGAAAGCGGCAGAGGTCGTTGGCGTATCTCAGGCGGTCGGATCACGCTGGTTCCGCTATCGTGGCGGTATGCCACTTTTCATGTCGAAGCCTATATCGGGTAGATACTTGTCGTTCGCCGAGCGTGAAGAGATCGGGTTACTCTCGGCCCAAAACATAGGGGTGCGTGAAATTGCTCGCCGCATCGGACGCAGTCCATCAACCATTTCGCGCGAGCTTACGCGTAATGCCGCGACCCGTGGTGGTCGCCTAGAGTATCGGGCTTCGGTCGCACAATGGAAGGCAGAGCACTTTGCCAAGCGAGCAAAACCAGCGAAGCTGGTGACCAACCCGCGACTGCATCGCTATGTGCAGGAACGCTTGGAAGGCAAGGTGTGTGACGTTGACGGCCATGAGATTGTTGGACCCCAGCAGGCACCGTTCAAGGGGCGGAATAAACCACATCGAGGAGACCGGAAGTGGGTCAATGGTTGGTCCCCTGAACAGATCGCCAACCGCCTCCGAATCGATTTCCCCGACGATGAATCCATGCGCATTTCTCACGAAGCCATTTATCAAGCGCTTTACATTCAAGGGCGTGGCGCGCTCAAGCGCGAGCTAGTGGGTTGTCTGCGCAGCGGGCGAGCACTACGCGCGCCACGGGCTAGGGCACGAGCTAAAGCATGGGCGCACGTCAGCGAGGATGTCATGATCTCCAGCCGCCCCGCAGAGGCGGAAGATCGCGCTGTGCCCGGGCATTGGGAGGGAGACCTACTCATTGGCCTAAATCGATCCGCTATTGGCACGCTGGTGGAGAGATCAACACGTTTCACCATGCTCGTACACCTGCCCCGGGAGAAAGGCTATGGATTGACTCCCCGGACGAAAAATGGTCCTGCGCTGGCTGGCTACGGAGCCGTCACGATGGCCAACGCACTCAAGAAGACAGTGACAGACATGCCAGCCCTGTTGTGGCGATCATTGACTTGGGATCGTGGCAAGGAGCTGTCCGATCATGCCCGTTTCACTATCGAGTCTGGCGTACAGGTATTCTTCGCGGATCCGCACAGTCCATGGCAACGCGGCACGAACGAAAATACGAACGGCCTATTGCGACAATACTTTCCAAAGGAAACAGACCTCTCTCGGTGGAGCGCACGAGAGATCCAAGCCGTTGCTCATACACTGAACACAAGGCCTCGGAAAACACTTGACTGGAAGACGCCGGCAGAAGCTCTGGACGAATATCTAAAATCTGCTTAACAATCTGGTGTTGCGACGACCGGTTGAATCCGCCCAGTATGCGAGTGACGAGGACCAGGCAGTGCTGAAGCAGCATCACGTGGTTTGCAGCATGAGTCGCAAGGGAAATTGCTGAGACAATTCAGTGATGGAGAGGTTCTTCCTGAGCCTGAAAATGAAGCGCGTGTGGCAGCGTCAGTACGCCAACCACGACGAGGCACGGCGTGACATCAGCCAGTACATCGTCGGCTTCTACAATGCCGTACACCTACATTCGACCTTGGGCTATCTGTCGCCGGCTGCCTACGAGGCGAAACCGACAGCGAAAGAACCTGTCTGCCTGCCCGAAATAACTTGACCACTACAGCCCCCCTACTCCACCGTCACCGACTTCGCCAGATTCCGCGGCTTATCCACATCCGTTCCTCTGGCACAAGCCGTGTGATAAGCCAGCAACTGCAACGGCACCACATGCAGTATCGGCGACAGCTTGCCATAATGTTCAGGCATCCGGATCACATGCAGCCCTTCGTCATTGACAATGCGCGTGTCCGAATCCGCAAACACATAAAGCTGGCCACCACGCGCCCGCACTTCCTGAATATTCGATTTCAGCTTCTCCAGCAACATATCGTTCGGCGCAATCGTCACTACCGGCATCGCTTCAGTCACCAGCGCCAGAGGCCCGTGCTTTAGCTCTCCCGCTGGATACGCCTCGGCATGGATATACGAAATCTCCTTGAGCTTGAGTGCGCCTTCCAGCGCAATCGGATAATGCAACCCGCGCCCCAGAAACAACGCATGCTCCTTACGCGAGAACTCCTCCGCCCAGGCAATGATCTGCGGCTCCAGCGCCAGCACGCTGTTCAACGCGGCAGGCAAATGCCGTAGCTGCCGAATCTCATCGGCTTCCTGTTCCGCACTCACGTGTCCGCGCAACTTGCCTAGCGTCATCGCCAGCACAAACAGCGCGACAAGCTGCGTTGTAAACGCCTTGGTCGAAGCCACGCCAATCTCCAGCCCCGCATGCGTCAAGAACGCCAGCTCGGTTTGCCGCACCATCGCGCTGGTACCAACGTTGCACACGGCTAGCGTATGCGGGTGCCCGAGCATCTGCGCATGTTTGAGCGCGGCAAGCGTATCGGCGGTTTCACCCGATTGAGAAATCACTACGACCAACGCCTTGGGGTTCGGCACGGATTCACGGTAGCGATATTCGCTGGCGATCTCGACTTGGGTCGGAATCTTGGCGATTGATTCAAGCCAGTACTTCGCGGTAAGCCCCGCGTAATAGCTCGTGCCGCACGCGAGAATCAATACACTGTCGATGCGGGCAAACACCTCAGCGGCACCCGCGCCAAATAGTGAGGCGTCGTAGCGATCAGCGGGGGGAATGGTGTCGGTGATGGCGCGCGGTTGCTCGAAAATTTCCTTCTGCATGAAGTGCCGGTAGGGCCCGAGTTCGACAGCGCCGCCATACGCGGCCACCTGCCGCACTTCACGCGGAATCTCATTGCCATCGCGGTCAGCAATGCGCACGTGTTCCAGCGTCAGCTCGCACACGTCACCTTCTTCAAGGAAGATAAAGCGCTCGGTACTGCCTGCGAGAGCCAGCGCGTCAGATGCCAGAAAATTTTCATGCGTGCCGAGACCCACCACAAGCGGCGAGCCTTGCCGCGCGCCGACAACCGTATGCGGTTGATCCTTATGCAGCACCGCGATGGCATACGCACCGTGCAATTGCTGCACAGCCTCGCGCACGGTGGCAAACAGGTCGCCACGATACAGGCTGTGAATCAGGTGTGCGATGACTTCGGTGTCGGTCTGCGAGACAAACGCATAGCCTTTGGCACGCAGCATCTCGCGCAACGCTTCGTAATTCTCGATGATGCCGTTGTGCACCAGCGCGAGCGCATCGCGGGAAAAAATCGGATGGGCGTTGTCCGTCACGGGTGCACCGTGTGTGGCCCAGCGAGTATGGGCGATGCCGCTCACGCCGCTTAACTGGGTCTCGCGCACCTGCTGTTCCAGATCGGCCACGCGCGCGACGCTGCGCGCGCGCTGTGGTTTGCCGTCAACCAGAACGGCCACACCGCATGAATCGTAGCCCCGGTATTCAAGACGTTTGAGCCCTTCCACCAGAATGGGAACGATATTCCGTTGCGCAACCGCGCCGACAATGCCGCACATAAATTCGTGATCCTTCGTGAGGAAAATATCGACGCATGCCGGACGCACGCGCCGCGCCTTTCAGCGTTTCGGTTTGTGTTTCACCGGACGCACGTAGCCAGTCTTGGTGATCTGGGTTTTGCCGTTCAGCACCAGGGCGTGATCTTCGACGTCCTTCCAGACGGTGGTGCCCGCGGCAATGGTCACGTTGCGCCCCACATGCACGGGCGCAACCAGTTGCGTGTCCGAGCCGACGAATACATCGTCGTCAATCACCGTGCGGTGTTTGTTCGCACCATCGTAATTGCAGGTGATCGTGCCCGCGCCAATATTGACCCGAGCGCCAATGTCGGCGTCACCGATATACGTCAGGTGATTGGCTTTGGTGCCATGGCCCAGCACGGCGTTTTTCACTTCGACAAAATTGCCGACATGGGTTTCGTCCTTGAGGGTCGCGCCGGGGCGCAGCCGGGCATACGGCCCAAGCACGGCGTTGGTGCCGATCTGCGCGCCATCAATGTGCGTAAAGGCATCCACCCGCGTACCGACGCCAATCACGGCATCCCGGATCACGCAGTTGGGGCCAATCGTCACGTCATCGCCAAGCGTGACGTCGCCTTCAAAAACGCAATTCACATCAATCGAAACATCCGCGCCACAACGTAACGAACCTCGCACGTCGAAGCGCGCGGGATCGGCAAGCGTCACGCCTGCAGCCAGCAGTGCCTCCGCGGCGCGGCGCTGATAAATCCGTTCGAGCTCCGCCAGTTGCTGCTTGCTGTTGACACCCAGCGTTTCCCACACGTCATCGGGTTGGGCGCTCACCACGTCGAAACCGGCGGCTGTCGCGCGCTCGACGACATCGGTCAGATAAAACTCGCCTTGGGCATTATCGTTTTTCAGTGAAGCGAGCCACATCGCCAACTGCGCGGTAGGGGCCACGACAATGCCCGTATTGATCTCCGCAATCCGGCGCTGCTCCGCGCTTGCGTCTTTTTCTTCGACAATGCACACGACGCTGCCCGTTTGATCGCGCACGATGCGGCCGTAGCCGGCGGGATCGTCAAGGGTCACGGTGAGTACGCCGTAGCAGCCTTCGGCGGCGCTATCGGTCAGACGTTTGAGGGTGCTGGCGCGCGTGAGGGGGACATCGCCATACAGCACGAGGGTGGGCTGCGCGTGATCGAGCAGCGGGAGTGCCTGCTGCACCGCGTGTCCGGTACCGAGCTGCTCCGCCTGAATGGCGAACTGCACGTCGGGGGCGGCAACCGCGTCCCGCACCGCTTGCGCGCCATGGCCAATCACCACGACGAGACACGACGGATTGAGCGTGCGAGCGGTATCGAGAACGTGGGCAAGAAGTGGCCGGCCAGCCAGAGGATGAAGCACCTTGGGCAGCGCCGAGCGCATACGTTTGCCGGTGCCTGCCGCCAAAATTACGATGTTCATGGCTGTGGCATAAAGCCTAGTTTGGAGCCGTCGATTCTAGCATGCGCGAGGCATGACGCGTGCTGCAAAGCCCTGAAAACAAGGGGTTTTGCAACACGCGCGGCGCTTACAGATCATCGAATGAAACGATGGAAACCGGTTGTGTGCCTGCCGCCATCCCGGCATTGGAGGCGGAGCTGGAACAGGGGTCTTCATCGAAAGCGATATCGCCATCGGGATCGGGCCGACCGGTGGCCTGCAATGCGGCAAACGGAAACAGCGTGGAGTCCATCAGATGCGAAGGCACGACTTTCGATAATGCGTTGAACATGTTCTCGATACGGCCTGGAAAACGCTTTTCCCAATCACGGACAAGCGCTTTCATTTCGGCGCGCTTGAGGTTGGGCTGACTGCCGCACAGGTTGCACGGGATGATGGGGAATTCGCGCAGCTCAGCGTAGCGCTCAAGGTCGGTTTCTTTCACGTAGGCCAGCGGCCGGATCACGATGTTCTTGCCATCGTCCGATTGCAGCTTGGGAGGCATGCCCTTGAGTTTGCCCCCGTAAAAGAGGTTGAGCAGCAACGTTTGCAAGATGTCGTCGCGGTGATGACCGAGCGCGATTTTGGTCGCGCCCAGTTCGCCCGCGACACGATACAGAATGCCGCGACGCAACCGCGAACACAGCGAGCAGGTGGTCTTGCCTTCGGGCACGAGCCGCTTGACTATGCTGTATGTGTCCTGATTCTCGATATGAAATGGGATCTCAAGCTGGGTCAGGTACTCAGGCAGGATGTGCTCAGGAAAACCGGGCTGCTTCTGGTCCAGATTGACGGCGACGATCTCGAAGTGAATCGGCGCACGCTCGCGCAGACGCAGCAGGATGTCGAGCATCGCATAACTGTCCTTGCCGCCCGACAGGCACACCATCACCTTGTCGCCTTCGCTAATCATGTTGTAGTCGCCAATCGCCTGGCCGACCTGACGCGTCAGGCGCTTGAACAGTTTGTTGTTCTCGTAGGCCGCTTTCTGCTCGCGGCGCGTCAGGGCGACTTTGCGCCCGGGGGAGGCATCCAGCGCCTGGGCGTCAGCGCTTTCGATATCGGGCTGAACAGGAAATGCAAAGGCAGGTGTTAACGTCGTCATGACTCAGTCCTCCTTGACACGAAACACTTCGACGCCAACCGCATCGCAATCGGGGTACACATCGGGCTTTTCGGTCGACACCCGGACCGCGCGCACTTGCGGATGCGCCAGCAGGGTCCTGACCAGGTCATCGCACAGCGTCTCCTGCAAATGGATGTGGCCTTGTCCGACACGGCGCGCGATGGTCGAACGCATAAAGTCGTAATCGACGACTTCGCTCAGGTGATCGCCGAGCGGTGTAGATAACGCCAGCGGCACAAACAGTTCGACATTGATGACCACCCGCTGCTCGCCGCGTTTTTCGAAATCGTGCACGCCAATATTGATGTGCACTTCGTAATTGCGCAGAAACAGCCGACGGCAATCAGCAAGCTGGGGATACGGCAAAGCAGCAAACATGAGGGTTCCAGTCGAAAAAAAACGGGCCAGCAAAAAAACGCGAAAAAAATAAAAACAGCGGTGCCTGGGGACAACGAGGGCCATCAGCCATCAGCCATCAGCCATCAGCCATCAGCCACCGGTCAAAAACATCACATCACGTTCCAGCGGCACGAGATGTTGGCCACCATCCACCACCAGGGTCGTGCCCGTCACGCCACCCGCGCCGGCCAGGTAGAGCGCCGCGGCCACCAGATCCTCTGCGCGCGAAGCCCGTCCCAGCGGCGTGACGCGGTGCGCGGCAGCAAAAGCGGCCTCCGTTTGCGCACCGGACGGCAACGTCAGGCCAGGAGCCAGGCCCACCACGCGCACCTTCGGCGCCAGCGCCTGCGCCAGTGCAACCGTTGCGGTTTGAAGCGCGGCTTTGGTCAGCGTGTATGACAAATAATCCGGATTCAGATTGAACAGCTTCTGGTCCAGCACATTGAGCACCACGCTGCGCTGGGTTTCGTCATCAATGGCCGCATCCGGCGTTGCATCGAACAACGCACGGGCCAGTACCAGCGGCGCGCCCAGATTGATCGCCATCATCTGCAGCAGGGGGGTATAGCGGATGTCGCGCGCGTTATCTTCGGTAAAACGCGAGGCGTTATTAATGAGGCACACCGGCCGCCCGAGCGCTGCGATGCAAGCAGGCACCAGTTGCGCAACTTCAGTTTCAAGCGCCAGATCGGCCTGCAACGTCACGGCCCGACGGCCCAACGCGACAATCTGCGCCACGAGCGTCTCGGCTTCGGCCCGCGAGCGGCCACAATGCACCGCGACATCCCAGCCCGCTTCGGCAAAACCCAGCGCCAGCGCGCGGCCAATACGCCGCGCCGCGCCGGTAATCAGCACAATACGCGCGGCGGCGCCCGTCGCAGAATGTGGGCCAGCGCTTGTGGCACGTGGAGGAGAGGCGGAAGAATGGCTCATTTACAATGCGCGGATGAATCCGAAAGAACACCAACCGGGTAGTTTACCCGCTCCTGCTCCGGAGGCGCTTGCGCAATCCGGGGCACTGTCGCAGCACATCCGCACGCTGATCGAAAAAGCGGGAGGCTGGCTGCGTTTCGATCGCTATATGGAACAGGCGTTGTACGCGCCCGGCCTGGGTTATTACAGCGGCGGATCGATCAAGTTCGGCCGTCGCAGCGAAGACGGCAGTGACTTCATCACGGCCCCCGAACTCTCACCGCTATTCGCCACCACGCTCGCGCAACCGGTCGCCCAGGCACTGGCACAAAGCCACACACGTAACCTGCTGGAGTTCGGCGCAGGCACCGGGCAACTGGCTGCGGGGCTGCTCAACGCACTCGCCGCCCATGCTGGTGAGGATCAGGCGAATCTTCCGTTCGACAGTTATTCGATTGTCGATTTGTCAGGTGAGCTGCGCGAGCGTCAACGCGCCACGATCGAAGCGCAAGCACCTGCGCTCGCCTCTCGTGTGCGCTGGCTCGACACGCTGCCGGAACGCTTCGAGGGCGTGGTGCTCGGCAATGAAGTACTCGATGCCATGCCGGTGCGACTCTTCGCGCAAACCGATGGCATCTGGCATGAGCGCGGTGTGACACTGGCTGACGATGGCACGCTGACGTTCTCCGACCGCGCGCTGGACGCATCCCGCACTCCGGATGCACCAGATGCGCCTCCCGGTCACGACAACGCAGCCCTGCTCGCGGAGATCGAAACCGACGGCACCTACCTCACCGAAACACACGATGCCGCACGGGCTTTCACGCATACCGTCTGCACCATGCTCACGCGAGGTGCGGCGTTTTTCTTCGATTACGGTTTTCCGCGCCATGAGTACTACCATCCGCAACGGGCGCAAGGCACGCTGATGTGCCATTACCGCCACCGGGCGCATGGCGATCCATTTGTTTACCCTGGCTTGCAGGACATCACCGCGCACATCGACTTCACGGGTATCGCGCTCGCAGGCACCGAGGCAGGGGCCGATCTGCTCGGCTATACCTCGCAAGCGCGTTTTTTGCTGAATGCGGGTATCACCGAGGCGCTCGCCACGATCGACCCCAACGATACGCGCCGCTATCTGCCCGCAGCCAATGCCCTGCAAAAGCTGCTGTCAGAAGCGGAGATGGGCGAGCTATTCAAAGTGATCGCATTTTCACGCGGCATCGACGGCATGGTCGACGCATTCGCCCGTGGCGATCGTTCCCACACCCTGTGATGAACCTCATGAGCCCCATGAGCCCCATGAACCTGATCGAGCCAATGCCATGCTCCGCTGGCTACTGACGACCTTTATCGCTGTCGCCATCCTCTCGAGCTGCTGGCCCTGGCTGCGGCGGCTGGGGATCGGCCGGATGCCGGGCGATGTCACGCTACGGCTGTTCGGACGCGACTATCCGTTTCCGTTTATGTCGACGCTTGTCATGTCGATGCTGCTTTCGTTCATCGCACGGCTGCTTTAACGCACGAGAAAGTGCCTGAGATCAATCCTGGGCGGCATCGTCCAGTGCCCGCGCGACGGCCTCGACCCGCGCCCGATGCACAGCCTCACGAATCAGCCCGGGTTGTGCCGCGCACGTTTGCGCCACCGCCCCGGCATCGACGGCACGCGCCGCGACCAGCGCCACCCGCAAACGCTCAGCCTGCGGATAGGTACCGCTCTCGAACCCCAACCGTCCTCGCGCGTCCGCCTCGCAAGCCTGCAAGGCTTCGGCAAAGCGCGCGGGCTTGCGCAACGCATCGCAACGCTCGAACAGCCGCACCAGCCCCGCCGCGCCGGTATCCGCCACGCGATGAATATTGCCGTGCTCACGTGCCACCAGCAGCGCCAGATCGCGGCACTCGTTCGGCACGCGCAAACGCTCGCACAAAGGCTTAAGCAAATCCACGCTGCGTCCTTCATGGCCCAGATGGCGCGGCAATATATCGGCAGGCGTCGTTGCCTTGCCTAGATCGTGAGTCAGCGCGGCAAAGCGCACGGGCAAGGCATAGCCCCGCGCCGCCGCATGATCGACCACCATCATCACGTGCACGCCGGTATCGACCTCGGGGTGAAAATCGGCGCGCTGCGGCACGCCAAAAAGCGCATCAACTTCAGGCAAGACCCGCGCCAACGCCCCGCACTCGCGCAACACCGCGAACATCCGCGAAGGCTTGGGCTCCATCAGCCCCCGCGCGATTTCCTGCCACACGCGCTCGGCCACGAGTGCATCGACTTCGCCTGCAGCCGTCATGCGCTGCATCAGCGCCATTGTTTCTGGCGCCACGCTGAAATCAGCAAAGCGTGCTGCAAAACGCGCGACACGCAAAATGCGCACCGGATCTTCGATAAATGCATCGCCGACATGGCGAAACACGCGCGCCGCCACATCCGCCTGACCGTTGAAAGGATCAATAACCGGGCCTGTCAGCACGCCATCGGGACGGACTTCGCGGGCCATCGCGTTGATGGTCAGATCACGCCGCGCCAGGTCCTGCTCGAGCGTCACATCCGGGGCATAGAAAAACTGGAAGCCGTGATAACCCGCTGCGGTCTTGCGCTCCGTGCGAGCCAGCGCGTATTCGGCGTGCGTCTGGGGATGCAGGAACACCGGGAAATCCTTGCCGACAGGCCGATACCCTTGCGCGGCCATCTGCTCGGGCGTCGCCCCCACCACCACGTAATCGAAATCTTTCACGGGCACGCCCAGCAATTCGTCTCGAATCGCGCCCCCCACCGCGTAAATATTCATACGCCGATAGCATCGCTGGAAAGGCGATGCTGTTCGTTTTGCGCCTCGCGGATCCATGTCGCAACGGCAGGTAGCGCGGTGACGCGTGCAGCGTAACTTGCCGCGACAGGAGATAGCGCAGGCTGCCAGGTATTGAAGCGCATCACCACGGGGGCATACATCGCGTCGGCAATGCAGAACTCACCATATAGGAACGGTCCGCCGTGGGCTTCGAGGCAAGTGCTCCAGAGGGTTTCGATGCGCGCGATATCCGCCAGCACGCCAGGCGTCACGCCCTGCCCCGGAAACGACCCGCGAATATCCATCCACATGTTCGCGCGCAGGTCCGTAAAACCCGAATGCATTTCGGCGCTAATGCTGCGCGCCTGGCTGCGCCGCAACGCATCACGCGGCCATAGCGCATGTTGTGGAAAATGCTCTGCGAGCGTCTCTGCAATCGCCAGTGAATCCCACACCCGCAATCCGCCCTCGCCGATCAGGCATGGCACCTTGCCAGACGGCGAATACGTGAGAATCTCCGCGGTCGAATCCGCTTCGTGCAATTCAATCGGGATTTCAGTGAAGGGAATGTCGAAATGCTTGAGCAGCAGCCATGCGCGCATCGACCATGACGAATAGTTTTTGTCACCGATCACTAGTTTCATGGCGAACCTCAGCAAGGAAAGGTTTGATGCCGCAGCCAAGCCAGGCCAGGCACAACGACAAACGCCACGGCCATGCCCCCGGACAGGGCATGGCCGTGGCGGCGGTAGAAACGTTACGGCGTGATGTAACCCAGACGCGCCTTCAGCGACTGCGGGCGTCCTTCGAACAGAACCCCGTAGTACACGGTGTTCGACAACACATTTTTGACGTAATCACGTGTTTCCTGGAACGGGATGGCTTCAGCGAAAATCGCACCCTCAACCGGACCGGGCAAGGTTTTGCGCCAGTTGCGCGGCCGTCCGGGGCCGGCGTTATAGCCGGCTGTCGCCAGCACGGCGGAACCGTCGAACTGGTTATAAACCATCGCCAGATAATTAGTGCCCAACAGGATATTGGTGTTGAGATCGTTCATCTGTGCCCGGGACACCGGCCCCAAACCGATCTTTTTGGCCACCAGTTGCGCCGTGCCAGGCATCAGTTGCATCAGGCCACTGGCACCGACTTCAGAGCGCGCATTCAGAATGAAGCGCGACTCCTGGCGAATCAAGCCATAAGCCCATTCGACATCAAGACCGTTGGACTGCGAATCGCGCTCGACGATATCGCGGAACGGCGACAGATAGCGCAGCGAGAAATCGTGTTCGGTTCTGGTTTTGTCCGCGGTATTGACTGCACGGTCTAAAAGCTGGATACGGCGGGCGTACTCGGCAGCGGCAATGAGTTCGCGGTCGCTCATGCCGCGCAGCGGCCAGTTCCATTCGCGGTTGCCTTCCAGGCGCAAATTGAGTTGATAAAACCGCTGCGACAGCGCAAACCCCGGTGTCATACCCGCTTGCTGGACTTCCGCATCGGTCACCGTGGTTTTAGGTGGAATGGTGATTTTCTGGCCGAGTTCTTCGGCTGCCAGTTGGCCGTAGAAGTTGTAGCCCGGCGCAATCTGGGCGAACTCCTGATTGGCTTGCGCACTGTCGCCGCCTTGTTTGAGCGCACGCGCATGCCAGTAAATCCATGCGGGCTGACTGCGCAGCGCCGCGGGCATCTGCTCAATCGACCAGCGCACCATCGCCCAGTCACCCGCCACCAGGGCCATCCGTGTCCGCCATTCGTAAGCAACGCTGGAAAGCGCGCCATTGGCCGACAGGCGATACCAGTCCACCGCCCCGGGCATCTGCTTGAGCGCCGCCTGATAAGCAATCGTGCCCCAGCCGGCGGCTTTTTCGGCTGCGCTCAGCGACGGTGCCAGTGGCGCAAACGTGGTAGCAGCCAACACCGGATCGTTGCGCGCCATGCGCGTGGTCGCTAACAGCGCCAACTGATGCGACTGGGTGTCGCTGCCAACCCCACGCGTCAGCGCCAGCGGTGGCGTGCCAAGCGCCTGGTTAAGCGCTGCCGGGTCCGGGCTCTGGCTGCCTAGCGCATCCACCAGCTTACGGCCCGTGGTGGTTTGGTTTTGCTCATAAGCGAGACGAACCTGCTGCCAGACATCGTCACTGGAAAACTGCCGTGCAGCCGCCAGCGCCGTTACCAGATCGACGCAGCCCTCACCGTACTTGCGCGGCTCGACCAGCAACGCGCGTGCGGCATCGGCGACGTTCTCGCCACGTGCGGCACGCGCTTCGAGCGCATAACATTTCACCTGGGTGTCATCGTCCAGCACAAAGCGGGCATACTGCGATTCGAAATTGCGCCAGTCATGCCGTGCGCCCAGTACCAGCAGATAATCGTTGCGCATACGGTCGGCGATCGCCTGGCCGTCGTACTTCTTCAGGAATGCGAGAATCAGGTCATCCGGCACATCTGTGCGCGCGCGCCCTTGCGTATCAAACAACTGCGGTTTGATCTGAAAATACTCAAGGTATGACGGAGCGGGATAATCGGCAATCGTGGCCGCCAGTTGGGCCGCCCGCGCGGGATCGTTTTTACGCGAGGCTTCGCGTAACTGGATGAAAGTCTGGTCATCGCTGGAGGGAACGAACAGCGGCGCCGGCTGTGCCACGGCCATGGGAATGCAGAGCCCGGCAAATACTGCCGCAGCTAGCGCCAGACCAGCCGCGCGATATACTCGGACAAGGCGTTTGGACATCTTTGTTTCTGGAGCACGAAGTGGCACAAAGCATAGCATGCAACCCCCTGGCCGAAGCGAAAAAGGCCTTGCGTCAAGCCCTGCTAAAAACCCGTCGGCAGATCGCATCGGACCCCGCGCGCAATGCTGCGCTGGGCCGTCATGTACTCGATGCTCTCAAGCGTCATGCGCCTGCCTGCGTGAGCGCTTACTGGCCGCTTGCCGGTGAGTTCAACATGCGTGGCGCACTAGCTATCTGGCTCGCCCATGGCGGGGGCCGGCAAATCGGCCTGCCGGTCATCGTGGCCCACGATGCGCCGCTCGAATTTCATCGCTGGAGCCCCGACATGACCATGCGGCCGGGCTTCCGCGACATCCCCGAACCCACGTCGGACGAGGTCGTGATTCCCGAGCTGCTCTTCGTGCCCTGCATCGGGTTTGATGACGCGGGCTACCGGCTCGGCTACGGTGGGGGTTTTTACGATCGCACCCTGGCCGCCTGGCCTCACGCAACCCGGCCCATGACGATAGGCATCGCTTACGAAGTCGGACACGTAGCCCAGTTGCCCCGACAACCGCACGACGTGCCGCTCGACGCAATCATCACCGAAACCGGCTGGCACACCCCGTCGGCCGCTCACCAGCAAGAAGCTGCCGATGGCCTGGGCGGCTTGAACCACAGCGCGGGTAAGCCGACGAAAGTTAAAGATTAAAAACCGCTAAATGACGCTGTATGACGTCGACGCTGCAAAACCCCAGACATGCGAAACGCCGCCGGAATTAGAGCAGTGGCTTTCGTGATCTGGGGCGGGTTTTATCTTTAGCCATCGGGTTCATGATTAAACTCAATGCAATAAACGACAAGCCGAGCAGCATCTCGTCACTCATCCTCCATTACGTGGTGGATGGCCACATATTTTGTGTCAGCCGGATATATTTCATGATGTCGGAATTTTTTACGTGATCGCTGATTGAATCAACCACGACGACGAAAACAACCAGCGCGGATAATTGCGCAAACTTGACCGTTTCGGCATTAAATTCGCTTTTCTTTACACCACACTTATATTGAGTTATCGCCCTTTCAAATAAACGCTTTTCTTTTATGGTGGAACAATTACAAGACGAAAATTGGTTACATGCCCTTCTGAAATTGGACCACATCGATGTATCGCACTTCAGAAATAACAACACTTCCCCGTCCCCGGAAATTAACCGGGAGTATTTGATCGGCGGCTCCACCGGGAGACGGAATGAATACTTCCGATTGATATCCATAATGATATTTTTTTGCCGAGTCTCCGCCTCAATGTGAAGCCTGGCGTAATTTAATGCCGAGCACCGCAAGCACTCATCGGCTAGCAGGTAATCAGAAGAACCAGAAGAATCAGATTCTGCCTGCGGGTTGACGTGCAGGGCATGCTCGACAAGAAGCATTTTTATCCGCGCCACGTTTTCAGCACCACCCAGAGCTGCCGTGATGACTCTGGAATTTTCACGCGCCTCCATGATTAATTCCGGTGCATTTTTTTCGAAATCCTTTTTAACTGAACCCGATTTCAGATGTTCGTCATACACCCTGGTTGAAATAGTTTCAGGAAATTCAAATTTACTGATTATTTCCTGCAACCTCATCAGGCTAGAGCGGGCTGGATCGACATTGCTTCCACTTTTCGCCGCAGTCAATGACGGCGCCTGGTTAATATTATTTTTCTTTAGAATAGAAGAAGCATCCTCCACTATCTCCCCGCCCTCGGGAAAAGTGGTCCCATGAAACATCTGCGGATATTTGATCGAATTGTCTACTACTGAATCACTGGAAATCTCGACACTTTTAGAGAAAGTCGCTGGCGGTTTATTTTCAGGCCACACCTCCATTTTTATCTGCGCCGGGCGTTTATTAACAAGGCCACTGAATAAATAATTTTTCATGGTTTCAAAGCAGGCAAATGATTAATGTGATACGCCCGCGACTTTAACCTGTCGACTAGCGCGCTTATCCGTCCGAGCCTCATCCGGGATGACTACATAAGCGGCTCTAAAGCGAGGCGGCAGCCCGCGCCGCCGAATCGTACAGTCCGGACGCGTGCCGCAGTATGTGCGCCGCAACCCCGATCTGCTCATTGGAAAGACCGCTTTCGCGCAACACGGCGATCAGGCAGCTTTCACGCACTTCACGATACTCGAGGCACAAAGCCTGTCCTGCATCCGTCGTCGAAAAAAACACTTCCTTGCCGATTTTTTCGCTTTTTACATACCCGCCTGTCACTAACTTCTTGAGCGCATAAGTAACGATGTGCGTGTCTTCGATGTTGAGCACGAAGCAGATGTCCGCCAACCGTTTGCGGCGCTCCCGATGCCCCACATGATGCAGCACGGAAATCTCGATCGGCGTCATGTCCTTACCGCCCGCAGCCAGCATGCAGCGCATCATCCAGCGGTTAAAAGCATTGCCCGCCATGATGAGGCCGTATTCCAGTTCGGACAGCTCTTCACTCGTATCCGAAACAAGATGTTCCGAAGCAACAAACCGGGTTAACGAACGCGTCATGCGACAGTTCTCCAGATCAGATTGACAGATGCCAGGCAGTGTACGACGCGCTCGACTCACTTTATTTCAGGAATCTTCCGGCAACAAACCACGAATGCTCCGCGGCACACCCTTAAATCGGCCGGAATACCGCATTCTCCGAACGGCCCTGGTGCATCGTACATACCTGGACGCTGCATCTTGCCGACCCGCTTGCCGCTTTTTCTGCCTTGACCTCCTCGTTCATTATGATCCAGCCACATATTTACCTCCTCGGAGATTCCGCACTGGTCTGCGACATACCCACACCCGCGACGCTTGAGCGTCAGCGGCAAATCTGGACCATGGCCCAGGCTGCCTATACCTGGCCGCATGTCCTCGACGTGGTACCGGGAATGAATAACCTGACGCTGATCTTCGATCCGCTGCAAGCCGACAGTGCCATGCTCGCCACTCAATTGCACACCGCCTGGCATGCCGCCGGCAAAGCGCCCAAGGCCGTGTCGGGGCGTGAAATCGAAGTTCCCGTGCACTACGGTGGCCCATTCGGCCCCGATCTGGAGGATATCGCCGAACACACCGGGCTCAGCGCCAGCGAAGTCATCGCGCGCCATACCCAGGTGGAATACACCGTCTTTTTCGTCGGTTTTCAGCCGGGCTTCGCTTATCTGGGCGGGCTGGATCCCATCCTGCACGCCCCCTTGCGCACCCAACCCCGGACCATGATCGCAGCGGGTTCGGTCGGTATCGGCGGGAAACAAACAGGCATCTATCCAGCGACCGCTTCTAGTCGCTGGCAGTTGATCGGTCACACTCCCCTCACGCTGTTCAACTCCTCCCTTACCCCCGCCGCGCGGCTCCAGTTTGGCGACCGTGTGCGCTTTACCTGCGCCGGAGCCACCCCATGATCGATGTGAAACGCGCAGGCATTCTGACTACGATCCAAGACCAGGGACGGCACGGCAAGCGTCATCAGGGCATAGCTCCTGGCGGCGCACTCGATATGCTGGCGCTTGAGGTGGGCAATCGTCTCGTCGGCAACCCGCCCACAGCAGCCGGGCTGGAAATCGTCATCGGCCCCGTTGTGCTGCGTTTTTTGCGCGCCACGCGCATTGCGTTAAGCGGTGCGGAGTTCGGCGCGACGCTCGATGGCCAGCCCGTGTTCACCTGGTGGAGCCAACCAGTGCGGGCAGGACAGGAACTGGTGTTGCCCGCAGCCCGCGACGGTGCGCGCTGCTATCTGTGCGTGGCGGGCGGAATCGACGTGTTGCCGGTGCTCGGCTCACGCAGCACCGATCTGACAGCGGGTTTTGGCGGTTTGGGCGGCCGGGCGCTACGTGATGGCGACCGGCTACCGGTCGGCGTGTCCACGTTGCAAGCGAGCGGTGGCGCCTTAAGCCCGGATGCCCCTGCCTTCGGCATCAAGGCCCCGGCCTGGTGCAGCTTCGCGCGTCAGCGAGAAACGTTGCGCCCGATCTGGTCAGCCGTGGCGGGCAGCACCTCAGCGCTGGAGATTCGCATACTGGCCTGTCCGGAATACCGCCACTTCGCGCGTGAAGCAAGGCAGGCATTGGGCACCACCGAATGGTGCGTGAACATCCATAGCAACCGCATGGGCTACCGCCTCGAAGGCAACGCGCTCCAGTATGACGCTCCGCGCGACCTTCTCGCGCACGCGGTGTTGCCCGGCACGATCCAGGTGCCACCGAATGGCCAACCCATCATCCTGATGAGCGATGCGCAAACCATGGGGGAATATCCAAAGATTGGCGTGGTGATTCGCGCGGACATCTGGAAGCTCGCCCAGGTGCGGCTCAACCAGACAATCCGCTTCGTCCTCACGACCTCCGGCGATGCGCTGGACGCATTACGCGACATGCAGCGTTATTTACGCCAGATCGACGCGACAATCGCCCATCAGACACAGCGCACCATGCCGTGCAAGGCGCGCGTGACATCCGATGCGCCTCAGTACCCTCGCCACACCCGCATGACAGGGCACTGAATCAAGCCTCCAGACTATCGGCCCATCACTTCGGATCAATCTGATCGAAGACGCAGGCCTGACGGCTTATCATCGGCAAATCGCCTTCTTTTTTGGCTCAAGCCACGTTTTGCGCCAACAGCACGGCGCGGTTCAGCCCCTCCTCATGCCATCCAACCATCCCACCTCTGGCATTGCGCCCGATACCTCCGCGCCCACACTGTTGACAGCAGCGCTCGAAGCCCACCGCAATGGCCAGCTCACCCAGGCGGAAACGCTTTATCAGCAGACTCTCGCCCAGGCACCGCAACAGGCTGACGCACTGCATTACTACGGCGTGCTGCAATATCAGCGCGGGGCGTATCAGGCTGCCGCCGCGCTGCTCGACCAGGCACTCGCCATTAATCCGCACGCCGCCGAATGCATCAACAACCGTGGCTTGATCGCAGCCGCGCTCGGCGACCCAAAGGCCGCTTTACAGGCTTATCAAACCGCAGCGATGCTGCGCCCCGACTACACCGACGCCTGGTTCAACCTGGCCCAGGCGCTCAGCCGCCTCAAACGCTTCGATGAAGCCCGCGCCTGCTACGACACGCTCCTGACGCTTGAACCCGGTTCCGCCGATGCCTGTTTCAGTTACGGCAACCTGCTGAACGCCGCAGGCGATGCAAGCGGTGCGATTGAGCGTTTCCGCCAGGCCCTCGCGCTGCAGCCCGATTTCACCCGGGCGCATGTCAATCTCGGCTCCGCGCTGGGCAACGGCGGCGCCTACCAGGAAGCCGAGCATCACTATCGTCAAGCCGTCGCGCTCGATCCCGCGCCCGCCCATCTGGTATGCCTGGGCGCGGCGCTCGGCATGCAAGGCCGTCACGACGAAGAAGAAGCGTTCTATCAGCAGGCGCTTGCGCTCGATCCCGAACAGGCCGACGCCCGGCAAAATCTCGCGTGGCTTTACCTGAAACGCGGCGACTACCTTCGTGGCTGGGCCGAGTACGCCAAACGCTGGCGGCCCGCCGATTACAGCGCCATCACAGCCGATGGCATCGCCAAATGGCAAGGCGAGCCGCTCGCGGGACGTCGTCTGTTAATCGTTGGGGAACAAGGTTTCGGCGATCATTTTCAGTTTTTGCGCTTCGCGCGCCAGCTTGAAGAACATGGCGCTCATGTCGAAGCCTGCGTCCGCGAGCCCCTGCTCGAGATCATCCAGCGCACGCCTGGCCTCAAGCGCGCCTGGAGCGGCCCGCCGCGCGGCCACTACGATTTCTGGGTGTCGATGATGGACCTGCCGTTCTATCTCGGCACCGAACTATCGAGCATTCCGGCTGACATCCCCTACCTGTTCACCGATCCGGAAAAAATCGCCGCCTGGCAGCCTCGGGTTGAAGCGGCCGCGCGGCACAAACGCGCCAGGGTTGGGCTGGCATGGCAGGGCAGCCCAGCCGGATTGCCCAGCCGGATGATGCCGTTCGCCACGCTCGCGCCGCTATGCGAAGACACCGATATCGCCTGGTTCTCGCTGCAAAAAGGTCCGGCCCGTCACCAAACCGATACCGTTCCCGCGTCTCTGCGCCCCATCGATTTCACCGACGATCTGCATAATTTCGCGGATACCGCCGCGTTAATCATGAATCTGGATCTGGTGCTGACCATCGATACCGGTATTGCGCATCTGGCCGGTGCGCTGGGCAAGCCCGTATGGATCATGCTGCCGGTCGGGGCAGACTGGCGCTGGCTCGACCAGCGCGAGGATTCGCCGTGGTATCCCACGGCGCGGCTCTTCCGTCAGCTCGCGCACGACGACTGGCCCGCCGTGATCGCGCGCGTGCGCGAAGCGTTACGTACAACCTTCCCTTAACGATCCCTTGAAGGTACTCAATCGCGCATCCTGTGTGGCCGCGTGACCGTGACCGCGCCCGCTCGCGTGGCCCATCCGGCCCATCCGGTTTTGTGCAACGCTCCTGGCACTCGCCTGGCACGGACATAGTGCTCACAACCTTGTCGCGTAACTTTCACGCCGCCTGCACCACGAAGCCATGCTGCCGCAGCACTTGCAGCACACCTTTGGGGCCACCCAGATGCAGCGCGCCAAGCGCCACGAAAACCGGTTTGTTCGGGCCAGCCAGCAGCAGCATCCGCGTCACAAAACGGCGATTACGCTCAAATACAATCTTGTTCTCGACGCCAGCGGCCAGTTTCCGGTTACGCGCCAGTTGCTCCAACTTCGCGGTATTCCAGGCCGCGATCGCGTCCGCATCTCCGACACGCCACAAGCGATGCAGCATCTTCACGCCGGCCACATTTTCGGCGGGCGTAAGCACCAGGTCTTGCGCCAGCATTTCGCGCTGTTGTGCCAACGTCAGCCCGGTAAAGGCGCGCATTTGCTCGGCCAGCGTTTCCAGCCCAATGATCTTGCCGTGCAGGCGCAGATAAACGTTTTGCAATTGCGCTTCAGTGCCGTACTCGGTTTGCAGGCCCGCACTCATCGAATCGTAAGTCTCGACCACCAGCGAGGCGAGCCACGGACGCATCCGGCGAATCGCTGCAAGCGCCGCCGGATTGTCGCGCAAACGCGCGGCCAGCTTGCGCCAGAGCGGCTCGGAAAGCAGTTCAGGCAAGCAGTCGCGCGGGCAGATACCGTACTTCGACACATCATCCTGGGACAACAGCAGATCGTCCGGCGACAGCTCTAGCGCCAGCGTGCCCGACGCCGCCAACGCGCCCAGAATGGGGCGGCGAAAAAGCTGTCGCGGGATGTAATCGGAAGGATTGGCGGCATGCAGCGTGCCGAGTATGTAGAGGGTGGTGGTGCCGCGTGTGGCGACGTAGAACGGCATGTGCGCGGGCTGCACGCGCACGGGGCCGCTGGCGCTGGTGCCCGGCGATGCAGGGGGCGGAGAATGAAACCCTGGCAGCGCGGCAGGCGGTGACGGCGGCGGTGGCGGACCTGCCAGGCCTGCGCGCCCCGTCACCGCCAGTACGCAGAACACGCTGGCCAGTATCAATAAGCGCCTGCGCCACGCAAGCACGATACGACGCGATAGCCTCGACGCCAGCCGTGCACCACGCCGCATGCCACTGGCCAGCAAGCCGCCCAAAGACAGGCGGCACGCAAGCAACCGCGCCGCCCGTGCTTCAGGCATCCCCGTCCTCCATCACCTCCTCGGCGCGATGGCACGACACCTGGCGGCCATCGACCTCGCGCAGCCGGGGTTCTTCGCTACGGCAGCGCTCGATCACATACGGACAGCGCTGGTGAAACGTGCATCCCGACGGCGGATTGAGCGGTGACGGCAACTCGCCTTGCAAACGAATCTGTATGCGCCGGTCCGCTTCGAAGATCGACGGCGTCGCCGACATCAGCGCGCGCGTATACGGATGACGAGGCCGGGCAAAGATCGTCTTGCGCTCGCCTAACTCCACCACGCTGCCGAAGTACATCACCATCACCTCATCGGCGATGTGTTCGACCACCGACAGATTGTGCGAGATAAACACGTAGCTGGTTTTGAACTGCTCTTGCAAATCCATGAACAGGTTCAGAATTTGTGCCTGAATCGATACATCGAGTGCGGACACGGGCTCGTCGGCGACGACGATATGCGGCTCGAGAATCATCGCCCGCGCAATCGCCACGCGTTGTCGCTGCCCACCCGAGAACATATGTGGATAGCGTTTTGCATGCTCAGGCCGCAGCCCCACCGTGCGCATGATCTGCGCGATGCGTTCGCTGCGCTCGCTAGCGCTGGCACCCGTGTTGATCGCCAGCGGTTCGGCCAGCGTTTGTTCGACCGTCTTGCGTGGGTTCAGCGAAGCAAAGGGATTCTGAAACACCATCTGCACGCGGCGGCGCAGCGCGGCAATGCGCTTCGGGTCCGCCCCCGCGACATCCGCACCATCAATCAGCAAGCGCCCGGCTGTCGGCGCTTCGATCATCGTCAGTTGACGCGCCAGCGTGGACTTGCCGCAGCCCGATTCGCCCACCACCGCGAGCGTCTTGCCACGCTCAAGCGAAAACGACACGCCATTGAGTGCCTTTACCGTGCCATGCCCGAACATGCCGCGCCGCACCGTGTAATGCTTGACCAGTTGTTCAGCGATCAACACGGGCGCTTCACCTGTCATCGCTTCGTGCGGAAGGTCAAGAACTGCGCTCATTGTGTGCCTCCGTGAACATGGGCCTCGCCGGGCAAATTAAGCGGCCTGATGCAACGCGCGAACGCCGCTTCATCCTGGCCCGCCGCCGATAGCGGTACCGGTACCGGTACCGCGGCCAATGCGGGCCGCGCCTTCAGGCAATCGTCCACGACGTACTTGCAGCGCGGCGCGAAGAGGCAGCCAGGCGGCCGGTCATCGCGCCCTGGCACCATCCCAGGCAAGGCCGCCAGCCGCCGTGCGCCCGTGTTGTGCTCGGGAATCGCCGCCAGCAATGCTTGCGTGTACGGATGATGCGGCGTGGCGAAAATCGCAGGCACGCGGTTCGTTTCGATGACTTCCCCGGCGTACATCACCGCGACGCGTTGCGCGACTTCCGAGACCACCGCCAGATCGTGCGAAATCAGCACCAGCGCCATGCCGCGCTCCTTTTGTAACGTCACCAGCAGCGCCATGATCTGCGCCTGGATCGTCACGTCGAGCGCCGTCGTCGGCTCATCCGCAATCAGCAGCTTCGGATTGCAGGCCACCGCCATGGCGATCATCACGCGCTGGTTCATGCCGCCCGACATCTGGTGCGGAAACGAATCGATCCGGTGCTTCGCATCGGGAATGCCAACCTGATCGAGCAGCTCCAGCGTGCGCCGGTGCAGCGCATCGCCGCGCAAGCCTTCATGCAGCTTCAATACTTCCTTGATCTGGTAGCCCACGGTGTAGCTCGGGTTCAGGCTGGTCAGCGCGTCCTGAAACACCATGGCGATATCTTTGCCGATGATCTTGCGCCGCGCCTTGGCCGAGGCTTTCAGCAAATTCTGGCCATTGAACGTGACTTCGTCGGCGCTCACCTTGCCCGGTGCATCGATCAGGCCCATCAGCGCCATCATCGTCACGCTTTTGCCTGAGCCTGATTCGCCGACCACGCCGACCACTTCGCCTGGCGCAACCTCAAGATTGATCCGGTCAACCGCGGGCAAACCGTCGAAACTTACCGCCAGATTGCGAATGGTCAATAACTGGCTGCCAGCCCCCTCGGGGGACAGCGAACGCCGCAAATGAGATGCGTTTGGGGAGGGTGCCATGTCAGGCCATCCGTTTCAGTTTGGGATCGAGCGCATCGCGCAAGCCGTCACCCAGCAGGTTGATCGCCAGCACCGAGATCAGGATGGACAAGCCGGGCATGGTCACGATCCACCAGGCGCTGTCGATGTAATCGCGTGCCGAGGCCAGCATCGCCCCCCATTCCGCAGCCGGTGGCTGCACGCCCAGGCCAAGAAAACCCAGCGCTGCCGCATCGAGAATCGCCGAAGAAAACCCCAGCGTGGCCTGCACGATCAATGGCGCGGTGCAGTTGGGCAATACCTGCGAGAACATCAGCCGCAACGTGCCTGCGCCCGCCACGCGCGATGCCATCACATACTCCTTTTGCAACTCGCCAAGCGCGGAGGCTCGCGTGAGCCGCACATAGCCTGGCAGCGCCACGATCGCAATGGCGAACATCGTATTGAGCAAACCCGGGCCGATGATCGCCACCACCGCGACCGCCAGCAGCAGCGACGGCAACGCCAACAGCACATCCATCACGCGCATGATCGGCGTGTCCGCCCACTTTTCGAAGAAGGCCGCGATGAGGCCCAGCACGATGCCCGGCAACAGCGCCAGCACCACCGAAACGAAACCAATCCAGAACGATAGCCGCGCGCCATACATCAGGCGCGAAAGAATATCGCGCCCGGCTTCGTCGGTGCCAAGGATGAATTGCCAGTTGCCCCCGTCCAGCCAGGCCGGCGGAATCTTGACGAAATCGCGGTATTGCTCGATGGGGCTATGCGGTGCAATGAGCGGCGCGCTCAGCGCGACGGCGACCAGCAGCAGCACGATCACGCCCGCCCCCACAGCGCCGCGGTTGCGCGAGAAATTGTTCCAGAACTCGCGGATGGCGAGCCCCCGGCCACTAACGGGCATGGATGTAGAAAGATTCACGGGTTACCTCGTATGCCGAATGCGCGGGTTCAGCACGCCATACAGCAAATCAACGACCAGGTTCACGACGATCACCAGCGTGGCGATCATCAGAATGCCGCCTTGTACCACGGGGTAATCACGGCGGCCAATCGCGTCGATCAGCCATTTGCCGATTCCGGGCCAGGAAAAGAGCGTCTCGGTCAGCACCGCGCCCGCGAGCAAGGTGCCGACTTGCAGCCCGATCACTGTCACCACAGGAATCAGCGCATTCCGTAACGCGTGCACCACCACCACACGAGCAGGTGACAGGCCCTTGGCCCGCGCCGTGCGAATGTAATCCTCGCGCAGGACTTCCAGCATGGCCGAACGGGTCATGCGCGCCACCACCGCCAGCGGAATCGTGCCCAGCACGATCGCGGGCAGGATCAGGTGGCTTAGCGCCGAGCGGAACGCGCCTTCTTCATGCGACATCAACGCGTCGATCAGCATGAAGCCCGTGGTGTGTGGAATATCGTATTCAACCGCGATGCGGCCTGATACCGGAGTCCAGCCCAGCTTCGCGGAGAACACCATGATGAGGATCAGCCCCCACCAGAAAATCGGCATCGAATATCCGGTGAGAGCCGTGCCCATCACGCTGTGATCGACCACCGTGCCACGTCGCAAGGCAGCGAACACCCCGGCCGGCACGCCGATCAGGAGCGCGAACAGCAGCGCGCACAGGGAGAGTTCAACGGTCGCGGGAAAGCGCGCGAGAAATTCGTCCATGACGGAGGTATTCGTGATGATCGACACGCCAAGGTTGCCTTGCAGCGCGTGGCCGACGTAATGCAGGTATTGCATGGGCAGCGGCTCGTCGAGCCCGAGGCGGTGCATCGCTTCGGCATGCATCGCCGGATCGACGCCGCGCTCGCCCATCATCACTTCGATGGGATCGCCCGGAATCAGGTGAATCAGTGCAAAGGCCAATATCGTGATGCCGATGAAGGTCGGGATCACCATGCCAATGCGGCGCAAAACGAAGCGGAACATCGTTCGCTCCCATGTCTCAAGAAGAAAAACGCAACCGGCGACTAGAGCTTGTGACCCTAGTCGCCGGGCTACTTCGCTTTATTTTTCAATGCAGCGAAATCAGGCTACAGCCCTTCATGCGCGCACTTTATTGCAGCCCAACGCCATCAAAACGCGCGTAGCCGAGCGGCTCAATGCGCATGTCGATGACTTTCTTGCTGACCGGCTGATACACGGTCGAGTGCGCAATCGGCGAGAACGGCAGTTGCTGCGCGAAGATCTGCTGCGCATCGACGTAGAACTTCGTGCGTTGCGCCTGATCGACGGTTTCCCGGCCCTTTTGCACCAGTGCATCGAACGGCTTGTAACACCACTTCGAGAAGTTGTTGCCGTTCATCGCATCGCAGCTCAGCAACGTACCCAGCCAGTTGTCCGGGTCGCCGTTATCGCCCGTCCAGCCAATCAGCATGGTGTCATCTTCGCCGGCATGAGCGCGTTTGATGTATTCGCCCCATTCGTAGGTAACGATCTTCGCGCGCACGCCGATTTTGGCCCAGTCCGCCTGAACCATTTCCGCCATCAAGCGCGCGTTCGGGTTATAGGCGCGTTGCACCGGCATCGCCCACAGCGAAATATCGAAACCATTCGGAAAGCCCGCCTTCGCCAGCAGCGCCTTGGCTTTCACCGGATCGTAGGCCGCGCTTTTCAGGTTTTTGTCGTAGGACCATTGTGTCGGCGGCATGGGGTTGGTCGCGGGCTGGCCCGCACCCTGATAGACCGAATCGATAATGGCTTTTTTGTTGATCGCCATATCCAGCGCCTGACGCACTTCGAGTTTGTCCACGGGCTTGTGCGCCACGTTGTACGACAGGTAACCGAGATTGAAACCCGGTTGCGACGGCATGGCGATGTTGGGCTCCGCCTTGAGTGGCGCGATGTCGGCAGGACGCGGATAGCTCATCACCTGGCATTCGTCGCGCTTGAGTTTTTGCACGCGCACGCCGGCATCCGGCGTAATCGAGAAAATCAGCTTCGACAGCTTGACTTCACCTCGCTTCCAATAATCGGGATTGCCATCGAAGCGGATCGTCGCGTCCTTGGTATAGCTGCGGAAAATAAACGGACCGGTGCCAATGGGCTTCTGGTTGATATCCGCGGCCTTGCCCGCTTTCATCAACTGGCTGGCATATTCAGCCGAAAGAATCGACGCGTATTCCATCGCCAGATTCTGGATGAAGGGGGCGTTGACTTCCTTGAGCGTGAACTTGATGGTGTACGGATCGACCTTCTCAACCTTGGTGATCAGCTTGTCGAGGCCCATGTCAGTGAAGTACGGAAACTGCGTGGGATACGCGCGGCGAAAGGCGTTGTTGCTGTCCAGCATGCGTTCGAACGAGAACACGACATCGTCCGCATTGAATTCCCGTGACGGTTTGAAGTACGTCGTCGTATGAAATTTCACGCCGTGGCGCAAATGGAAGGTATAGGTTTTGCCATCTGCGGAAATGTCCCATTTCTCAGCGAGGCCAGGTTCGACCTTCGTGCCGCCTCGCTCGAACTCAACCAGACGGTTATAGACGGTGAACGTATTGGCGGTGAAATCCGTGCCCGTGGTGTATTGCGCCGGATCGAAACCTGCCGGGCTACCCTCGGAACAGTAGACTAGCGTCTTGTTGGGAATCTGCGCCTGAGCCAGGCTGGCCGCAAACAGCGATGCGGCTGTTGCAGCGCCTAAAGCCGTGATCCTCATGGCGCGCAACCGGTTATTTTGTTTCATGTGTCCTCCTCCAGGTTCGGACTGGCTAACGCCAGCGTAGCGCGATATTACTTGAGCCAAAACGGCAACAACAAGCAGACGAAATTCGCTGCGGCTCTAACATGGGCAGCTATGAAAATAGGCAGGGAAGTGGCTTGGACCATCGTCTGAAATGCGCGACAGGAACACGTCGTGCGTCGTGCTCAAGGTATGCCACCCCAGGCTACGCCCAAGGCAGCATGACGCCACAACCTTTCGCCCCGGCTCAAGCCGTGGCCGCGCCCAGACGCTCGCAAATGGCGCGCGTTGCCGCAGCGCCATTCAGCGTGTAGAAATGCAAGCCCGGCACGCCCGCATCGATCAGGCGCTGGCACAAACCGGTCACGACATCGAGACCAAACGCGCGAATCGCATCGCGGTCATCGCCAAAGCCCTCTAGCCGCCGCGCCACCCAGCGTGGCACTTCCGCGCCGCACATTTCGGAAAAGCGCATGAGTTGCGAAAAATTGGTGATCGGCATAATGCCCGGCACGATCGGCACGTCGACGCCCAGCTTGCGGGCATCGTCGACAAAACGGAAATACGCGTCGGCATTAAAGAAGTACTGGGTAATCACGGAATTCGCGCCCGCTTTGACCTTGCGGGCAAAGTTCGCCATATCATCGCTGGGCGAACGCGCTTGCGGGTGGTATTCCGGATAGCCCGCGACTTCAATCCAGAACCAGTCGCCGAACTCCGTCCGGATAAAACTCACCAGCTCGGAGGCGTAACGCAGCTCACCGACCTCACCCATGCCCGAAGGCAGGTCACCGCGCAGCGCGACGATATGGCGAATGCCCTGCGTGCGGTACTCGTTAAGAATGGCGCGCAAGCTGTCTTTCGAAGAACCGATGCATGACAGGTGCGGTGCCGCCAGCAAGCCCTCGCGGGCCATTTCGACCACGGTGTCGAGCGTGCCTTGCTGGGTCGAGCCCCCTGCGCCAAACGTGACCGAAACAAACTTGGGGTTCAGACGCGCGAGTTGAGCGCGTGTCACGCGCAGCTTCTCGATGCCTTCTTGCGTTTTCGGCGGGAAAAATTCGAATGAAAGTTCGATCGGATTCATGAGTCAGTGGGCACGGTAGGCACAGTGTGCAAAAGAAAAACCGCCGGCGTCAGTTGATGCCGCGATTGCCGAGAATCAGCGCGGACAGCATCCACGAAACAATGCTGTACAGGATCGAACCGAAAAACGCGGACCAGAACCCTGAGACTTCGAAACCCTTGAGCAATGACGCACACAGCCAGAAACACAGCGCATTCACTACCAGAATGAAAAACCCAAGCGTGAGCACGGTCACCGGCAGCGTCAGGATAAGCAGCAGCGGACGCAAAAACGAATTGATCAGCCCCAGCACGATAGCGACGATCAACGCGGTCCCAAAGTTGCGGATGTGGATCGACGGCACGATGTATGTAATCGCCAGCAACGCCAGCGCATTGATCAGCCAGGTCAGCAAATAAGGCATATAAGGCATGCAAGCCTCCGATGAAAATAGACGTTTGGCACCAGGCGAACGCAGTCGAATAAAACCGCAGACCCAACCCCGCGCGACACCCGGGCCAGACAGTACAAACCAGACAGTACAAACCAGAACAGGCGCGCGCGGGTCTTACTTCATGACGTCATCGAAGGTTTAATAACGATAGTGGTTCGGCTTGAACGGACCATTGCGATCCACGCCGATATAGCCCGCCTGTTCTTCCGACAACACGGTCAGATTAGCGCCGATGCGTGCCAGATGCAGGCGCGCCACTTTCTCGTCCAGTTGCTTGGGCAGCACGTACACCTTGTTTTCGTACTGTTCGCCGCGCGTGAACAGCTCGATTTGCGCGAGCGTCTGGTTGGTGAACGAATTCGACATCACGAACGACGGGTGGCCCGTCGCGCAACCCAGGTTCACCAGGCGGCCCTCGGCCAGCAAGATCACGCGTTTGCCGTCCGGGAAAATAATGTGATCGACTTGCGGCTTGATGTTTTCCCACTGGTACTGGCGTGTCGAGGCGATATCAATTTCGGAATCGAAGTGACCGATATTGCAAACAATCGCGTTATGGCGCATCGCCTTCATGTGATCGTGGCCGATCACATGAAAGTTACCCGTTGCCGTCACAAAGATATCGGCCTTGTCGGCCGCATATTCCATCGTTACGACACGATAGCCTTCCATCGCGGCCTGCAAGGCGCAAATCGGATCGATCTCGGTCACCCACACCGTAGCGCCCAGGCCACGCAGCGATTGCGCGCACCCCTTGCCCACATCGCCATAGCCTGCCACCACGGCGATCTTGCCTGCGATCATCACGTCGGTGGCGCGCTTGATGCCATCCACCAGTGATTCGCGGCAGCCATACAGGTTGTCGAACTTCGATTTGGTTACGGAGTCGTTCACGTTGAAAGCCGGGAATGGCAGACGACCTTCTTTTTCCATCTGGTACAGACGGTGCACGCCCGTGGTGGTTTCTTCGGTAACGCCCTTGATGTGTGCCAGACGCGTCGAGTACCACACCGGATCTGCATCCAGATGGCTGGCGATCGATTTGTATAGCGCAACTTCTTCTTCGTTGGTGGGCTTGGCCAGCACGGAGCGATCTTTTTCCGCTTTCGCGCCGAGGATCAGCAGCAACGTGGCATCGCCGCCGTCGTCGAGGATCATGTTGGCGAATTCGCCATTCGGCCATTCGAAAATACGGTGCGAAAACTCCCAGTATTCGTCGAGCGATTCGCCCTTGAAGGCAAAAACCGGCGTGCCGCTTTGCGCGATGGCGGCGGCTGCGTGATCCTGAGTCGAGAAGATATTGCATGAAGCCCAGCGCACATCAGCGCCCAGCGCCGTGAGCGTTTCGATCAACACACCCGTCTGGATCGTCATGTGCAACGAACCCGCCACGCGCGCGCCCTTGAGCGGCTGCTGCGACTTGTATTCGTCACGCACCTGCATGAGGCCCGGCATTTCCGTTTCAGCAATATTGAGTTCTTTACGACCCCAGGCAGCCAACCCCATGTCGGCGACGACGAAATCTTGTGAACCTTGGGAAGATTGAGCTACGGCGTTCATCACGCCCTCCTTTGTAAACTAGGAATTTGACGTGAGCGCCGTTCGACAGGTAAAGCCAACGATGCATTCCGCATGCACACCAGCCCTTCCGATTGAATGCCTCCGAGCCTGGCGGGATGCCCCGTCGCAACGCTCCTCGGAGAAAAGAAGCGCGATTGTAGCAAATCAGGGGTGAAAACCGGGCCAGGCATTCAGCCCAGTATCAAACCTTTAAAAAAAACAGGCCGCCCGGTCAAAATACCGGACAGCCTGCCAGAACCATCGCAAAAAATGACTTCGTTTAGCGCATCGAGTCGTTCGCTTTTTTATTCATCCATTTATTTTCTGCTTATTTTTCTGCTTATTTCTGCTTATTCGCCCGCCTAAAACTCCGAGCGCATAAACTCCGCATAAATCAATCAATAGCTTCTTTGATTAATTTCACTGACTACCCGTAAATTCGATGCGCCGGTTAGCGAAACGGCCACCTTCCGTATCATTGCTCGCCACGGGATGGATCTGGCCGTAACCCACCGCATGCAGCGACCCGGCAGGCACGCCCTCACTCACGAGGAACGCCCGCACCGAAGCCGCACGCATTTGCGACAAACGCAGATTGTCCGCTGGCGTGCCCACGTTATCCGAATAGCCCGCCACGTTGAGCGTCACCCGCTTGCCGCTCGCCGCACAACGCTTGAGCGCCTGAGCAGACGCTTTAAGGTTAGCCACCGCGGATGCCGGAACGTGCGTGCTGCCAGACGAAAAATCAATCACCTGGATATTCAGCGTTTTGGCAAAACTAGCTGCATCGCATGGCCCATTTTCGGCCAGCAACGCCTTGACCTTGGCCTGAAATTGCCCAGAGGCATGCGCCACGGCTTGCTCAGCGCTAAATATAGTGATGTTATAGCGCCCACCCAGCTTCTCGCGCAGTCGCCCAACCCAGTTATCGCTGGCGCGTGTTGCGCTGCCACTCAGTTCTATCTGGTTACCCGCCAGCCACAGTTCCGCGCCGGGTTGCGTCATCAATGGCAAAAAGGCATCGAGATGAGCAAGCCAGTCCGATGACTCGATCGAGGGATTAACGTCGAAATCGCCTGAAAAATGCTGACCGAATTTTTTCGTCAGTTTTTTGGCTAGCGCAGCACGCTCGTCTTCGCTGCCCAGACGCGCAGTCAGCGAAGGCACGCCAGCAGCATCGACACTAAACACCAGCATCGAACGCTGCATCGGCACATTCGCGGCACCAGGCTGCGAAGCGCCAACCGCCCGGGCCGCATTGGCGGCAGGCGTAGCGCTAGCTGTACGGGTGGCATTGGCGCCAGACGTAGCGCTATCCGCACGAGCGGCATTGGCGCCAGACGTAGCGCTATCCGCACGGGCGGCATTGGCAGCGGGCGCAGCGCTATCCGCACGAGCGGCATTGGCAGCGGGCGTAGCGCTATCCGCACGAGCGGCATTGGCGCCAGACGTAGCGCTATCCGCACGAGCGGCATTGGCGCCAGACGTAGCGCTATCCGCACGGGTGGCATTGGCGCCAGACGTAGCGCCATCCGCACGGGCAGCATTGACGCCAGACGTAGCGCCAGGCGTAGCGCCGGCAACTTTCCCAGGGGCGAATGAGTCAGGCTGGGACCAGTTCATGGCAGCACCCGCCTCCGCGCCTCGGGAATTCCACGATGCAACTGCGGCGCCAGACTGCGAAGCGTCGGCAGCACGAGCAACGCTCCCAGTAGAGGTACCGCTGGTAGCGTTCCCGGTCCCGGCGGGGGCGACTGGAATAGCATGAAACGAAGTCATGGTGCTGTTCTGCCGCTCATCCTGAGACTTACGCACATAGAAAACCGCTGCTACGACGATGATGATGATTAACAGCCCCCACAACGCGGCTCGTGAAGACTCTTCCTTACCCGTCGCCCCATTAGTCGAAGCCGTCGATGATGCTCTTGCCGTACCCGCTTTCGGACCCACAACCGATACTTTATCCACGCCAGCCTTACCTGACGCACCCGGCTTACCTGACACGCCAGACGAAGTCTGCGCAAGGCTGGCGGCGGTAGCATTCAACTGCATGACGACGCTGCCATTCAAGCTCGCCACAGCGCCCAGTCCCAACGACACACACAAATCATCATTCATCTGCCTGCTGACATCGGGTGCCTGCTGCGCCAGCAGCATAGGCAACGCATCGCTCCCCGCATGAGCCTCAAGCAGAGAATGCTTCAGCACGCCCAGCACCATCGCGCCGAAAATGCCGACTAGCGCATACGTCGCCTGCGATGTCGCGCCGGTCTGCCTGGCGATGACTTCGCTCAGAGGGTCTACACGCATGGCTATCGCCTGCTCGATCAACTGTCTGCCAGCCAACGCCAACTGGTTCAGTCCCGCCGTATGCGCAATCAGTTGAGGCAGTTGCTCGCCGATTCGCGCATTGACTTGCGGCTCCAGCAAAAGCGCATACAGTGAGCGCGCACCTTCCGGCATCGCGCTCCGCTTCATCAACGCGGCGACCAGCGCGGGCAACGTGGCCATCATCACGGCATGAGTCGCCTGGGGGGGCTGCCCCAGCCCCTTGGCCAATAGCCGAACCACATCATCGGTCACCGCCGATCGAACCTGTTGAATCACGTAAACATTCATTAACCACTTTCCCCGAATAACGCGAGCCGCCCCTTGGCTTGCTCATTTTTGCGGCACGATTATAAGGTCGGAAAAATCTCAAAAATTTAATCTGACGAACGGTGGAGAAAATACTGAGCCAACCCTGGGAAAATTCCCAAACCCATAAAAACAACTCATATCAGTCTCATTATTTAAATCAGCTTTTTTTAATTCAATTCTCAATTTTTATTGAATTTTTCTTACAGCCGGTTTTCTGCTCAGGCCTTTATCCGCAAGGCTGAGCCCGCCCTCTACATGAAATGGGTGTCGCAAGCGGCAACGCGCACCTATGATGCAAAGGCCTTGCGCGCATCGCCTGGATCAGCGTTGTTTTAACGCACTGCGTTCATGCCAGCGACGACAGTCACGTACTCGGAGACAGCAAATGGAAACATTAAAACCCGGCCACACGCGCTCTACGCATGAAATCACCAATCAGGTGCCGCCGCTCGTTGATTACAACCTGTTCGCCAGCGATCCCGCGCTGAGTGCCGCGCTCGAGCGCAACGGCGCGGCCTGGCATCGGGCGGCGCTGCTACGCGACGGCGCCGCGCTGAGCAGCGCGCAAGTGCAGGCGCTCGCCGATCTGGCGAACCGCCATAGCCCCGAGCTTTTCACGCACAGCCCTCGGGGCGAACGAATCGACGCGCTGGAGTTCCACCCCGCCTGGCACACGCTGCTCACGTTGCTGCGGCGCCAGGACCTGCATGCGCTACCGTTTTCGCAGCCCCAGCCTGGCGCGATGAGCGCGCGTTGCGCAGGCTATTTTCTGCATGCGCAGCTCGAATCAGGCTCGCTTTGTCCGCTCACGATGACCTTCGCCAGCATCCCCGTCTTACAGCGCGAACCCGCGCTCTTCGACACGCTACGCGACAAGCTCTACAGCAGGGAACACGATGCGCGCGATCTGCCCTTGACGCACAAGCGCAGCGCGATGATCGGCATGGGCATGACCGAGAAACAGGGTGGCTCGGACGTGCGCAGCAACCAGACTCAGGCGTTTCCGACGCACGGCGGCGGGCGCGGGGCGCATTACCGGCTGGTGGGGCATAAATGGTTTTTCTCCGCGCCACAGTGCGATGCCCATCTGGTGCTAGCGCGCACCAGCGAACACGCAGGCTTGTCGTGCTTTTTCGTGCCACGTTTTGCACCCGACGGCAGCAAGAACGCGGTGCAGGTGCAACGCCTGAAAAACAAGCTCGGCAACCGCTCAAACGCCAGCAGCGAAGTCGAATTCGATCAGGCCTTCGGCATCCTGATTGGCGATGAGGGGCGCGGCATACCGACCATCATCGAAATGGCCAGCTACACGCGGCTCGACTGCGTGATTGGCAGCGCGGCACTCATGCGAGCGGCGCTGGTGCAGGCGATTCATCATGCGCGGCACCGCAGCGCCTTCGGCCGGCGCCTCATCGAACAGCCGTTGATGCGCAATGTGCTAGCCGATCTCGCGCTCGAAACCGAAGCGGCCACGGTGCTTTTCATGCGTCTGGCACGTGCTTTCGAAGAAACCGCCCACGCCGCGGAAGAACGCGGGTGGCAACGCATCGTCACCCCGGCGGCGAAATTCTGGGTGTGCAAACGTGCGCTCGAATTCACCGGAGAAGCGATGGAAGTCTGGGGGGGCAATGGCTATGTCGAAGACGGGCCCATGGCCCGGCTGTATCGGGAAGCACCGGTCAATTCGATCTGGGAAGGCTCGGGCAATGTGATGTGTCTCGATGTGCTGCGCGCCATCGAGCGCGAGCCGGATGCCGCGCATGCGCTGCTCGCGGCGTGGCAAGCCGTAGCGCACAACGAGCCCGCCTTGCAGGCAGCGCTGACACGGCTCACGGCCGCATTGGCAACCGATGCCGCCATGCGGGAAGCCTCGGCACGCCGGATCGCGCAGCAAATCGTCCTGCTGGCGCAGGCGACACTGCTGGTGCAATACGCGCCACCTGCGGTAGCCGACGCTTTCATCGCCACGCGGCTCGCCGATAACTGCGGCGACAACGGACGAATCTATGGCACGCTGCCTGCAACCTTCGATCACGCTGCGCTCATCGAACGGGCCTTCGCGGTCTGAGCGCGGAATTGACTCAACCTCGTGACTCAACCTCGTGACCCAACTTCGTGACCCAGCCTCGTGACCCAACTTCGGCTCAATATCAGCCCAGGCCAGACGGAAACCTGTCGCCCCACACCGGATGCTTTCATGCCCCCTGAAGCCGCAGCCTCACCTGAAGCATCCGCGCCCCTGGCTCCGGCCGCCACGGCTCATGCGCTGTTGCTGCGCCAGCGCGCGGCCTGGCAAGCTGCGCCCTATCCGTCCTGGGCGGATCGTGCCGCGCATCTGAAGGCCTTGCGCGAGATGCTGCTGAACCACCGCGTCGCACTAGCCGCAGCGATCCACGACGATTTCGGCAATCGCGCACAAGAAGAAACCCTTCTGGCCGAATTCTTGTTGCTCAAGGAAGAGATTGACAACGTGCTGCGCTGCGGCAAGCGCTGGATGAAGCCGCAACGGCGTCGCGCCAGCAAGTGGCTGCGGCCGGCGCGCGCGCAGGTCGTGCCTCAGCCGCTAGGCGTGATCGGCATCATCGCGCCGTGGAATTACCCGGTGCTGCTGGCCGCCAGTCCACTCATCAGCGCCCTCGCGGCGGGCAATCGCGCACTGCTCAAGATGTCGGAACTGACACCGCGTACTTCGACGTTATTCGCCGAGCTCATCGCGCAAACCTTCGCGCCCGAACAGGTCGCGGTCGTCAATGGCGATGCCGCCTTCGCCGCCGCCTTCAGCGCACTGCCTTTCGATCATTTGCTGTTCACCGGCTCCACGCACGTGGGCCGCGAAGTGATGCGCGCCGCCGCTGCGCATCTGACGCCCGTCACGCTGGAGTTAGGCGGCAAATCGCCCGTGCTTATCGGGCCCGGCGCGCGTTTCAGTTACGCGGTGGACAGCCTGCTCGCGGGCAAGACGCTCAATGCGGGACAAACCTGCGTGGCACCCGATTACGTGCTGTTGCCACGCGGCACCGAGCAGGCCTTCATCGAGCGGGCCCGCGCCCGCTTCGCGCAGATGTATCCCGCTTTCGCGCGCAATCCGGATTACACCTCGATCATCACGTCCCGGCATTTCGCCCGGCTGCAGCAACTCGCCGACGAGGCCCTCGCTGCTGGCGCACAGCTCCATCCGCTCGATCCGGCCGCCGCTGATCCGCTCACACGACGCTTTACGCCCTGCGTGGTGACGCAAGCGCCTGCGACAACCGCCTTGATGCAAGAAGAGATTTTTGGCCCGCTGTTGCCGCTCGTGCCTTATGACACGCTCGCGCAAGCCATCGCCTGGATCAATGCCAGGCCCCGCCCGTTAGCGCTGTATCTCTATGACGACGATCCGGCCACGATCGAGCGCGTCACGCGCGAAACCGTGGCTGGCGGCATGGCCATCAACGAAACGTTGATGCATCTGGCGTGCGAAAACCTGCCCTACGGGGGCGTGGGAGCCAGCGGAATGGGGGCGTATCACGGTTATGAAGGCTTCGTTACGTTTTCGCGGATGAAGCCGGTGCTGACGCAGGCGCGTTTCAATGGCCGCTGGCTGATCGCACCGCCTTATGGCAAGCGGATGAAAGCGCTGCTGCGTTTCATGTTGCGTTTTTAGGAGGCGAAGTTCTTTCCGCGTCAAGCGGATTAGCCGCATGGACCGGAACATCGGCCGGCGGCATGCTCCCCGCCTCAGGCATGCCGCTTTCCAGCCGGTGCAGCCACGCCAGCAACTCGGCCACCGCCTGATACAACTGGGGCGGAATCTGCGCATCCAGATCCACCTGCATCAGCAGCGAGACCATCTCGGGTGCTTCGTGAACATAGAGACCCGCTTCGCGGGCGCGCTGCACGATCATCTCCGCGACCATGCCATAGCCCTTCGCCACCACGCGCGGCGAGCTATCGCCACCCGCCGCATCGTAGGCCAGCGCCGCCGCGCCTTTGCGCCGGGCGCGTCTCATCGCACGTCCCAATCGACATCGTCAGCCTTGCCCGCCGCCTGCTGTGATGCGGGCTGTGCGGTGTGTCCTGAAGCCCGCGTGGCAGCCGTCGCGGCGGCCCGGGCATAGGCACTGGCGGCCTGAGCCGGATCGGTAGCCCCCGGTTCGGGCGTTTCATTCGTTTCAGATTCATGGAATGGCTGCCACAGGCTGGCTTCGTCCGCGACCGCGCGAATCGAGAGGCCGTGAAGCTGAATGCCCGCTGCGGCCAGACGCTGGCCAAAAGCTTCGCCCTGTTGTACCAGGCGCTCCGCGCCATCCGCATTGGCCTGCAAGCGCACCACCAGTTGCGCACCGGTCAAGGCAAGTTCCGCGTCCACCGTTCCCAGCACGGGGAGCGACAGCGTGACTCGGGTGCGCCACACACGCGCTTCATCCTGAGCCGGGGCCGCAGCAGACGAGTCTCGATGCCCCCGGCCGCGCCGTTCGGAATCGTCGCGCTCAATGGTCCAGTCGAATTTCGCGCCGGGCCAGGCTTCGCCGCTCCAGCGAAACTGCTCGCTCGCCAGCAGATCGAGCTGCTGGCGCACAAGCGAAGCGGTCGCGGGATGAATCACGGGAAGCAAGCCGGATTGGGCTGCCTGGGAACTTGAGGCGTCGCCCGCGTTAGCCAGCGACATCGCCGAAGTATCCGGCTCGCCGCCATAAAGACGTCGCACGGGGGTCGCTGGCGCGCTCAGGCTGGACAAACGCTCAGCCATCGCCTGGCTTGCTGCGGCCAGGCGTGCAGCGAGCGGTGTAACCGTAGTGCCCGTGCTCGTGCTCGTGCTCGTGCTCGTGTTCGTGCTCGTGTTCGTGCCTGCATTGGGTGCGCTTGCGGATGTGGCCATGCGAGCGCCCTCGGTCCAGCGCGAACTGGCGCGAAAAGAGGTGGATTCGGCAGAGGCATCGGCGAAAACATCAGCCAGCGCCGCGGACAGCGGCGACGGCGGCAACCCGCGTGGCGAGCTCACCAGGCGGTTTTGCGGCTCGTCCAGCAGCGCCTGCAATGAGCGCTGCCCGACCAGCCATTGCGCCAGATGCGCTTCATAAAACAGGCCGCATTGCGCCACGGTCTGCCGCAATGCGGCCGTCAACGCGACGGCGGCGGGGTTGGCGGGATTGGCAGAGTTAGTGGCAGGCGTATGCCCGGCGCTCGCAGCCGAAGTCAAAACCTGTTGTGCCCAGTTCGGGGCCAACATAGTGGCCCCAGGCGGGTACGGCCAGACGGGTGTCTGGCCCAGCACCGCCGGCGTGGCCGTACCACCTGAGCGCACAATCGCATCCAGCGTCCGCGCCATGGCAGACAGTGCGGTCTGCGCCGAAACCGCAGGCGGGCTGGCGGCATTCGTCCCCGCTCCGGAAGCAAACGCCTGTGTGGCTGCCGCTCCCGTATTCGACGCTGCGGTATGACCCGGCGCGACAGACAGCAAGCTGTCGACTCGATGCACCAGCAAGGCAGCTAAATCTGTGTCGAGCGGGTTCATGCGATGTTCTTCCTCACCCAGCGTGAGCCGAGCCCTCCGGCGCCAGCACCGGACCCGGCATCCGCCCGGCCCATCTAATGCGCGCCATAAAACGCTTTGAGCGCCAGCACAGGACGTCCGGAAAGCAGGACGGATAGCCGCGCCATATCAGGGTTGGCGAGATCACGAATCGCCGCGTCATCGGCGAGGATCTGACGAATCAGACAATATTTACGTGCCCGTCCCGCGTCATCAAGCGTGACGCCGACCTCTGTGCCGTCCAGCCGCTCGATCAGCGCGCGAAACTCATCCTGCAACAGCTCCAGATCCGCCCAGCGTGAACGGCGCGCCGCACTCAGCATCCGGCCAGACACCGCCGCAATCGCCTCGTAGCGCGCGAAATAGTCTGGGTCGGGTGTCATTTGACGGGTTCCGCCGTTACTGCTGCTGTTCCCGCACCTTGTGCCGCTTGCTGCGCCGCCATGCGCGCCACTTCAGGTCCGATGCCGATCCAGGCTGTTTCGAGTGTGGCAAGCAAAGCATCCACTTCGAGCAGCAGCGCTTCGCTTTGCTCAAGGCTGGCTTCGAGCAGACGCCGGGTCATATAGCTGTAGAGCGCATCGAGCCGCGCCGCGATAGCACCGCCCGCCTCAAGGTTGAGCGCTTGGTGCAAACCCAGCTCGATGATCCGGATGGCCTTGCTGATAGCCTCGCCGCGCTGCGCAATCTGGCCTTGCTGCAAATGCATCCGGGCAAGAGCGATGGACTGGCGTGCGCCCTGATACAGCATCACGATCAGGCGATGCGGGCTCGCGCCCATGACTCCAGTCTCGACGCCAATCTTGGCATAAGCATTGACTCCGGCGTTGCCTGGCGAAAACATCGGTACTCCTCCTGTGTGATGCAGCTAATGCGGCTGAATACGGCGCTCATAACTGGGCGCACGAGCGCCGCGTGACGCGAGCGGCTGCAACGTGAGTGCTACCCGGGTTATCGGATGAAGCAGACAAAGCTTTAGGATAAGAAGTCATTTTTACTGCATGCCACATGCGCTGCGGGACAGCTTCAATCCGCGCGTTTTTCTTTTATTCATTGCGGAAAACCACGGCTTCACCCGATGAGCGCGAACGCTAGCGCTACGCCGTCATGACAACGGCGCCCAGCAAGGGATGAGCAGCGGAATGCCACAAGAGAACACCACCGTGATGACCCCAATGCGATAACACAGGTGATATCGCGGATCACACCGCAGGTCATGAAACACGCCAACATGCCAACATGCAAATACACGAACGCTCAAACGTTCATTTGCATGATTTCGTTATAAGCGGAGACCAGTTTGTTACGCACCTGTAAGCCAAACTGAAAGCCGATACCCGCTTTTTGCATATCCACCATGACGTCATTGAGCGAGACATTCGGCGAACCCACTTCAAACGCCTTCGCTTCGCTCATCGCGTGTTTTTGGTCGCCGCTGATCTTGTCGAGCGACGCTTTCAGCAGCGAGGCAAACCCGCCGGACTGCGTTGCATCTGACGCTGTGCCCGCCCCTCCTGCCGCCTGCGCCGCCATCGCGCGAATCTGCTGCAAGCCAGACGACAGGCCATCAATCGGTACGCTCATGATCTCTCCAGTCAACGGCCGGCAAAGCTGCCAGCCGCAGAAAGCATAGCAATGCCGCTCCAGTCAAAGCCCCGAAAGTAGAGGGAAAACCGGCTTCTGTTCGACAGATCGGGGACGAGCGCGCTGCGGATAATCGCCAGCGTGGAAGTCTCTGTCCGCGCGAGCGCCGTACCGCTGTACTTGTCGCCTGTCATCAACACCACCCGCCCAACCAGGGTGAGCGGCACACGCCAGGCTTCCACCGCCGCACTCAAGGTATTCCGGAGAAACCCGCAGCATGGATTCATCAGCTAACCCGCTTGTCACCCCCGACGCCCGCATGGGCCTCGCCAATCCGTCCGCCAGCGGCGTGGCGGACTTGGGTGGGGCGTCTGGCGGAGGCTTCGCAGGCGGTTTTTCGCAACGGCTGTCATCGCTCACGCCGATGCGCGGCAATCCACGCACGCCGCTCATCATCGCCGCCGCGTTTTGCATCGCGGTTATCGTCGCGCTCGTGCTGTGGTCGCGCACGCCCAACTACAAGGTGCTGTACAGCAACGTCTCGGATGCCGATGGCGGAGCCATCGTCGCTGCGCTGCAACAGGCCAACCTGCCCTACAAGTTCAGCGATGCCGGCAGCGCCATCCTCGTGCCCGCCGATCAAGTGCATGAGATGCGTCTGCGCCTCGCCGCCCAGGGGTTGCCGAAAAACGGTTCGGTGGGCTTTGAGCTGATGGATAACCAGAAATTCGGTATCAGCCAGTTCGCCGAGCAAGTCAATTACCAGCGCGCCCTCGAAGGCGAGCTGCAACGCACCATCGAATCCATCTCCACCGTGCGTTCGGCGCGAGTCCATCTGGCGATCCCCAAGCCGTCCGTGTTCGTGCGCGAGCGCGAAGCGCCATCGGCTTCGGTGATGGTCAACCTGTATCCGGGGCGCACGCTCGACGAGGGCCAGGTGGTCGCGGTCACGCATATGGTGGCGGCGGCCGTGGCCAATCTGCCGGTGCGCAACGTCACGATCGTCGATCAGGACGGCAACCTGCTCACGCAAGCGGGCAACGCCAGCGGGCTTGACGCCAGCCAGCTGAAATACGTGCAGCAAATCGAGCGCAACACGCAGCAGCGCATCGACGCGATCCTCGCGCCGCTGTTCGGTGCAGGCAATGCGCGCTCGCAAGTCAGCGCCGACATCGATTTCTCCCGCATCGAACAAACCGCCGAAACCTATGCGCCAAATGGCAACCCGCAGCAAGCATCGGTGCGCAGCCTGCAAACCAGCGGCTCCACCGAACAGGCACGCGCCGGGGCCTCAGGCGTACCCGGCGCGCTGTCGAACCAGCCGCCGCAACCTGCGTCAGCGCCCATCGACGCCGCTACCGGCCCGAACGCGGCCTCGGCAGCGGCCATGATTCCCGTGAGCGAACGCAAGGACGCCACGACCAATTACGAACTCGATAAAACCGTGCGCCATATCGAACAGCCAATGGGTGGGATCAAGCGCCTGTCCGCTGCGGTGGTGGTGAACTATCAGCGCCACGTCGATGCAAAAGGCCATGCGACGCTGCAGCCCCTGTCGGCTGACAAGCTGGCACAAATCCAGCAACTGGTGAAAGACGCGATGGGCTACGACGCCAAACGGGGCGATTCGGTCAACGTGGTGAACAGTGCCTTCACCGCCGACACCGATAGCGGCATCGAGCTGCCGTGGTGGCGTCAGCCGGACATGCTCGGGCTGGCACGCCAGGTGGCCACCTACGCCGGGATCGGAGCCGTCGCCCTGTTTCTGTATTTCGTCGTGCTCAAGCCCGTGCTGCGCCGGACCTTTCCGCCTGGCGCGGCGCCCGCGGCCAACCCGGCGCTGGCCCAGGACGATACGTTGCAACTCGATGGCCTGCCGCCCAAACCGCCCGCGCTGGCGACGGCGGGCAACGAGGTGGACGACGGCATCAATAACTCGTTGCTGTCATTCGAAAGCGAGAAGCACAAGTTCGAGCGGAACCTGGAATACGCGCGCACCATCGCTCGCCAGGATCCGAAAATCGTAGCCACTGTCGTCAAAAACTGGGTGTCAGATGAACGCTGAAGGCGTGATGAAGAGCGCGCTCCTGCTGATTTCGCTCGGCGAGGAAGAGGCGGCCCAGGTTTTCCGGTTTCTCGCGCCGCGCGAAGTGCAAAAGATCGGCGTAGCGATGGCCGCGCTGAAAAACGTCACGCGCGAGCAGGTGGACGAGGTCTTGCACGAGTTCGTCAAGGAAGCGGAGCAGCACACTGCGCTGTCGCTCGATTCGAGCGACTACATCCGCACCGTGCTGACCAAGGCGCTAGGCGAGGACAAGGCAGGGGCGGTGATCGACCGCATCCTGCAAGGCAGCGACACCAGCGGCATCGAAGGGCTGAAGTGGATGGATTCGGCGGCAGTGGCCGAACTCATCAAGAATGAGCATCCGCAGATCATCGCCACGATCCTCGTGCACCTGGACCGCGATCAGGCATCGGAAATCGCCGCCTGTCTCGCCGAGCGTCTACGCAACGATGTGCTGCTGCGCATCGCCACGCTCGACGGGATTCAGCCCGCCGCACTGCGCGAACTCGATGACGTGCTGACGGGCTTGCTCTCGGGCAGCGATAACCTCAAGCGCAGCCCGATGGGCGGTATCCGCACGGCAGCGGAAATTCTCAACTTCATGCCCGGCAATCACGAAGAAAGCGTGCTGGAAAACGTGCGGCAGTACGACGCCGAACTGGCGCAAAAAATCATCGACCAGATGTTCGTCTTCGAGAACCTGCTGGATATCGAAGATCGCGGCATCCAGTTGCTGCTGAAAGAAATCGATTCGGAAGCGCTGATCGTCGCCCTCAAGGGTGCCCCGAGCGCATTGCGGCAGAAGTTTCTGTCCAACATGTCGCAACGCGCCGCCGAGCTGCTTACGGAAGATCTCGATACACGTGGCCCGGTACGGGTCTCGGATGTCGAAACCCAGCAGCGGCGCATTGTGCAGATTGCCCGGGATCTGGCCGAAAGCGGCCAGATCGTGATCGGCGGCAAGGCGGAAGACGCTTATGTCTGAGCGCGCGCCCAACGGTGAAGCCAGCCTCTCGGCGTATCAGCGCTGGGAAATGGCGTCGTTCGATCCCGCGCCACCGCCAGCGGTTGATCCGCGCGTGTTCGAAGCCGAGTTGCAACGGCAGCGCGACGAAGCGCATGCGCAAGGGCTGGCAGCGGGCCACGTCGCAGGCCAGGCACTGGGATATCAGGCAGGTTACGAACAGGGCGTGGCGCAAGGTTTTGCAGAAGGCCAGGCGCGCGCGCACGCGGAAGCGGCGCAACTGGCGACGCTGGCGCAGAACTTCAGCACCGCGCTTCTGACGTTGCAAGACGAGGTGGCCCGCACGCTGTGCGCGCTTTCGCTGGAGATCGCGCAGCAGGTGGTGCGTCAGCATGTGCAGCATGACCCCACGGCGCTGCTGGCGGCGGCGCGCGAAGTGCTGGCGGTGGAGCCTGCGCTCAGCGGCTCACCGTATCTGGCGGTGAATCCGGCTGAGCTGCCCGTGATCGAAGCGTATTTGCACGACGAGCTGCAAACACGCGGCTGGAGCGTGCGCACCGACGCCGCCATCGAGCGCGGCGGCTGCCGTGCCGGAGCGGCCAGCGGCGAAGTGGACGCAACGCTCGGCACGCGCTGGGAGCGCGTGACGGCGGCACTGGGAAAGGCGAGCCCATGGTGACGCTCGAGGACATTCAGAGCAGCGATATGACGCCCCTCGAGCGGGAGCTGGCGCTGGCTTCATTCGGCTTGCCTGAGGCCGAGATCAACACATTGAGCGCATCACCGGCAGCAATATCATCCTCGCCTGCGTCCAACTTTAACTTCGGCTCACCTGAGGCGAACGTTCCGCGCACAGACAATCCACACACCGAGGCATGGCTGGCCGATCTGCAAACATGGCGCACGCGCAGCGCACTAGCCCGCCCACTCCGTCCTTGCGGACGTCTGACACGCGCCGCAGGCCTCGTCCTCGAAGCCATCGGCTTGCGTCTCGCGGTCGGCTCGGAGGTCATGATCGAGCTGCCTCCTGGCAGCCTGCATGCCAGCGCTGAAGCGGAAGTCGTCGGCTTTGCCGGTGAACGTCTGTTCCTGATGCCTACAACCGAGGTCGCGGGCCTGCTGCCTGGCGCGCGAGTCTGGCCGCTCGAAAACGCGCCCATCGCCAACCTGCATGCCGGAGCCAAGCGCCTGCCGGTTGGCTGGGGGCTGCTAGGCCGGGTGCTGGATGCCTCCGGGCGGCCTCTCGACGGCCTCGGGCCACTCGCCACGCAACTCGATGCACCGCTTAGCGCGGCGTCGATGAACCCCCTGCACCGCGAGCCGATTCAGCACGTGCTGGATGTCGGCGTGCGCGCGATCAATGCGCTGCTCACGGTCGGACGTGGTCAACGCATGGGGCTGTTCGCGGGCTCCGGGGTCGGCAAATCGGTGCTGCTTGGCACGATGGCGCGCTACACCAGCGCTGAAGTTATCGTGATTGGCCTGATTGGCGAGCGTGGCCGCGAGGTGAAGGAATTCATCGAACAGATTCTCGGCGAGGAAGGACTCGCGCGCTCCGTCGTGGTAGCCGCGCCAGCTGATGTATCGCCCTTGCTGCGGATGCAAGGCGCGGCCTATGCCACCTCGCTCGCCGAATACTTCCGCGATCAGGGCAAGCACGTATTGTTGCTGATGGATTCGCTCACGCGTTACGCGATGGCGCAACGCGAGATCGCGCTCGCCGTGGGCGAGCCGCCCGCCACCAAGGGTTATCCGCCGTCGGTATTCGCGCGCCTGCCTGCGCTCGTCGAACGCACCGGTAACGGCTGTGCCGGGAGCGGCTCAATCACCGCGTTTTATACCGTGCTCACCGAAGGCGACGATCAGCAGGATCCGATTGCCGACGCAGCACGCGCGATTCTCGATGGCCATATCGTGCTGTCACGCGCCCTGGCTGAAGCTGGGCACTATCCGGCCATCGACATCGAAGCCTCCATCAGCCGCGCCATGACCGCGCTGATCGACGACGCTCACCTGGAAAAAACACGCCTGTTCAAACAAATGCTCTCGCGCTATCAGCGCAACCGTGACCTGATCAACGTGGGCGCTTACGCCAGTGGGCGCGATGCGTTACTGGATCGTGCCATCGCGCTCTACCCCCGGATCGAAGCATTTTTGCAGCAGGGTTTTCGTGAGAGCGCCGGGTTTGCTGCAAGCCTGGCCTCACTCGATGCGCTCTTCGCAACAGGAGGCTGACGATGGCCCCGCACAGTCCCATCAAGATGCTCATCGGCCTGGCCCAGGACGATGTCGACAACGCGGCGCAAAAACTCGGCCACGCACAACGCGAGCGCAGCGAGGCGCAAACGCAGCTCGATGCGCTGGTGCAATACCGCGACGAATATCACGCGCGCTTCACGGCGAGCGCGCAAGCGGGCATGCCTGCGGGCCAGATACGCAATTTTCAGGCATTCATCGACACACTCGATCAGGCCATCAGCCTGCAACGCTCGCAGTTAGCCGCCGCCTGCCAGCGCGTCACGCTGACACAACCGAAATGGCAGCACTGCAAGCAAAAATTGGGCTCCTATGAAGTGCTAGAGGCGCGTGGCGAAGCGGTACTTGCCATGCGCGAAACCCGCCGCGAACAACGCGATGCCGACGAATACGCCGCTCGCATCTTTCGTACCCGAACCGATGAGCGCTAAAGCTAAGGCTAGCGCTTGTATTTTCTTGCTGTTTCGATGACAGGACTCGTGATGTCACCTCTTTCACTTTTACATGGGCTCATGGATTCGACGAAATCGTCGGGCTCATCGGGAAAATCAGCCGATAGCAGCGCGACCTCGTTCGCCCAGACGCTGCAGCAAAACATCGATGCGCAATCGGGTGGCGTGCATGCCATCACGCCCGTCGACAACACGTCATCCGGCGCCAGCCGAACGGCTAGCGACAAAGGCAACGCCGCGGCGAAAAAAGCCGCTGCCGAGGCGAACGCGACCGCACAATCCGGCGCAGAGTCGGCGTCCGATAAACCCGTGACGCAGGGTTCGGACAACTCGGGCAAAGCAGACAAGGCAAACGCAGCGAACGGTTCCGGCGCGGCTGCGAACGCCAGTGAAAACACCGAAGCAACCGCTGCGGCAAAAGCCCAGGCCCAGGCCCGGGCAAACGCCGAAGCGCTCGCGCTCAGCGCCGACGACATTGCCCGCGCCCTGGCCGAGGCCGCAGCAGCCGTCACTGGCGATGGCACGGTGAAAGACGCCGATGCGGCAAGCAAGAACGGCACGGCATCATCGGCTGCGGTTTCCGCGGACCCGTGGCAAGCCGCACTGGCCGCGCTCGCCGCGAGCCAGCCTCCCGTTCCAGTCGCTACGCTGGTCCCACCGTCTGTTGCAAACGCAGCGGGCGCCATGACGAACGGCAGCGCCACCGATGCCACCTCGAACCTCAGCCAGAGCCTGGTGCCCGGCGGAATCACGCCAGGCGCTAGCAAAGCGCTGTCAGGCGCACGTTCCGCCACCGACGCACGGCACAACAGCACGGCGGCCCTCGCAAGCACGGACACGCTCACCCCAGCGGCGGCACCCACCCCGCATCACGATGAAGCCAGCCTGCTGCAACCCTCCGCGGCCACGGATGCGAATGCCATCGAAACCCTGGTGGCCACGCCATCAGGCGCAACCCATGCCTCCACGGCTGCTGCCGCATCTCCTGCCGCCGCAAGCGCCAGCAACACGACGATCGCGCCTCGAGTCGGCGCCCAAGGCTGGGACGAGGCCCTCAGCCAGAAAGTCGTGTTCCTCTCGAATACACGTCAGCAAAGCGCCGAGCTGACCTTGAACCCGCGTGATCTGGGCCCATTGCAAGTGACGCTTCAGGTCAGCGGCAATCACGCGCACGCGCTCTTCGTTTCGCAGCATCCGCAAGTGCGCGAAGCCATTGAAGCCGCCTTGCCGCGCCTGCGCGAAGCCATGGAAGCCGGTGGCTTAGGGCTGGGTAGCGCCAGCGTCAGCGATGGCTTCGCCCGACAAAACGGCCAGCAAGCCCATGAAGGCCAGAGCGGACAAGGCGGCGGTCGTCACGCCCGCGACACCGGATCGGAGGCGTTTGGCGAGCCCATTAACAGCGCTGTCACGACAGTGACGCGCCGCACTGCGGGACTCGTCGATACCTTTGCCTGAACCTGCGGGCAGGTTTTTCCGCGGCTGCCCGGTGTCAGTGCGCCTTGCCCGTGCCTTGCCCGTGCCTTGTCCAATAATGGGCGAACATTCGCGCAATACGTGCCAGACGAGCCGCTCAAGCAGCGAGATAGCCGCAAATCTGCCTTCTTTTCCACCCATCGCGCAGGTGCTGTTGCGCCAATAATTCACCCTATCCGCATTCCGACAAGCACGTCTCCATGGCCACCACCTCAGCAGACCAGTCCGCCGCTCCCGCGCCACCCAGGCGTCGCGCCCGGCTCTTTCTCGTGCTGCTGCTGATCGTCGTGCTGCTCGGCGCAGCAGGCGGCGGCGCGTGGTACTTCATGAACCTGCAACAAGCGGCCCCCGAAACCGCCGCCAAGGCACCGCCTCCCGTGCCGGTGTTCTTCCCGCTTGAGCCGATGACGGTCAACCTGCAATCCGACGATGGTCAACCGCACTATCTGCGCATTGGCCTGACGCTCAAGCTACGCGATGCACATACCCAAACCCAGCTCGCCGAGCGGATGCCTGAAATCCGCAGCCGCATCCTGCTTGCATTGTCGAACCAGCATCCCGATGGGCTCGCGCCGCTGGATGGCAAACGCGCGCTCGCCAAGGAGCTGGCCGCGTTAATCGCACAGCCCACCGAAGCCAGCGGCAAACCCGCCAACGTCGACGAAGTGCTATTCACCGAATTCGTCGTGCAATAACACGCACACCCAGTAACGGCAGCGCCGCAGCACGAACCATCAACCCCGCAAGGGATGCAAGGAGCCGGAGTGGGCCACGAAGAATTCATGTCCCAGGAAGAGGTCGATGCCCTGCTCAAAGGGGTGATCGGCGACAGCGAGACGCATCACACCGAGGCTGCTGAAAAGCCCGGCGTGCGCCCGTATAACCTGGCGACACAAGAGCGTATCGTGCGTGGGCGGATGCCGGGCCTTGAGATCATCAACGATCGCTTCGCCCGGCTCTTTCGCCTGGGCATCTTCAACTTCATGCGCCGCACCGCGGAGATTTCCGTAGGTGTGGTGAAGGTGCAAAAGTACAGTGAGTTCACCCGCAACCTGCCGATTCCAACCAATCTGAACCTGGTTCACGTCAAGCCATTGCGCGGCACATCGCTCTTCGTGTTCGATCCGGATCTCGTGTTTTTCGTGGTCGATAACCTGTTCGGCGGCGATGGACGGTTTCATACCCGCGTCGAAGGACGGGACTTCACGCTGACCGAGCAGCGCATCATCAGCAAGCTGCTGAATCTCGTGTTCGAGCATTACACCGCAGCCTGGAAAAGCGTGCGGCCGCTACAGTTCGAATTCATGCGCTCGGAGATGCATACGCAGTTCGCCAACGTCGCCACGCCCAATGAGATCGTGATCGTCACGCAGTTTTCGATCGAGTTCGGTTCAACCGGTGGCACGTTGCATATCTGCATGCCGTATTCGATGATCGAACCGATCCGCGATGTGCTGGCGTCGCCGCTTCAGGGCGAATCCGCCGATGTCGACCGGCGCTGGGTGCGGGTGCTGTCGCAGCAGGTGCAGACCGCCGAAGTCGAGCTCACCGCCGATCTGGCGCAAATCCCCGTGACGTTCGACCAGATTCTGAACATGCAAGTGGGCGATGTGCTGCCCGTCAACATTGCCGAACACATCGTGGCGAAAGTCGATGGCGTGCCCGTCATGGAATGCGGTTACGGCATTTTCAATGGCCAATACGCGTTGCGGGTCCAAAAGATGATTAGCGCAGCCGACACAATGAAGGAAGGTGGATATGAGTGAGATCAATACTGAACCAGGCATCGCCTTCCCACCACCCGAATTTCAGGCCGAAACCGAAACCGGCATGGCAGCGGCCACCCTGTCGGGCACGACGGCCGCTGAAACCGCGAGCGCCCCAGGCGCCGCCACCGACGACTGGGCCAGCGCGCTCGCCGAGCAAAACAATGGCGTCGAGGTCAACCCGTCCGCCGCAGGCGTGTTTCAGCCGCTATCGAAAGTAGCGAGTGCGTCCACGCGCAACGATATCGACATGATCCTGGACATCCCGGTCCAGATGACAGTCGAACTCGGGCGCACAAAGATCGCCATCCGCAACCTGTTGCAACTTGCGCAAGGCTCGGTGGTTGAGCTCGATGGGCTCGCGGGTGAGCCCATGGATGTGCTGGTCAACGGCTGTCTGATCGCGCAGGGCGAAGTGGTGGTCGTCAATGACAAATTCGGCATTCGCTTGACCGATATCATCACACCTTCCGAACGCATCCGAAAACTCAACCGATGACACTGCTCCCGACCTGTCTGCGCCGTCCCCTCCACCTTGCGCATCACGTCGTGCAAGGCTGGTTCCTGACGTTGCCCTTCGCCAGCGCAGCGTTAATCACGCTCGCGCCCGCCCATGCACGCGCCGCCGACATGGAGGCGATCAACCATCCGGCGCAAGTCGCTTCCGCCGTGGGTGCGGGCGCGGCGGTGCCCGGCGTGGGGCTGGGCTCGATCCTGCAGACCATCACCGCGCTCATCATCATGATCGGCGTGCTGTTCGGCGCCGCATGGCTGGCGCGGCGGCTGGGTTACAAACCGGTGCCGCGCGGCCGGGTGCTGAAAACGATTGCGCAAACCACACTCGGCGGCAAGGAGCGCGCGGTCGTGCTCGAGATCGGCGAGACGTGGCTCGTGCTGGGTGTTGCCCCCGGCAACGTGCGCCTGCTGCACACCATGCCCGCCGATCAGCCGGTAGCCGAGCCGCTGCCGGCAAGCGGCGCCAACGATCCTCTCAGCCGCGCCTATGGGCAACGCTTTCGTGATGCGCTCAAAGGCGAGATCGGCAAGCGCTTTCATTCGCGTTCCGGCGGAGACCAGTAAATGCAGCGGGCCCGCCGTTTTCTTGCGCTGTCGCGCCTGCTGCCAGTGCTTAGCCTTGCGGGCCTGGTGCTAGTCCTGGTGCTGGTCCTTGGCCTGACCCTGCCCGCGCTGGCCCATGCGCAGGCCGGTGGTTTGCCGGCCTTCAATGCCAGCCCGGGCCCGAATGGCAGCACCACCTATTCGCTGAGCGTGCAGACGATGCTGCTGCTCACGATGCTGTCGTTTCTGCCCGCGATGGTGCTCATGATGACCAGCTTCACGCGCATCATCATCGTGCTCTCACTGCTGCGTCAGGCGCTGGGCACGGCCACCACACCGCCCAACCAGGTACTCGTCGGACTCACGATGTTTTTGACGTTCTTCGTCATGTCGCCGGTGCTCAACAAGGCCTACACCGAAGGCTACAAACCGTTTTCCGAAGGCGCCTTGCCGATGGAGCAGGCGTTCGCGCGTGGCATCGCGCCCTTCAAGAGCTTCATGCTGCGGCAAACCCGCGAGACCGATCTGGCGCTGTTCGCGGGCATCGCGCATGCCGAGCCGATGCAAGGCCCCGAAGACGTACCGCTCTCGCTGCTGGTTCCGGCGTTTATCACGAGCGAGCTGAAAACCGGCTTCCAGATCGGTTTTACGATCTTCATTCCGTTTCTGATTATCGACATGGTGGTGGCCAGCGTCCTGATGTCGATGGGGATGATGATGGTGTCGCCCTCCACCATCGCCTTGCCGTTCAAGCTCATGCTGTTCGTGCTGGTAGATGGCTGGCAATTGCTCATCGGCTCGCTGGCGCAAAGCTTTGTCTGACGGCACATCCGCACGATGACACCCGAATCCGTCATGACCCTGGCCCACGAGGCGATGTATGTCGCCTTGTTGCTAGCCGCGCCGCTTTTGCTGGTCGCGCTGGTGGTCGGGCTCGTGGTGAGCCTCTTTCAGGCCGCAACGCAAATCAACGAAACCACGCTCTCGTTTATCCCGAAGCTACTGGCGCTCGCCGTCACCATGGTGCTGGCCGGGCCGTGGATGCTCTCGACCATGCTCGACTACATGCGCCATATGTTCACGAGCGTGCCCGGGTTCGCGCATTAAAGCGATGTTTTCGGTCACCTATGCCCAGCTCAATGCCTGGCTCAGCGCGTTTCTCTGGCCTTTCGTGCGCTTGCTGGCACTCGTCGCCACCGCACCGCTGCTTGGACACCGTTCCATCCCCGCACGCGTCAAGCTCGGGCTTGCGGCATTCGCCACGTTGATCGTCGCGCCCACGCTGGGGCCCATGCCCGACGTAACGGTTTTCTCCACGGCGGGGGTCTGGATTCTCGTCAACCAGGTCTTGCTGGGCGCAGCACTCGGTTTTGCCATGCACATCGTATTCGCGGCCATCGAAGCGGCTGGCGAAATCATCGGGTTGGGCATGGGTCTGGGCTTCGCCACGTTTTTCGATACCCAGGCGAATGGCTCAAGCGCGGTGCTCTCGCGCTATTTGCACACCATTGGGCTGCTCACGTTTTTAACGCTCGATGGACATTTGCAGCTCATTAGTGCGCTCATTGCTTCGTTTCAATCGGTGCCGGTATCCGCCAACCTGTTGGGCACGGCGGGTTGGCGCACGCTAGCCGCCGCAGGTGGGACGATTTTTTCAACGGGCTTGTTGCTGGCATTACCGGTGGTCACCGCATTGCTCATCGCCAACCTGGCGCTCGGCATTCTCAATCGTGCCGCGCCGCAAATCGGCATCTTTCAGATTGGCTTTCCTTTGACGATGCTCGTTGGGCTCCTGCTCATCCAGCTGATGACGCCCAATATGATTCCGTTTTTCGCCCGCATGTTTGAAAGCGGCATTGAGCATATGGGACGCATCGCGGCTAGCTTCAGCTGAAAAATCCGCACGCTGGACAGTATTTGAAATGAGCGCGTGAGCGCTTTTCTGTCGCAGGCGTGACGCACACGCCGTCCAACCAGGTTTAAACAGGCGAATGCCCTGGAAAGATCAGGAAAGATCAGAAAAGGCCAGGGCACCCTGCGCGAATTAATTTCCCATGTAATTGAACAGCGACATGCCCTGAATTTTCATAAAGCCTTGCTGCGCGGCCTGCAACGCGTATTGCGCCAGCGAGTATTGGCTGATCGTCGCCGTCAGGTTGGTGGTCGTGAGATCTGCGAGGCTGCTTTTAGTCTGCAAGACGCTGGCTTGCGTCACCGTCTGAAGCGCCTGCACTTCCTGCTCTCGGCCCCCCACCGAGGCCTGGACGGTCACCACGTTATTCATCGTGTTCTTCAGCTTGCCCATCGCGCTGCTTAACGCATTGGTCAGGTTCGCCACGGCTGCCGCACTGCCCGTCGGGGTTTGCAGCGCGGACACGATGTCATCGATATTGGCGAAGACATCCGTACCGGCCTGGGTGGCAGGCGTCACGGTAAAGCTGTCGCCCGCGGCAGGTGTGCCACTGATCGTCACGCTCTGGCCGCCCAGCGTGATGCCGGCGCTCGAGGTATAAGGCTGCGCTGCGCTAACAACACCCGTGCTTTGATCGGTCACCGTGTAAGTGATAGCGGGTGCGGTGCCCGCGAACGTAATCAGATAGGCATGCGCATTGGCGGGATCTCCCGCGTTGTTAGTGCTCACGCCGCCAATCGCACCATTGCCGGTATTGGCGGGATTGCCCGCCGGAATCGACGTGGTGCCCACCGCCGCGACGCCGCTAAACACTGTGACACCGTTATCGCTCGACGCGATCTGGCGGGTGTCAGATACCTGAATATCGCGCGAGCCCGTGTCGCCGGTATAAATCACCGCGCCGCTGGCATCGACGGAAAACGGCTGGGCCGTGGTTTTGAACCCCGCGAACAGGAAGTTGCCTTGAGGGTCCGTGGCATTGGCCAGCGTCATCAACTGGTTGCGCAGCCCCTGCAGCTCGGTTGCGATCGCACTGCGGTTGCCATCGTTGAGCGAACCATCTCCCGCCCGCACCAGTAGCGTGTTGATGTTTTGCAGCACGCTGCTGACTTCGCCGAGCGTGGTGTCTTCGCTTTGCAGCGAGGCGAGAACCGTGTCCTGGTTGCGCGAATACTGCGCCAGCGCCGCCCCCTGCATGCTGAGCTGTACCGCCTGCGCTGCCCCAAGCGGGTTATCCGAGGGCGTACTCAGGCTCACCCCCGTCGCAATCTGCTGATACAGCTGCCCTAAAACGCTTTGCTGCTCGCTCATCGAGTTCACGTTGAGCGAGAAAAATTCACTGGTCGACATACGCATGATTCAACGCCTCACTGAAAGATGCCGAGCAACGTCTGAAACAACGTGGAGGTGGTCTGAATCACCTTGCTGTTGGCCTGGTAAAGCTGCTGGTATTTCAACAGGTTCCCCGCTTCCTCATTCACGTTCACGCCCGATACCGATTGCTGGGCGCTGGTGATTTGCGTCACGAGCGAAGCCTGGGCCTTGCTGGTGCCTTGAATCAGGTTGGTCTGGTTGCCGATCCCATTGACGTAATTGGCATAGGCGCCCGTCAAGGTCGAGGTGCCACCGTTGAGCACAGTGGCATTGACCAGGTTCGACATGGCCTGGGCATTACGACCGTCGTTGCCGCCGCCCGTGTTCGCGCCAATCGAGAACGTATCGCCATTCGCCGGGCGCCCGCTCAACGTGAAGCTCACGCCATTCATCGAGCCTGCGGGTGCAGGAGTCGTCGCGCTATTGATCGTCAGTGCCGCGCCCGTGGCTGGGTTATAGGGCACAGGGGTGCTGCCGGTGGCGTCGATCGTGATGGTCGTAGGCGGGGTGCCCGCAATCGTCACCACCGAATTCGGCGGAAAACCGGTCATCTGCCCGGTCGCCGAATCGTAGGTCAGCTTGACCGGCGCCGAGGGGAGCGCATAACCCGCCGTCACACTGCCCGCCGTGATCGTGCCGCTGCCGCTATTGGTTGCGCCCGCGCTGGCGAGTACCGGCGAAGCCGCGGCAATGGCCGAGCCGTTCGTGGTGGCCAACCCAAAACCATTGAGTGCGCCGCGTGTCGGGGCAATGGTGAACGAATCTCCTGCGGCCATCGTGCCGCTCACGTTGAACTGCATCCCGCCGATGGGGTTGGTCAAATCGCTCGCGGTACCGATCACCTTGCCGCTGGCCTTGTCCGTGAGCGTGTATAACGCGCCGTCGTAAGACAACGTGTAATCGCTCGTCGGCGGCTGGGAAGGGTTGCTCAGGCTCGCGGCCAGCGTTGCCCCGCCGGTGTTTTTCTGGCTGGCATACACCAGCGGCTCGCCCACCGTGAACAACGCTCCACCCGGATTGCCCGACAAATCGATGCCCAATGCGTTTTGCGCATTGACCTGGGCCGCAAAACTCACGGCGATGGCACCCAGTTGCGCCTGCGCGGGATCGAGCGTTTCACGGCGAAACGCCAACAGCCCGCCAAGCGTGCCCCCCGTGACAAGCTTGTCGGGCAGCGTCTGCGGTGCGGGAGCGGGGTTGGCGCCTGCGAGGCCAAGATAGGTGACGGACAACTCGGTCGGATCAGACTCCGAGGTCGCCACCCCCAGGTTGAAGCTTTTTTCGTTGGCAACGAGCGTTTGCCCGTTGCTCATGAAAATGTTGTAGCTCGTGCCGCTTTGCACGACTTGCACACCCGTGAGCTGGCTCAGCTTCGACACCGCCAGATCGCGCTGGTCAAGCAGCTGGTTCGGCGGCTGGCCACCGGTGCTGCCAGCTGCGATCTGTTCGTTGAGTTTGGCGATTTGCGCGCTGTAGCTGTTGATCTGCGTGATCGTGTCACTCAACTGCGTGTTGACGGTCTGGCGTAACTGGCCGTATTGCTGACCCGCCGCATTGATCTGGTTGGCGAGTGTTTGTGCGTTGCTAATCGCCGTCTGACGCGCGGCCTGGCTGCCCGCATCGTTGGCCACGCCTTGCAGGCCCGTGAAATAACCCGTGATCGCGCTCGAGATCCCTGCGGTCGGACTGCCGACCAGATTATTCAGTTGAGCGATCAGCGCGTAGTAGGTCGACGATGCCCCACTATTCGTTTGCGCGAGGTTCAACTGATCGGTCAAATACTGGCTGTACTGGCGCTGCACCGTCGTGACCGAAACGCCCTGCGGCATATAACCCGAACCGCTATACAAGCCTGCCGTTTCCTGAAAGATCGGACGCTCCACCGAGTAACCCGGCGTTGCCGCATTGCTGATGTTCTGGCCGGTCGTCGTCAGGCCCCACTGGGCTGCGTTAAGACCACTAAGGGCAATATTGAACAGGTCGCCTGGCATGCTTCATCCTGATGGGCCGCCGCTCAAATCGGCCGCCATGTTGCGGGAACAGACGTGATATCGGCAGGCTGCCCAGAAAGTTAAGGGGTTGATAGACCGTTTTGTCCATCTGAAGCGAAAAAACCCGCGCAAAAAAACAGCGTCCATGCCTGCTTCGGCATGGACGCTGTCTTCGGCTCTGCAGTGATGGATTGCAGCTTCAGTTCAGCCGTTCACTGCTCACCATTCACCCACGCGGGGAACGGCAACAGACTCACCATTGATACGATGCACCGCCGCCAACCGACGAGCCCGACGCACTGAGGCCCGCGCCCACTTTCACCTTGATATTGGGGTTGACGCGCGCCGAGATCCCCAGCGCTCCGGCCTGGTAACCGCGGTAATTCGCGGTGCTCACGCCAACCGCGATGGTGCGTCCCAGATCGACATCGGGAATCATCGTCAGCGCGGTGGCCGCTGCCACGCCCGCGTAAGCGTGGCGCGCGACGCCCGCGAGCCCTTGCTGGTACTGCCGCAGATTGACAGCATCCGTAGGTTGCTGGGCATCGCCAACGTGCACGATGCGGCGTTCGTTACCCGCCGCGCCCACGGACACCGTATTGGCCTGATCCGCCACCGAACCATTGCCCAGCGCGACCGATCCGGCTTCTGTCGCCACAGCGGGCCTCTTGCCGATGGCGGCATCCACGGGCCCTTCCGCAATAGATGCGGAACCCGTGGTCATCGTGTTCTGCACCACACCCGTCAAGGTATCCACGCGTTGGTTCGTCCTGAAGAGTTGTCCGCCGGTCACCGCATCGGTGCTGTTAGCCGACAGTTCGCCGTCATCCAGATGTGTCAGCTTGACCTTCGAGCCGCCCGCATTGCCGAATGTGACCTTGTCATGCGCCGCTGAATCGTATTGCACGGCATTGAGGGCGCGCCCCCCGCCCGTGTTGACGGTTGTCTGCAACGTGGTGATGTCGCTGCTATTTTTGCTCACGCGTCCGTCGAGCTGGCTGAGCGCGTCACCCACGTTATTGAGCGTCGTACCGCCCAGCGTGAATACCGGCTTGCTGAACGTGCCATCGGGATTGACCGCCGCGCCACCGCCCATCATCGCAGCCATGCTGCTGGCATTGGCATACAGTTGCGCACCGTTGATCGCCTCATCGCTAGCCGCACTGACGCCGCCTGCGCGAACCCCGGCCAGCACGCGGCTTCCCGCCGTGCCCGCGAAATTGATACGCGTGCCATCCGCCGTCGCACCCACAGTGATATCGCGGCTCACCGGGTTTTGCGCCACGATCCCGAGACCCGCACCGTTGATCTGCGTTGCCAGCGAAGACACGCTGTTATCAAGCGCACCGAGCGCCCCGTCGACCGAGGTTTGCTGGCCACCCTGCACGGTGTAAGTCGGCGAGTGGAACGCGCCATTGGCATCGAAACCTGCCCCACCGCCCAACGAGGCCGCCACACCCTTGAGCTGACCGACGTTGGCCGCAGACGTATCCGCCTTGCCCGCCATCACGCCGGTTAGCTCACGCACGCCCGCGATACCGGAAAAATCCACCGCCTCGCCGTCCAGCGCGCCCGCCACGAAGAAGTTTCGGCTCACCGAATCTTGCTGAATCAGGCCATCCTTGCCCCTGCGGAGTTTGTCCACAGTCGAGTTGAGACGGCCAACGTCCTGGTTGGTGCTGAAGAGTTGCGCCCCATTGACCGCATCACTGCTGTCCGCCGCCAACTTGCCCGCCCCGAGATTGGTGATCACGGCGCCCGTCGCGCCACCGCCCAGCGTCAGCTTGTCGTGAGCGGAAGAGTCGTACACCACGGCATCCGGCTGGCTCGCTCCTGCCGCCGCGTTCAGCGCGGCGCCTATGTTGTTATACGTGCTACCCGCCACCGTATAGGCAGGCGCCTTGACGCTACCGCTCGCATCCAGCGCGGCCCCGCCGCCGAGCGCTGAAACCACGCCTTTGAACTGGTCAACGTTCACGGCATCATGGGCCTGCGTGCCCGCCGCCATGTTGATGATTTGCCGCTGTACGGTGGCGTTGCCAACGGAAACTACGCTCTCCCGGTCAGCCAGCGAATTCGTCCCGAGCGCAATTGCGTTTGCAGCTGACGTCAGAGCTTTCGTCCCTAACGCCAGTGAGTTGACGCCGTTCGCGGTAGACCCGGTGCCGATGGCCAGCGAGTTCGCGCCAACCGCATTGGCCAGCTTGCCGATCGCTACAGCGCCAACTGAGCCCAGACCCGTTGTCGCCATCATCCCGATTGCCGTTCCATCCTTATCGACCACGGTCGCATCTCGCCCAAGAGCGGTTCCGTTGTCCATGTTCACCGCAGCGCCAATCCCGACGGCCATGGAATACGAGCCTTTCACTGTAGATCTGGGCCCGATTGTCATCGAATTCGTGACGCCGGTTGTGATGTTGGTGGCCCCGCCATCAACATTCGTGCTCAACATCATGAAATCCGACAACGGTGGAGGCGATGCGGCCAGCATATGCGCGACAGGTGCACTTGCCGCCGGGCGCGAGAAGCCGGCCGTCGCCGCATCGGCCAGGGCTTTCGTGCTGTTCGCCACGGCAGGCGAATTGGTCACGGCGCTCTTCAGATTGCCTGTCACCGTGCTGGGCGCGGGGTTTTGAGCTGCGTGTTGAGCCGTGCGTTGAGCCGTGCGTTGAGCCGCATGTTGAACCGTATTGCCGGCTTCCGTCGGGTGATAGCCCGGCACATCGCTTTCGTTGCGGGTCTCGGTATAGCCGCCGGAGGAATCGTCGCTTACATCGCTCGCCCATGCATCGTTGGAAGCAACCCCAGCCATACCGGATGCAAGCGCTATGGACGTGGCAAGCGCCACGCGTTTTTTCCGGCTGTGACGATCGGCGTCTTTGTTTTTGTCTTTGCCAGGACTGCCCTCTGAACCCGCCTTGGCCAGTTCCGACGCGACAGCCCATGTCTGTGTTGCAGCGCTCCAGATCGTCCGGTAAATCCTGTTCACGTTATCGTCTCCAGAAAAAGTGAGAAGTGGTTCAAACCCATCCATCCCACTATCTCTGGCAGACCTCACCCGGCCCAATAGGACTTCTCCTAAGAACCCATGAAAAGATAAAATTAGCTTATTTCTTTAACCTCAAGCCGAAAGAGATCAGGCATTTCCAGGAAATTTCACGACACTATCCCTGAGACTTTACCTAAGAATTCAACTTAATAAATTCATCAGGAAAAGTTCTTAAAAAAAGTAATTAAATAACACCTGGCTGACACAGAAATATATATGTCGCATTTTTTACAGACATCATTCCTGCTTTATGGCATCAGGTCCACCATAGGCAATGACATCAATCCATTCCAAAATCCTCAAGCCCTGATAATTTAATCAAAATGAATAATAACGCTGGCGACCCGAGCACCTGGAAATATCGTTTTTCTTAATGAATTAATGGCATTATTTTCTGGCCAAAAATATAAAATTCTCACATCCGGAAACAGGCCTAAAACACATCTCTCTGGCTTCTGTACAAGATGCCTCGACACGGGGCGAGCCAACCCGATTGAAAGATAAATTTAGCCCAAACCCCTCAGTGCTCCGCCGTCAAAAAAGCGGCCCGGAGATGAACAACCCGCCCCAAACTCGTGCGGGTTTCACCCCAGCTTTTGCATGATCGAAATCAGTTTTCTGGCGTACTGCGGATCCGTGGCGTAACCCGCCCGCTGCATGCCATGCGCAAAACCATGTACGTCCTGGCCCGCGTCCAGCACCTGGGCGTAGCGCGGATTGTTCTTGAGCAAACTGGCGTAATCCGTCATGGCTTCGGCATATGAGCCATACGCACGGAATTTCTCCACCGTGCGGCGCGGCTGGCCGTTCACATATTCGGTCGTCGTCGTAGCGACAGTCGGCCCACTCCAGCCCTTACCTGCTTTAATGCCGAAAACGTTGTGGCTCGTCGAGCCATCGGTGCGCATGATTTCGCGCTTGCCCCAGCCTGATTCGAGCGCTGCCTGGCCGACGATAAAACGTGCGGGAATGCCCGTCGCGGCACTCGCGCTTTGTGCCGCACCCGCCAGCTTGTCCACGAAAGCCGTGACATGCGGTGCGGTATCGCCGCCAAGCGTGGCGCCAACGGCAGGGGTGAGCGCGCTATTGGCCGAATAACCTTTGCCCTGGACCATGCCCGATGCGCCCAATGCATTCGTTGCTGCCGCATTGCCATATGCCTTGGCGAGAGCATTCATCGCCGCGACGTTGCCTGCGTTGGTATCGCCCATCGCCCCATCGGCTCCAGCCGTGCCCATCGCACCGCCTGCATTGCGCATCAACTGTTTGAGCATCGCATCGGCCACGCCGACGCCTTTGGCCGACATCTGCTGCGCGAGCTGCTGATCCAGCATCGAGGTGTAGGCCGCGCTATCGCGCGAATCGAACGGGCCCTCCGATGGCGTTGCATCACGCATGCTCTTGAGCATCATCTGCACAAACACCGCATCGAACTGCTTCGCGGCAGCCTTGATTCCCGCTTGCGGTGACGCAACGGCTTGCGCGCGCATTTTGGCGAAACCTTGCACATCGAGTGCAAAACGCTGGCTTAGATCATTGGCAATTTGATTCGGATCGCTGCTCATCGCGTGCCTTCGTTAGATGATTTCGAGGTCGGCGCGCAAAGCGCCTGCGGCTTTCATCGCCTGCAAGATCGACATCAGGTCGGCAGGCGTCGCCCCCAATGCGTTCAGCGCCTTCACGACCTCAGCCAGATTGGCACCAGCTGTTACATACCTCAGCGCGCCGTTGTCCTGCTTCATCTGAATCTGCGATTGCTGCGCCACGACTGTTTGTCCGTTCGAGAATGCGCCGGGCTGGCTCACCACCGGTTGCGTATTGATCACCACCGAGAGATTGCCGTGTGCAACCGCACAGTTTTGTAGCGTCACCATCTGGTTCATCACGATCGAACCCGTGCGCGCATTCAGGATCACCTTGGCTGAGGCTTGGGCCGGCTTCACATCGAGGTTCTGCAGTTGCGCCATGAACGCCACCTGCTGCGCCGCATCGGCCGGGGCACGCAGCTGGATCGTGCGGCCATCGAGCGCATTCGCCGTGCCCTCGCCAAACGTGCGATTCACCGCACCCACAATGCGCTGTGTCGTGTCGTAATCCATCTCGTTGAGTTCGAGCTGCATCGTGCCGGCTTGCGTGACCATCGTGGGCACCGCGCGCTCGACAATCGCGCCGCCCGTAATACGTCCGGCGGCCAGTTGATTCACCTGCACCTTGCTGCCGTTGGCGCTCGCGCCCGCGCCGCCAACGGCCAGATTGCCCTGCGCCAGCGCATACACCTGGCCGTCGGCGCCCTTGAGCGGCGTCAGCAGCAGCGTGCCACCGCGCAGGCTCTTGGCATTGCCCAGCGACGAAGCCGTGACGTCAATAGCTTCGCCAGGGCGTGCGAACGGTGGCAGCTTCGCGGTAACCATCACCGCCGCGACGTTCTTCAGTTGCATGTTCGACATCGAACCGCCGCTCCCATTGGCACTGGCGTTATTAATCGAGATGCCGAGGTTCGCCAGCATGTTGGCGAGCGTTTGCGTCGTAAAGGGCGTTTGCATCGTCTGGTCACCCGTGCCGTCGAGACCGACGACCAGGCCATAACCGATCAGCGGGTTATCGCGCACGCCCTGAATCGACACGAGATCTTTCAGCCGCTCAGCCTGTGCACCGGTTAGCGGCGCGAACACCAGCGCCGCCGCGAGTGCGGCTTTAAAAAGCGGCGAGCGCAAACGCGCCCGCATCGGGCTTGGGATCACCATGGCGACACATTCAGAAAGAAACGCTGCAACCAGCCCATGTTCTGGCTCTCGTCGATGTAACCCTTGGCGGAATATTCGATCTTCGCGTCAGCAACCTGGGTCGAATACACCGAGTTGACCCCGGAGATGGTGTTCGGATTGACCACTCCGGAAAAACGCACGAATTCATTACCCTGATTAATCAGCATCTGCTTTTCACCGCTCACGACGAGGTTGCCATTCGGCAAGACATTCGTGACGGTGACGGTAATCGTGCCGTTAAATGTATTGGAGGCATTCGCGCCACCGTTCGCCTGGAACTTGTTCGCGCCGGTGGCATCGAGGTTGGCCCGGCTAAAAAAACCGGGCAGGAAACCCGCTGTCGGCACGGCCAGATTGGTGCTGCCCTGACGATTGGTATTGGCTCCCGACGATTTGGTCGCGTTGACGTTTTCCGCAATGACGATGGTCAGGATGTCGCCAATGTTGCGCGGGCGCTGGTCTTCGAACAACGGCCGCCCAGCGTAGCCCGGGTTGTAAATCGAGCCAGGCGTCTGGGCTTGTGGCGGAATGGGTGGCGCAGCGGTCATCGGCTGCTGGATGATCGGCTCTTTCGGCACGAGACCACAGCCGCCAAGCAGGCCCGCCAGCAGCACGGAAAGCGCCAGCCGCTGGACGAAATACGGCCTGATGCGCGCTGCCGTGGAATGAAAGTACGACATAAACCCTACCTGTGTGCTGATGCTTTTGCGTCTTTTGCGCTCGCAGCGGCGGTCCTTCGGGCTCGTACGCTGCTTGTGTTGGGGCATGCCCAAGCCCACCGCTCAAGCCTGCATCTGGGTCAGCGTTTGCAGCATCTGGCCTGATGTCGTCACCGCCTTGCTGTTGATCTCATACGCGCGCTGAGTCTGGATCATGTCCACCAGCGCCTGCACCACATTCACATTCGAGGCTTCGACATAGCCCTGATTCAGCGAACCCGCGCCATTCAAACCCGGCTGCGACACATTGGGAGGGCCCGAGGCGGTGGTTTCGACGAACAGGTTTTCACCCCGGGCTTCAAGACCCGCCGGATTGATAAACGTCGCCACCTGGAGCGAGCCAATCTGCACGCTATTGCTCGATCCCGCCTGCGTGACCGACACCACGCCATCGCTGCCAATCGTCAGCGACGTTGAATTTTGCGGCAGCGTAATCGCGGGCAGCACCTGGTAGCCGCTGGACGTGACCAGTTGTCCTTGCGCGTTCGTCTGAAACGAACCATCGCGCGTATAGGCATTGGTTCCATCGGGCATCAACACCTGAAAAAAACCCTGACCGTTGATCGCCACATCTTTTGAATTGCCGGTTTGCTGCAGGTTGCCCTGGGTATACAGCCGCTCCGTGGCCACTTGCTGCACCCCGGTGCCAACCTGAATACCGGAAGGCAAATCGGTTTGCTGGGTCGAATTCGCCCCCGGCTGGCGCGTGGTTTGATACAGCAAATCTTCGAACACCGCGCGTGATGCCTTGAAGCCATTCGTGCTGACGTTGGCCAGGTTGTTCGAGATCACGTCCATCTGCGCTTGCTGCGCATTCATCCCGGTGGCGGCGATATAGAGTGAGCGGTTCATGGTTTTCCTTGTCCTTCAGTCAGGCATCCAGAGGGTTCTGGCGGCATCCGCGGTTTAGTTGACGCTCAGCAGCCGGTTAGCCGCCTGGTCGTTCTGAGTGGCCGATTCAAGCAATTTGGTGTGCATCTGGAACTGGCGGGCATTGGCAATCATCGCAACCATGGCTGCCACCGAATTCACATTGCTGCCCTCAAGCGATTTCGGTACAAGCACAACGGCGGGGTCCGCTTCAGCGGGGTTGCCATCAGCAAGACGAAAGAGCCCATCGTCGCCGCGTTTGAGCTGTGCCGGCTCTGGATTCACCAGCTTGAGCTGATCGACGATGGCGATAGCCGTTGGCGGGTCGCCTGGCACAAGCGCAGACAACGTGCCATCACTGCCGATCGTCACTTGCGCACCTTGCGGCACGGCCAGTGGTCCACCCACGCCCAGCACCTGAAAGTTTGCCGCGGTCACCAGTTGGCCGTTTTGATCGACATGCAAGTTGCCTGCCCGGGTGTAGGCTTCGTTACCATTGGCATCCAGCACCGAGAGCCAGCCTCGCCCCTGTACCGCGACATCCAGCAGGTTGCCGGTCTGCTCGATTGGGCCGGAGGTGAAATCGGCGCCAGGCGTCGAGGCCAGCACAAAGGTACGGGTCGTGTCCGCTGCCGCGTCAGGTGAGCTGCCATCGCCAAAGCCCATCGGCACCGCACGAAATGCCGCGAGATGCGCGCGAAACCCGGTGGTCGACACATTCGCCAGGTTGTTCGCCACTACAGCTTGCTGCTCCAGCGCCTCGGAAGCCCCAGTCAGCGCGGTGTAGATCATCCGGTCCATGATGTCGCCGCTTACAGGTTGATCAGCGTGTTATCGACAGCCTGCTGCGTCTTGATTGTCTGCGCGTTCGCCTGGTAATTGCGTTGCGCCGTGATCAGATCGACGAGCTGGTTAGTCAGGACGACATTCGAGTTTTCCAGCGCGCCGCCCTGCAAGACCCCATGATTGGTGCTGCCCGGCGCGGAGATTTGCGGCACCCCCGACGCCGAGCTTTCGGCATACTGGTTGCCGCCGAGGTTCACGAGGCCGTTCTGGTTGTTGAAGTTAGCCAGCACGACCTGGCCTAACGCCGTCGTGCGGCCATTCGAATATTTGCCCATCACCACGCCATCGTCGCCGATGGCAAACCCGGTGAGCTGACCCGAGGCAAAGCCGTCCTGATCCTGGTTATTGGTTCCGTTCTTGCCACCAAATTGCGTGGTGCCTGTGATGTTCAGCTTCAGATCTTGCGGCGTCACCGAGCCATCGCTGTTTGGCACGGAAAAATCAAACGTCAACGCGTCCTTTGTCGGATTCCCGGAACTATCCGCCGTGCTGACAAGCCTGCCGGAAGTATCGAACTTGGCGCTACCGATCTTCGCCGTCGTGCCGCTTGCCGCACCCGCATAGACATCCCATGCGCCCGTCGCGGTCTTCACGAAGTACATGTTGACTTGCTGCGAGCCACCGAGCGTGTCATACACCTGCACCGTCGTCGGATAGTTGTAGCTCGTCGGATCAGTCGGGCTGAAAGTGGTGGTAGCGGGCAGATCGTCTTGCGCATTCAGGTTATAGACACCGGTAATCGTGCCTGTGGCGACAGGCGCGATATTCGCCGTGGGAATGTTCAGTGGCACCGTTTGCGCGGTGTTGATGACCCCGGCCGCATTCGCTGCATAGCCCATCAGTTGCAAACCCGAGCTATTGACGATGTAGCCGCTCTTGTCGAGCTTGAACGACCCATCGCGGCTATACGTCAACCCGCCGCTGCCTGACATCTGGAAAAAGCCATTGCCGTTGATCGCTACGTCCAGCGCCTGGTTGGTCGTGTTGATCGTGCCCTGTGTGAACTGCTGGTCGACCGACGCTAGCCGTGTGCCGAGACCGATCTGGGTATTCACGGTCGTCGCCACCGAATTGGCATAGACGTCGGCGAATTTCGCATCCCCTTGTTTAAAACCTGTGGTGTTGGCGTTAGCGATGTTATTGCCAATCACATCGAGATCGTTTGACGCACCGGCCAAACCACTCAAACCTTGCTGATAACCCATGATGATCTCCGTGTCAGGATCGTCGTCGCCGACGTTGATGCATGAATGCGTGACTGCATGACTGCATGACTGCATGACTGCATGACTGCCTAAAAAGCCCGGCGCTTAAAGAATCGCGGCGACGCCATTCAACCCGATCGTGCTGCCGTTCGACAGCACCAGCCCCGCAGTGCCATCGGCCTGCCGCACGACACCCAGCACCTGGGCTGCGGTCAGCGTGGTCGGCACGCCCGTCTTGCCACCAATCGTCGCGCTCGAGGTAATGGTGTAGTTGCCATCCGGCAGCGGATTGCCCGCATCATCGATCGGCGTCCAGGCCACGGGAACCGTACCGGCTTTCAGGTTGCCGAGATCGAGTGTCTTGACGATCTGGCCCGCTGAATTCCTGATTTCAATCTTGACGCTGGTTGCGTCACTGGCCAGTTGCACGCCAACAGGCGTGGCCTTGCCATCTGCCACGGCCATGGCGTTGCCCGGTGTCAACACAACGCTTTGCTTCAGCGCCGCCGCCTGGGTTTGCTGCCCCGCCGTGAGCTGCGTCGACAGCGAAGCCAGCGAAGCATTCAACTGGCCGATGCCGGTGACGGTGTTGATCTGAGCAATCTGCGAGGTCATCTGCGAGCTGTCCATCGGATTCGTCGGATCCTGATTTTTCATCTGCGCCATCAGCAGTTGCAAGAAAGTGTCTTGCAGATCAGCCGGCGAATTGCCCGCCAGCGTGTTGCTGCCCGCACGGGTACCGGTGCTTTTGTTCGTACCATTCATCGTGTCCAGCAACTGCTCCGACACGGCCGCGCCGTTGCCGCCGATGGTGGTTTGGGTTGTCAATTCAGTCTCCTCAAGGGCTGCGGGGCGGATGCAAGGCGTGGAAAAACAGGAAAAAGCCGGGACTCGGGAAGGCGGCGCTCAGGCACTCACTCAAGCGCCGGAAGTGCCGATCGTGAGGGTCTTCGCCATGAGCTGCTTAGCGGTGTTCAGCGTTTCGACGTTGGCCTGGTACGAGCGCGAGGCAGAGATCATGTTCACCATCTCCTGCACCGGATTAACGTTGGGTTGCGTCACATAGCCCTCGGCATTGGCTGCCGGATTGCCGGGCTCGTAGGAAGTCTTCATGGGTGACGGATCGTCGATCACGCGGCTGACACGCACACCACCGACCTGCTGTCCCGACTCGGTGTAGCCTCCGCCCGCAGGTTGCACCGCGAACACCACCTGCTTGGCCTTATAGGGTTTGCCGTCGGGGCCGGTGACGCTCTCGGCATTCGCCAGATTCGATGCCACCACGTTGAGCCGCTGCGATTGCGCCGTCAGTGCTGAACCTGCGACCTCGAAAATACTCGTCATCGTTGCCATGATTACCCGCTCCTTGTCCTGTGTTCACACCGTGCGCGCCCGACCGTGTGCGTCGCGCTATTAAGTGCCCGAGGTGATCGCCGCGAGCATCGTCTTGATCTGTTGCGAAACCACCGTCATGCCCGATTGATAGTGCAGCGCGTTATCGGCGAACTGCACGCGCTCGATATCGAGATCAACCGTGTTGCCGTCGAGCGCGGGTTGCACCGGCGTGCGATACAGCAACTTGCCGTAGTCGTCGCTGGCGCTGGCGGCAGCCCGCCCGTTCCCAGGCAAATGCCCCGGCGAAGTCGTCGCCAATACCACGCTCACCCCTGCCGCAGCCGCCTGGCCCGGCGCGCTCATCCCGCTCACGCTACTGTCTGCCGCTCCGGCGCGCTTGAGCGCGCCTGCCAGCGAAGCAGCGAAATCGACATCGCGCGCCTGGTAACCCGGCGTATCGGCATTAGCAATATTCGACGAGAGCAACGCCTGGCGATGTGCCCGAACGCCGAGCGCTTCACGGCCAAAGGCAAATTCAGCATCGAGTTTGTCCAGCATCAGCATCTCCATTCAGTCCAGTTGCAGGCGTGGCTTATGGCTCGCCCAGGCGCCACTCGAAACAGCAGCGCGCGAGGCTGGAAAAGCCTTTTCGCATGTACAGCATCTTATGAGCCGCGCTCGCCGTGCAATCGGATGAATAGCCGGGAAAGCGCGCCTCTATTCGACGTTTGCCCGCCCCCCTGGCCCTCTAGAATGCGATGCGTCCTCTTGCGTTCGATGGAGATCAACAATGGCCGCCCTGTCTGCTTTCGCTGCCGCGTGCCGCACGTCTTGCCAGACCGCGGCGCGTACGTTCGGCCGCATGGCACCTGGGCTTGGCATGGTGCTGTTGACGACCGCGTTAGTGGCACCGTTGAGTGTCCGCGCGCAAACGACAGAAGGCGCTGACGCGCCCATCGTGATTCCAGGTCCGGCTGAACGCGATCCCGCCGCACTCGCCCGGCTGGCCACGCGCATGACAGCAGCGACAGAAACAGAGGCACACGAGACGCGTGCCACCTCATCGAATAGCACCCCGCCCGTTCAGTTAACTCATCCCGAGCCGGCCCCCGAACGCTTTACTCAGGCCATGCAGGCCAGCGATGCCATCGTGATTCCAGGCCGAGGCGAGACGGCGGCAAACGGCTACGTCAATGTCAACGCCGTGACTTCTGTGGTGGTGAATTCAACCAATGACACGGCTGGCGTCAACGCACCGCCAAGCGCAAACACCCCTCCGGGCCTCGTCCGGCCCGGCGCGAGCACCTTGCAAAAAACCGCGAGCGCCCCGGCTGGCCATGCCCGTGCCTCATCCCCTTCGACCTCGCAAAACGCGCCCGTCGCCCAGTCCCTGCCACGCCCACCGCTTCGCACCGCGGCCGCGCCCATGCCCAGCAGCACGCCCGCAGGCCAGCAAGACAGCGAAGCCCTGCGCCAGATCGCACTCGCCTTTCTCCAGCAGCAAATCACGGGGCTCCCCGGCAAAGTCGAAATCAGCATCGCCAAAATCTTCCCGCGCGGCCTCGCCGCCTGCCCCGCGCCCGAGCCCTTCCTGCCCAACGGGGCCCGCGTCTGGGGCCGCACCACAGTGGGTATGCGCTGCGTCGGCGAGCGTCCGTGGACGCTCTATCTGCAAGCCCGTATCTCGATTCACGCCAGCTATTACCTGGCCGCCCGCGCCATCGCACCCGGCGAGTTGCTCAGCGCCACCGATCTCGTGGCGCGAGAAGGCGATCTCACCTTGCTGCCGCAAGCCGTCATCACCGAGCCCTCGCAAGCGATCGGTTCGGTCGCGCTGATGCGCATCGCCGCCGGGCTACCGCTGCGGCGGGACATGCTGAAGAGCGCCCTGGCGGTCTCCATCGGGCAATCGGTGCGGGTGGTCGCGCAAGGCACGGGCTTTGCGATCTCGGCGGAAGGCAATGCGCTGAACAATGCCACTCCAGGCCAACCTGTACGCGTAAAAACCGCGGCAGGGCAGATCATTACGGGCATCGTCAAAGACGGCTCGACAGTGGAGATCCGTCTGTGATGTTTTGGGCTAAAGTTTCGTTTCGTGACTGTCGTTATAAGAGTCATACCGTTCGGAAAGCCCATCGTGACTATCGATCCCACCTCCCACACACCCGCCCCAGCCAGTTCGGCGCTCACGCGCTCGCCCAGCAGCGAGACCGCGTCTGGCACGGCATCCCGCCAGACGGCACCGGCCGCCAGCCTGGGCACAGCCCGCGGCGACGCGCGCGTACAGCTGTCGGGACTCGCGGAAGAACTACTCAGCCTGGCGGCGTCAGGCGAAGCCGATATCGACATGGCTCAGGTCGAATCGGTCAAGCAATCGCTCAAGGACGGCACGTTCACGGCCGATGCCGGCAAGATCGCAGACGGCATGCTGGGCATGACCCGCGCGCTGCCGCAAGAGCCGCCCGGCAACACCTAGGCGCCATGGCGTGCGCTCACGCGCGCCGGGCCACAATCTGTTTCTGGAACCCACGGGCTCGCGTGTCATACGCGGGCCCGTGTTTTTTTGCGAGCGAACTGCGATGAAAGACGCCCTGCTAGCCACCGTTACCGATGAACATGCCGCCGTCCTGGCCTTTGCTGTCTTGCTCGCTCAGGAAGAGCACGCGCTCACGGCGCTATCGCCCGCCGAATCACTGCCGCCGCTCGTTGAACAAAAAACGGCCTTGATTGGCCAGCTCGCCCGGCTGGAACAAACCCGGGACGCGCAACTCTCCGCACTGGGTTTTGCGGCGGGACGTGAGGGCCTGGAACAGGCGGCCCGCGCCGATGCCAGGCTGGGTGCACTCTGGCCGCGAATGAAAGAAGCCATCGAACAGGCCCGCGGATTAAACCTTGTCAATGGCGCGCTGATCGCCACTCGCATGGACTACAACGCCCGCGCGCTAGCCGCGCTGCAAGTGGTCCGGCCCGAGCCCACGACGCTTTACGGCCCCGACGGCCGCATCCCGGCGAAATGACATCGCACTGACATCGCACGCCGAGCGAGCGTAAACCCGATTGATTGCCGCAAAACGGAACCTTTTCACGCGATTTGTTACAGCAGTCACGGAGCATGAGCACAACGCCTCACGCGCAGTGATCACTACATAGCCGCCCATGCCACTCAGCGCGTCAGCGGACAGATCAGGTGAAGAGAAATGAAAAGACGAAATTTTTTGGCGTGGGCGGGGTTATCAACGCTGGCGGCATGCGGCGGTGAAGTCGATACGCCCTCGACGAATGGCAATAGCGGCAACGGCAACAACGGTGGCAATAATGGCGGCAATAACGGTGGCAATAATGGCAATGGAGGCAATCCTCCGATAGTCACTTTTCCGGCCGTGAATTTCCTGACCACCGACACCAGCAAGATCGATTACCGTCCCGCCATCAATGCGACGGGTGAGGTTGTGATTTTCGAGCGCTCCGAGGCTAGCGGCGGGCCGACCCAGCTATACCAGCTCAACCACCTCGATGCAGCGGCTACGCCCGTGCGCTTTTTACTCGATGCCCACGCCCCGGATATGCAGCAAACGCGTCCGGCATGGTGCTGGCGCACCAACGAAGTAGCCTTCAGCGGCATGAAAAACGGCGATGCGATTCACGTCTGGATTGTCGATGCCAATGGCGTCACGACGCGTCAGCTCAACGGCACGGAAGGCTACGACTACCCACAATGGAGTCTCGATGGCAGTTTGCTGGTCGCGGAAAATAGCGGGCCCGCTGCCACGCACAAGCCCTGCAACACCGTTTTCGATCGCACCGGCGCGACAGCCGCGCTTGATATCAGCGGCACGAGTGCGAGCACAGGGGCTCCACTGTATGGCGGCATGCCGGCCATCGGGCCCAATGATTTGCCGCAAATTGTTTTTGCCGGACAGCCCATCGTGGATAACTGGTCAAGTCCCGGCAATCCGTCGAGCCATTACAACCAGGACGCAAACTACATTTTCATCAACAAGTATGAAAATGGCACTTACGTGAGCTCGCCACTCGAAACCGCAGCCTCGCTCAGCGCGTACTCTTCGGCGCACGAAGGCCGGGCTCCGGCCTGGTCGCCCGATGGCCGCACGATCGTTTTCGAATCGGGCCGAGGCGGCAAGGGCTATGCGCTCTATCTCTACAACATCGAAAAAGGCACCGTCACCCAGGTGACGGACCCCGCTCTCGGCGAAGCGCAACACGCGAAGTTTTTCCCGGATGGCAAACGGCTGATCTTCTGCATGGCACATCCGAATCACGCGCAAACCACCGGCATTGCCTGGGTAGATATCTCGATGCTGCTGTAAAACACCGTGCTGTCCCGAGCGGCTGCGCTCAGGCAGGCACTCAGGCAGCCACGCTCAAGCAGCCGCACTCACCCAGGCCACCTCGCGCAGCCGGGCGCGCAAACGCGCAACCGCCTGACTATGCAACTGGCACACGCGCGATTCGCTCACTTCCATCACCGCGCCAATTTCCCGCAGGTTCATACCGCGTTCGTAATAGAGCGACATCAGGAGCTTCTCGCGCTCCGGCAAGCGCTCGATCGCTTCCACCAGCGCCTCGCGCAAGCTCTCGTCGAGCAATGCCGAAAGCGGATCGGCCCGGTCCACGCAATGACGGTCCAAAAACGGCTCATCTTCAGCGGAGCGGTCGAAGTCCTCGTAATAGATCAACTGGCTGCCATGCAATTCCTGCAAAAGCGTCTGGTATTCATCCAGCGGCATCTTCAGGTGATCGGCGATTTCACTTTCGCTCGCGGCACGTCCCGCATGCTGTTCGACCTTTTGCACCGCCCGTTCGACTTCGCGCGAAGTGCGCCGCAAGCTGCGTGGCAGCCAATCGCTACTGCGCAACTCGTCGAGCATCGCGCCACGAATCCGCTGGCTGGCGTAAGTTTCGAACTGCGCGCCCTGGTCTTCCTTGTAACGGGTCGCCGCATCAAGCAACCCGATCATCCCCGCCTGAATCAGATCGTCCAGATCAACACTCGCCGGCATGCGCGCGACCAGTTGCAAGCCCAGCCGACGCACAAGGGGTGCGTACTGAGTTAGAACATCAGCCTGGGAAATTTTTCCCTGAGCGTTGTACATCGTGCTCCCCTTCCCCTGGTTCGTATGCCGCGCGGCCTCAGGCGTGCCGCGCGAGCGGTTGCCCAGCGTGCCGTGGCGGGCTCACGGCAATCTCTGCGTGATGCCTATGAGGCAAAAGTGACGTCTCGCGTTGCGGCCAGTGCATCAAGATGGCCGCCAGCTGACGCAGCGCAGCGGCGGCCAGCGTCGACGGAAACGCCTCCACAAGACAACGCGATAACGCCAGAGCCCGTGCGATCTGCGTATCGTTCATGATGTGGCCGGCATCTCCCAGCGCGATGCCGAGATAGCGGCCCGCCACAGCCGCGAGATTACGGAAAGCGGTTTGCGCGTTGCTTGCGCGCTGCACGTGATTGGCCAGCACCCGGAACTGGGCGAGCCCATGCACGTAGTGCAAACGCTTCAGGCAAGCATAGGTTTCGGTGATCTCAGCGGCTGTTACGCGTGTGACAAGCATCACGTCATGCGCTTGCAATGCCAGCCCGGACAGCGAGCCGTGCGCGTCGAGCCGGGCGTCAATCAGCACGATATCGGCCGCCCCATTCAGCAAGGCGTCGTAACGTGGCGCCATGGCTGCCGCAGATGCATCGGGCTCACCCGTCATGCCCCTCATGCCCGTCATGCAATGAGGCGCCGCCAGCACCGCAAAGCCCAGCGCATGGCGTGCCGCAGCCTGCTCCAAGGCGGCTTCGCCATTCAGCACGGCATTCGCCTGGCCCACACCGCGCAAGCCTCCAAGCATCGCGCTCACCGATAACCCGCCCACGCTCTCATCAAGCACCAGCACATCCTTGCCCTGGAGCGCGAGCGCCGCCGCCAGATTGACGACAACCGTCGTGCTCCCTGCACCCGCTGTTGCACTGACCACCGCGAGAACGCGCGAGCGGCTATGGGCCAGCATCCGGCGCAATCCTTCAGCCTGGTCCGCGACGTATTTATCCAAAGCGAACCTCGCGCAAATCGGCTCCTGCGCGCGCGGCAGGCTCGGAGAGCAACCCGGGAAAATCATCGTCCTCAGGAACGAACGGCGAGTGCGCACGCGGCACACAAAATGCACTTTTCAGCAAAAAGGAGCACGTTGCGACATACAGGTTTTCCGGTACTTTTTGTCCAGTCGAGACGTAATGCACCGGCAAGCGATAGCGAATCACGGTATCAAGCGCGCTGCCCAGATGCGTAGCTTCGTCGAGCTTCGTCAGAATGCAGCCTGCGAGCGGTTCGGTATCGTCCGTGCTCTGGTATGCCTGAACCACTTCATTGAGCGTGTCGCCATGGCTCGTCGCATTGAGCAAAAGCAAACGCTGCACGCGTCGTCCAGCGTTGCACAGCATGGCAATCTGCTCCGCAACCAGGCGGTCGCGCTGGCTCATGCCAATCGTGTCGATCAGCACGATGTGCTTGTTGCGCAACTCAGAGAGCGCGAGCTGTAAATCGGCGGTGTCTTTCACTGCATGGACGGCGACGCCCAGAATGCGTCCGTAGATGCGCAGCTGTTCGTGTCCGCCGATGCGGTAACTGTCCGTCGTCAGCAGCGCGACCTTGCTCGCGCCAAAACGCATCACGCAACGCGCGGCGAGTTTGGCCGTGGTGGTGGTCTTGCCCGCCCCCGTCGGCCCCATCAAGGCGAATACGCCGCCTTGTTCGAGAAGCGCGTCTTCGTTCGCCATCACCGGCAAATTGGTTTCAAGAACCGAATGCACCCAAGCCATCGCGGCGTCCAGGTGATCGACCTCGGGTAGCTTATCCACCAGCTTGCGCACCAGTTGTGCGGAAAACCCCGTGGCAAAAAGCTGCCGTGTCAGCGCAGCATGCATCGGGCTGCGGCGCTGACGCTCCGCCCATTGCAGACCAGCAAAATGCGTTTCCATCATCTCGCGCATCGACGCCAGCTCATGCATCACGGTGTCGTTCACCACTTGCTCCATGCGCGTCTTGATGGCTTCGCTCACCGCGGCAACTGACGGGCTGGCAGCAGAGGCATGCGCCGGGATACGGGGTTCAGAGCCGCCCGAGTCATCAGGCGTGGCGCGTTGGGCGGCACGCTGGGCCGCGCGCTGCGCAGCCTCACGGGCCCATCCGGGTGTCTCGCTTGCCGCAACCGACGATGCCACGCTGATGCGTTCGCCCGGTGCGCCCAAGCCTTTGCGGACGGCATCGGCCGGCGTGATCGACGAGGCGTGTTTGCCCACCACATGCGCAGGCTGCTCCGCAGGAGACGCTTGTGCGTAATCGCTCAACCAGGGGTTCGCTTCGGCCATCGTGCGAGCGCTCTGACCTGGCAGCGCAGCACGCGCTTGCGGCAGAGCATCGGCTGATGCTTCGCTGGCCAGTTCGGCACTCGCGCCAAACACCGAGGCGAACACATCGGGCATCCCGCTGGCATAAGGATTGGGGCGTGCGGCAGGCGCTGCGGCGGCGGTCTGCATAACAGGGGCTGGAGAGAACTGGGACGCCACCGCTGCCCCTGGTGGCGTGAGTGTCGCCAGATCACCCGCTGCCATTGCGGCGATCTCCACCGAGCCATCGTCACGCGTCCGGTTCGACAGCACGACGGCATCTGCGCCCAGTGCTTCGCGCACAAGCCGTAGAGCGTCACGGCTCGTCGCCCCGACAAATTTACGAATGTTCAAACTGGCCTCCCGATGCGGTTGAGCGGGCCGGCAAGATACCGCTTCCCATGAACCCGATTATTTCGCGGCATGCCTTTGGGCGATTGCCGGATCAGGATGGGGAAACGCGGGCAATTCGGGCAATTCAGCGCGTGTGCTCAGCCGCCGATCAAGGTCGAAATCTTGATCGAGCGCGTATCGGGCACCTCGGCATACGAGAGCACTTTCAGTTGCGGCAAACTACGCCGCAAGAAACGCGCGAGCATCGGGCGCAATGCATGCTGCACCAGCAATACCGGTGGCAAGCCCATGCCCTGCTGATACATCAATGCTTTTTGCGCTTCGTTCAGCAAGCTATGCGCAAGACCGGGTTCGAGGCCGGGGTGCGGCCCCGTCGATAGCGCTTGCGACAACACACGCTCCAGGTTCGAATCGAGCCCGATCACCTGCATCTCGCCGTTACCGGGAAACCATTGCTGTGTAATCGCTCGCCCCAGCGCCAGCCGGACAGCAGCGGTGAGTTCATGGGCATCGTTGAGTTTGGGTGCGTGTTCGGCCAGTGCTTCGAGAATCGAACGCATATCGCGGATCGGCACCCCTTCTTCGAGCAGGTTTTGCAGCACTTTTTGCAAGGTCGTCAGCGATAGCGCCTTCGGCACCAGTTCTTCCACCAGTGACGGGCTGTCTTTGGCCACCCGGTCTAGCAGCGACTGGACCTCGTGACGGCCGAGCAACTCCGAGGCATGCGTGACCACCAGATGATTCAGATGCGTGGCCACCACGGTGCTGGCATCGACCACGGTGTAGCCATACACCTGAGCCTCTTCGCGCCGCGAGATATCAATCCAGACCGCGGGCAGACCAAACGCTGGATCGGTCGTCATCGCCCCGGGCAGCGCCGCGCTGACCTGCCCGGGATTAATCGCCAGCCACTGCCCCGGAAACGCTTCGCCCGAACCTATCTCCACGCCTTTGAGCGCGATGCGGTAACCGTTGGGACGCAGCTCGAGATTGTCGCGGATATGAATCACGGGTGGCAGAAAACCGATCTCTTGCGCGAACTTCTTGCGAATGCCCTTGATCCGTTTCAGCAACTCGCCATCGGATTGTGCGTCCACCAGCTGGATCAAGCCGTAGCCTACTTCCAGCCCCAGCGGATCGATCATCGTCACGTCATCCCAGCTCGCTTCGTTGCGCTCTGCCGAATCGAGCACCGCAGGCGGAATCTCCGCGAGCGTGGGTTCGATGGCGCGCTGCGCGGCCTTGCGTTGCATCACCCGGCCTAGCTGGATCGCGCCGCCACCCAGCAGCAAAAACGCAAAATGCGGCATGCCCGGAATCAGGCCCATCAGCACCAGAATGCAGCCGGTAATCATCAGCACACGCGGATTGGTGAAAAGCTGGCCGGTGAGTTGCGTGCCGATATCTTCGTTGGTGGCCACGCGCGAGACGATCACCCCGGCCGCAGTCGAGATCACCAGCGATGGAATCTGCGCCACCAGCCCATCGCCGATCGTCAGCAGCGTGTAATTGCGGCCCGCTGCGGCGAAATCCATGTCGTGCTGCACCATGCCGACAATCAGCCCGCCGATGATATTGATCAGCATGATGAGCAGGCCCGCGATCGCATCGCCACGCACGAACTTGCTTGCACCATCCATCGAGCCGTAGAACTCGGCTTCCTGCGCCACTTCCAGACGCCGCTTGCGTGCCTGGTCTTCGTTGATCAGACCCGCGTTGAGATCCGCGTCGATGGCCATCTGCTTGCCGGGCATCGCGTCGAGCGTGAAGCGCGCGGACACTTCGGCGATCCGTCCGGCGCCCTTGGTAATGACCATGAAGTTGATCAGCATCAGGATCACAAACACCACGATCCCCACGGCGAAGTTGCCGCCCACCAGAAAGTGACCAAACGCCTCGATTACCTGACCCGCGGCGTCGGGCCCGGTATGGCCCTCAAGCAGCACGACACGCGTCGAGGCAACGTTGAGCGACAGGCGCAGCAAGGTCGAAAACAGCAACACACTGGGAAACGCGGCGAAATCGAGCGGCTTCATCGTGTACATGCTGACCAGCAGCACCATCACGGAAAGCGCGATGTTGAAGGTGAACAGCAAGTCCAGCAGAAATGGCGGCAACGGCAGGATCATCATGCCGAGGATCATGCAGATCAGCACCGGCCCCGCGAGGGCGCGCAAGCTGGCCCCACCTAACGCGTCGGGACGACGGGCGAAAAAGCCTGCACGCACGTTCATGCCGCTGAACTCCGGTTAGCGGATGCGGCTGCCTCGGTGGCGAGCGCCTCTTCCTCTTCCGTGCGCGCGTCTTCTTCTGTCACTCCGCCCTGATCCAGCTCGGCGGGAACGTCCAGATGCGTGGGAGCGCGTGGTGCGTCACCCCCTTCGGTATCGAAGCGGCGCAACTGATACACCCAGGCAAGCACCTCGGCCACCGCCCCATAGAGCGGGCCAGGAATCTCATGGCCAATGTCCACGTTGTGATAGAGCGCACGCGCGAGGGGGGGTGCTTCGAGCAACGGCACCTGATGTTCGACAGCGAGTTCGCGGATGCGCGCCGCGACCAGGTTCACGCCCTTGGCCACGACCTTCGGTGCGCGCATCTCGCCATCGGTGTACTGCAGCGCCACCGCGAAATGCGTCGGATTGGTCACCACCACATCGGCCTGCGGCACATGCGTCATCATCCGGCGCCGCGCCATCGCTCGCTGCTGCGCCCGGATACGGCCTTTCACATGCGGGTCGCCTTCGTTTTCGCGGTGCTCGCGTTTGACTTCTTCTTTTGTCATGCGCAGTTTCTTGCTGTGCTGCCAAAGCTGATACGGCACATCCAGCGCCGCGACGAAGAACATGCCCGCAACCGTCAACGCGCAGCACACAGCAATCAAATGGCCGGCATTCGCCAGTGCCATATCGACCGGCTGAGTCACCAGGCCGAGCAGGTCTTCCTTGCGCTGCCAGAGCGCCCAACTGCCAATACCGCCCACCACCAGCGTCTTGGCCAGCGACATACCCAGTTGCACGGGCCCGTTGATCGAAAACATGCGGCCCAGCCCCGCGATGGGATTGAGGCGGCTGAATTTCGGCTCGAGCGATTTGGCGGAAATCAGCCATCCGCCCAGCGCAATCGGAGCGAAAAGCGCCGCCGCGCCCGTCAAGGCGAGGACCGGCAACAACGCCAGCAACCCTTCGCGGCTGATCAGCGCGGCATCCGAGAGCATCCGGTGAGTATCAAATACAGTCGCGTGATTGAAGCTGAATGCCTGGCGCAGCATCAGTTGAAAATGCTCGCCGATAGGTACCGCCAGCGCCCACATGCCCAAAAAGCCCGCCGAGAGCAGCGCGAACGACGTCAGTTCGCGCGAGCGCACGACTTGGCCTTCCTCCCGGGCTTTCTCAAGACGCCGGGGGTGGCTGATTCGGTTTTTTCGAGGTCGCTGTCCTCTGCCACCAGGCTCTCCAGGCGCGCTCGGGAACCCGTTTAAAGGTTCCAGAAACACGATCGCGGCATGCCGCCAGTTTGAATAGCAGCGATTATTGCCGCGCCGTAGCGCCAGCCATTGACGGATCAGGACAGGAAAAAGGGGGTATTTCGGCGGATCACGCCGGGTTGAAGCGGCGGGGGAAGAGAATGGGGAAGAAGCAGAAGATGAGGATGATCCACGCCTGCGATCACAGGCGCGGATCATTCCGGCTATTTCAGCCGGTCATGCAGACATTAAAAATTAAAACGCGACATAGGGCCCTTTGCCATCCGGAGTGTCGCTCTGGTCCATACCGAAATAAACATGACGTCCGAAGAAAAACGGCAAGCCCAGAGCAAACCAATCCAGCTTGTCAGCACCCGACGGGCCCGCCAGGTTATTAAATGCGACGTTTGCCCCTTGTTTGAACAAGGTCGAAGCGCTGGCAACGTTAAAGCTCACATTGCCTGTCGTACCGTTCTGCCCCACAAGGGTGACGCTTCGGGTTTGTGGCTTCGCCGGGCAATAAAAATCAGCCTCCTTTCCGCTGCACTTCGTCAACGAATCGTCGGTAAAGAAATTGACATACGCACCACTATCAAAAAACGCGTTAACCTGCTTGCCGTTGAACAAGCTACCCGGCAAATTACCCACCCCATTGGTATAAAGCTGGGTTGTGGCATTCAACGCGTTATTCGGCTGAGTATTGATTCCGAACACTAATGTTCCAGTCACCGATGCCGCACCCCGGTTCGGAACCGGCGGCAACTGAAGAATCATGCCATTATTGTTCACCGCGAAATGCCGCACCGGATTGCTCAGTTGCTGCGCCAAGGGCACCGCTGCCTGGGCGCACTCGGCACCCTCATCGCAAGCGTAATACTCGCTGTCCGACTCGCTGAGACATTTTTCGCCGCAATCGTTGTACCTCGTACCCATACCCAGAATACCGTTCGCGCCCAGATCCTTGGCCGTTTTCACTGCTGGGCCATTCGCACAACCATTTTCCGGCACGCTGGACTCCGGCAAATCTCCCACCACCTGAATCGGAATGCCCGAGGCGGTCTCACCACCGATTTTCACGTCGACCGTGCGCACCGTACCCCACATGTAACCCGATGCAAAGTTCGCACATTGTGCTAACGGCCCTGCCTCCGATGTAGCGTGCGGCAGCGCAGCGCTCAACGATGAGTTCAGCGCTGACGACATAACCCGCAAACCGTCAGAGCCCGTGTCTAGAAGGATGTTGTCGATCGTTTGGCAATCGCTCGTTGAGCCTGACGCACAGACCGTCACGCTGACCATTGGCACGTTGATATTTTTGGCCGATCCCGCATTGACGGTGATCGGTACCGTATTCGACGCAGTTGCGGCGACAGGTTGCATCGTCGGCCCGGCGGGCAATGAATTAATGCCATCTTGGCTATCGCCAAGGCCTGTGCTCTCGCTACTGCCGCAAGCGGCGAGTGACAGCAGCGCCACACAGGAAAGCACCGATGCGAACTGTTTAAAATGTGTTGTGAATAACATGGCAGGTTTCCTTTACATCACTGAATAGCAGCACTACTAAAACCAGCAGGCAGCGCCTGGGGTACCCAGGCCTGCCCCGAAAAAGCACCCATATGGCCACCGGAGTGCACCACCAGCCCCTTCAGATCGACAAGCGCCGGCCCAAGCCCGCCGCCACGCTGTGCGCGCATGGCCTCGACCTCCGCGACATACTGCGGAAAATACTGGCCCAGCAAGCTACGCAAATCAGGCATCCTCGGCCCGCTCCAGCTCAGGCCAAACACCGTGCCCGAGGCGCTGATGTATTCGCGCACCACGGTGCCTGTCGCCAGCGTGGTCTCGCGCACGGTAAATGACGCGGCCGCCTGGGGTGCAGACGTCCCAGCGGCATGGGCGGCAACCGACGCCACGCGCTTCGCCGGGGACGGCAAATTAACACTGGTCGCACCAGCAGACAGTGCCATCGGACTACCGCCAAGCTCCGCCCAGACGGGCTGAATGAGCAAGAGCGCACTTGACACACCCAGCATCGCCCGTACGGCGATGCGACCGGAATAACTGAACATAACAAACCTCTTTCATTCGACTATGGCTCGGGCCGTCCCAATAAGGCAGCCTCAAACCGGATGATTCAAGCCAATGCAGCGCATCCCACCTTGCACGGATTCCGCCACATACAGGACATCTTATTTTTAAGATAATGAGCAATTCAGGAAAATAAGATCGCTCATACACTTACGCTTGGGACGCGCAGTATGCCTGATTATTTATCCGATCTGCTCCGGACACAGCATGCGCATCCGGACACCTCATTTGTGACGTTGGACATGATCGTTGCAGCCATGGTACGGCTCAGCACAAGCTGTAACCGGCGCAGAAAAATAGAGGGGATTTCGGCGGATAACGCCGGATGAAGATGGGGAAGATTGATGCTGATCCGCGCCTGTGACACCAGACGCGGATCATGACGGCTATTTCAGCCGCTCATGCAAACATCAAAAGTTAAAACGCGATATAGGGCCCTTTGCCATCCGGAGTGTCGCTCTGGTCCATACCGAAATAAACATGACGTCCGAAGAAAAACGGCAAGCCCATGACCAGCACATTTGGCCGGTCCTCCGAACCTGTAAAATTATTGAACACGGCGTTCGCCTCGTTTTTGACCAGATCGGAAACGCTGGCAATGTTAAAACTCGCATCGCTTTTCGCACCATTTAGCCCCACAAATGTGGCATTTCGGGTTTGCGCCTGCGCCGGACAATAAAAATTAGCGTACTTCCCGCTGCATTTTGACAACGATGCATCGGTAATATAATTCGCATTTGCACCGCTATCAAGATACGCGGTAACCTGCTTGCCGTTGAATATGCTGTTAGGCAGCTTGCCAGCATCGTTCGTATAAAGCGGCGTCGCTCCAGCCAGCATGTTATTGGGCTGGGTGTTGATTCCGAACACCAGCGTCCCCGTCACCGATGGCGCGCCCCGGTTCGGAACCGGTGGCAACTGAATAATCAGGCCGTTATTGTTCACCGCGAAATGCCGCACCGGATTGCTCAGTTGCTGCGCCAAAGGCATCGCTACCGCTACGCAATCAGCGCCCTTCTCACAAGCGTAATACAGACTGTCCGACTCGCTAAGACAGCTTTCGCCGCAATCCGAGTACGCCACGCCAACGCCCAATATACCGTTCGCACCGATATCTGCAACCGTGGTCACTGGAGACCCATTCGCGCAACCCACCGCTGGCACGCTGGACTCCGGCAAATCTCCCACCACCTGAATCGGAATGCCCGAGGCTGTCTCACCACCGATTTTCACGTCGACCGTACGCACCGTACCCCACATGTAACCCGATGAAAAATTCGCACATTCCGCTATCGGCCCTGCCTCCGATGTAGCGTGCGGCAACGCGGCGCTCAACGATGAATTCAGTGTCGACGACAGAACCCGCAAACCGTAGGAGCCACTGTCGAGGAGAATGTTGTCGATCGTTTGGCAATCGCTCGTTGAGCCTGGCGCACAGACCGTCACGCTAACCGTTGGCACGTTCATATTTTGGGCTGGGCCCGCATTGACGGTGATCGGTACCGTATTCGACGCAGTTGCGGCGACAGGTTGCATAGCCGGCCCGGCGGGCAATGAATTAATGCCATCTTGGCTATCGCCAAGGCCTGTGTTCTCGCTACTGCCGCAAGCGGCGAGCGACAGCAGCGCCACACAGGAAAGCACCGATGCGAACTGTTTAAAATGTGTTGTGAATAACATGGCAGGTTTCCTTTACATCACTGAATAGCAGCACTACTAAAACCAGCAGGCAGCGCCTGGGGTACCCAGGCCTGCCCCGAGAAAGCACCCATATGGCCACCGGAGTGCACCACCAGCCCCTTCAGATCGACAAGCGCCGGCCCAAGCCCGCCGCCACGCTGTGCGCGCATGGCCTCGACCTCCGCGACATACTGCGGAAAATACTGGCCCAGCAAGCTACGCAAATCAGGCATCCGCGGCCCACTCCAGCTCAGGCCAAACACCGTGTCCGAGGCGCCGATGTATTCGCGCACCACGGTGCCTGTCGCCAGCGTGGTCTCGCGCACGGTAAATGACGCGGCCGCCTGGGGTGCAGACGTCCCAGCGGCATGGGCGGCAACCGACGCCACGCGCTTCGCCGGGGACGGCAAATTAACACTGGTCGCACCAGCAGACAGTGCCATCGGACTACCGCCAAGCTCCGCCCAGACGGGCTGAATGAGCAAGAGCGCACTTGACACACCCAGCATCGCCCGTACGGCGATGCGACCGGAATAACTGAACATAACAAACCTCTTTCATTCGACTATGGCTCGGGCCGTCCCAATAAGGCAGCCTCAAACCGGATGATTCAAGCCAATGCAGCGCATCCCACCTTGCACGGATTCCGCCACACACAGGACATCTTATTTTTAAGATAAGAAGCGATTCAGGAAAATAAGATCGTTCATACACTTATGCTTGGGACTCGCAGTATGCCTGATTATTTATCCGATCTGTTCCGGACACAGCATGCGCATCCGGACACCTCATTTGTGACGTTGGGCATGATCGCTGCAGCCATGGTACGGCTCAGCACAAGCTGTAACCGGCGCAGAAGAAAGAGAGGGGATTTCGGCGGATAACGCCAGATTGAAGATGGGGAAGATTGATGCTGATCCGCGCCTGTGACACCAGACGCGGATCATGACGGCTATTTCAGCCGCTCATGCAAACATCAAAAGTTAAAACGCGATATACGGAGCATTACCGCCCGGAAGGTCGCTGCGGTCCATACCGTAATAGACATAACGCCCAAAGAAAAACGGCAAGCCCACCATCATCGCATTCGGCAAGGCCGCCTTGCCCGCCAGGTTATTAAAGACAACGTTCGAGCTGTTTTCAAACAAGACGGAAGCATTGGCAATGTTAAAGCTCACGTTGCTTTGCGTGCCGTTCTTCCCGACAAATGTAGCGTTTCGGGTTTGCGCCATCGAGGGACAATAAAACCCTGCGTACGGTTGTTGGCACAGCTGCAACGAAGCGTCTTCAAAGAAAAAACCATTCGAGCCGCTATCAACAAACACGGAAATCTGCTTGCCGTTGAACCGGCTGCCCGTCAAATTGCCAAACGGGTCGGTATATAACCGCGTTACTCCATTCAGCATGTTATTCGGCTGGGTGTTAATCCCGAACACTAACGTTCCAGCCACCGATGGCACACCCCGGTTCGGAACCGGCGGTAACTGAACGATCACACCGTTATTGTTCACCGCGAAACGCAACACTGGATTGGCTACTTGCTGCGCCAGTGGTACTCCTACAGGCGCGCAACTGCTTTCCGTCGAACAGGCGTAATACGAGCTGGCCAATACATTGAAACAACTTGGGCCGCAATCGTAGGGTGCCACACCCACGCCCAGAATGCCGTTTGCGCCAACTCCTTGAACCGTGCTAAACGAAGGACCATTCACGCAGCCATTCGCTGGCACGCTGGATTCCGGTAAATCGCCCGTTATCTGAACGGGAATACCCGAGGCGCTTTCGCCGCCGACTTTCACGTCAGCCGTGCGCACCGACCCCCAAGCGTAGCCCGTCGCAAAGGTCGCGCATTCCGCTAACGGCCCCATTGATGACGTTACACGTGGCAACGCGGCACTCAGCGATGGTGTCAACACCGACGACACAATCCGTAAACCGTAAGAGCCTGTATCGAGGACAACATTGTCGATTTTCTGACAATTGTTCGAGCCTGGCGCGCAGACTGTCACGCTGACTGTTGGAATATTGGTATTGTTGTTCACCCCCCCGTTAACGGTAATCGGCACCGTATTCGATGCAGTCGCAGCGATAGGCTGCATCGTCGGCCCGGCTGGCAACGAATCAATGCCATTGCCGCCACCGCTGCTGTTGTTGCTGTTACCGTCGCTGCCGCCGCAAGCGGCGAGTGACAACAGCGCCGCACAGGAGAGCACCGACGCGAGTTGTTTGAAATGTGTTGTGAATAGCATGGCAGATCTCCCCGGCGTCACTGGATAGCGGAACCGCTGAAGCCAGCAGGCAGCGCCTGTGGCAACCAGGCTCGCCCGGAGAAAGCGCCCATATGGCCACCGGAGTACACCACCAGACCCTTCAGATCAACAAGCGCTGGGCCGAGCCCGCCGCCGCGCTGCGCACGCACGGCCTCGACACCCGCGACATACTGCGGAAAGTACTGCCCCAGCAAGCTGCCAAGATCAGGCATGCGCGGCCCATTCCAGCTCAGGCCGAACACCTTGCCCGATGCGCTGAGGTATTCACGCACCACGGTACCTGTCGCCAGCGTGGTCTCGCGCACGGTAAATAACCCGGCTGCTTGTGGCGCAGACGCACCCGCGGTTTTTGCGGCAGCCGAAGCCGGACGCATCACCGAAGACGGCAAATTGTTGCTGATCGCACCAGCAGGCAGTGTCATAGGATTGCCGCCCAGCTCAGCCCAAGCGGGCTGGGCCAGCAACAACGTACAGGACATACTTAGCAGCGCTATCGCAGCGATGCGTCCGGAATAACTCGGCATGATCTAGCTCCCTCCAGTTAACTGTAATTTGCGCTGCCCCCCATTGGGCAGCGCAAATATGGATTAAGCCAGCGCAGCGCGTTTTACCTTGCACGGACAATTCCTGTACGCAGGGCATCTAATCTTTCAAATTAGGGCCATTTCGCGCAAATCTGATTCGCTTAACTGACGCTGGGGTCCGTAGTATGCCTGAGGATTACCCTGATCTTGCCAGCCATGCCATATACGTCCGATCAGCCCCGTTTAAATCACGTTCGTTTAAAAACCCAGGCTCGCCAGCAAATCATCGACTTGCTCCTGGTCTTGCACCACATCCATACGCCCTTCCGGATTAATCTGCGGGCCATTAAGCAACGCATCCCCCACCGTGCCGCCGCCCTCTGCGGCAAGCGCGGCCGCATTCGCGGCAAACTGCTCACGCCGGGCGGGCGCGATGTTTTCCACCAGCACACCAAGCAATTGCTGCTCGATGAGCGATACCACCTCCACGATCTTCTTGATCACTTGCCCCGTCAGATCCTGAAAGTCTTGCGCCAGCATGATCTCCAGCAGTTGCGTGTTGGTCGCGGCGGTCGCGTCCGGCAAGCTGCGCAGGAACGCCCGCGAATCATTGAGCAAGGCCCCAGCCTGCGCGGCATCGAGTGGCGCGCTATACCACTGCGTCCAGCGCGCATCGAGCGCACGGGCTTGCTCTTGTAACTGGTTTTGAATGGGCTGGGCGATCTCAATCGCATTCAGCACGCGCTCGGCGGCCTGCTCCGTCATCGACGCGACGTAGCGCAACCGGTCGCGTGCATCAGGCACGGCTTCGGCGGCTCGCTCAACGTGCTTGTCGAGCCCGAGCTCACGCATCGAGTCGCGCAGCGTACGCGTGAGTTGCCCGATACGGGCGAGCACCCGGTCGGTGGAGTTGCCGCTGTCGTTAGCGTGCTCGCTATCGTCGTGGCCAAGCTCAGCACAAGCCGCATTGAGAGCGGTATCGGGCATGGATGAAACAATCGGCTGCTCCACGTCAGCTCCCGGCTTTGGCCATTTTTTCGACAATCTTGTTCAGCTTTTCATCGAGTGTCGCTGCGGTAAAAGGCTTCACTACATAGCCATTGGCGCCAGCCTGAGCGGCTGCGATGATGTTTTCTTTTTTCGCTTCGGCGGTCACCATCAGCACGGGCAAGTGCATGAGTTTCGCATCTGCGCGAATAGCCTGAAGCATCGCCAGGCCATCGAGGTTTGGCATGTTCCAGTCTGAAATCACGAAGTCAAAGTCACCACTGCGCAAACGTGTCAGCGCCGCATGGCCATCTTCCGCTTCGTCGACATTGCTATAGCCTAGTTCCTTGAGCAGATTACGCACAATCCGGCGCATCGTCGGAAAGTCATCCACCACCAGAATCTTCATGCTCTTGTCCATCGTTTCTGTCCTCCCCTCATTCATTCCGTTGTTTTTGCCTGCACCGCGCCGAGCCTCACACCCGGTGCAACCGCTCGCCCAGCGCAGCGAGGCTTGCCAGCACGCGGCGGCTCATCTCGGGCAATGATGCAATCTCATCGGCTGCACCCAGCGAGATCGCTTCACGCGGCATGCCGAATACCACACAACTCGCTTCGTCCTGCGCCAGCGTATAAGCCCCTGCCTGGCGCATTTCCAGCAGGCCCGCCGCGCCATCGCGGCCCATCCCCGTGAGGATCACGCCCACGGCATTTTTCCCCGCATGTTGCGCCGCCGAGCGAAACAGCACGTCGACCGATGGACGATGACGGTTCACCGGCGCCGCATCCGACAAATGCGCAATGTAGTTGGCACCGCTACGCGCCAGCAGTAAATGCGCATGCCCCGGTGCGATATAGGCATGTCCGGGCAATACCCGCTCGCCATGCTCCGCTTCCTTCACCGTGATGCGACACAAGCCATTGAGGCGCGCCGCAAACGATTTAGTGAAGCCTGGCGGCATGTGCTGGGCAATCAGCACGGCGGGGGCATCGGGTGGTAGCGGCACCAGCACCTCCCGAATCGCCTCGGTGCCCCCTGTCGAGGCACCGACGATCACCAGCTTTTCTGTGCTCACCAGCGGATTGTTCAAGAGCGGCGCATGCGACTCAGCTCCAGCGTGCGGACGACGCGCAGCGTTGCCCGCGGCTGCGGCTATGGCGGCCTCACGCATCAGCGTTGACGCAGGGGTATGCCGTAACCGCGCACGCGAGGCCGCGCGAATCTTGTCGGCAAGCATATCGGCGTACTCCAGCATGCCATCACGAATGCCTGCTCGCGGCTTGGTGACGAAATCGACTGCCCCCAGTTCGAGCGCTCGCAGTGTAATTTCCGAACCCCGCTCAGTCAGCGACGACACCATTACCACCGGCATCGGCCGCAGGCGCATCAGTTTTTCCAGAAAATCGAGCCCGTCCATCCGGGGCATTTCGACATCGAGCGTCAAGACATCCGGCGCGTGCTGCTTGATCAGTTCGCGTGCGACAAGAGGATCCGGCGCGACGGCCACCACGGCCATGTCGGGCTGGGCGTTGATAATTTCAGTCATCAGGCTGCGAATCAGCGCTGAATCGTCGACACATAGCACTTTGATCTTCTGCACGGCACTCAAGCCTCCTCTGTATTTTTCGCGTGATGGGCAAGCGCAGACGCCGCTGAAGACGCCGCCTGCGTACTGCTTGCATTGCTTGCATTGCTTGCACTGCCTGCATCGCCTGCATTGCCCCAAAGCCCCTGACGCGGACGCACCACAGCGCTACCTGCGAGCGGTTCAGCAGTAAACAATTCAACCCGTTCGTGCGAATGCCCCAGCCGCTGTGCCCGCGCTTGTGCATCGGGACGAGCCAGTGCCTGTTCGCGTTCCGCCACACCGGCTTGCTGATTCAGCCGCAGTTTTTTCACCATCACCTGGCCGGTACGCGGCATAAACACGACTTTTCGGGGATGCGTGCCTTGCAAATCTTCTGCCAGAATCGGAATGTTTTCCAATGCCAGGTAACGCCGCACGAAATGCGAATTACGATCGCCGATGTTAAGTGTGGTCATGTTGCGCAGCACCGCGGCACCGCCAAACACCTTGGCCTCGAAACGCTCACGCCGCCCACCGGCCTTGATGAGTTCGTTAATGAGCATTTCCATCGCATACGCGCCGTAACGCATCGCTTCGGACGCGGCCTGGCCCACCTCCGTGCCATCGTCGGGCAGCATGAAATGGTTCATGCCGCCAATGCCTGCGGCGCGGTCCTGGATGCAAGCCGCCACGCACGATCCCAGCACGGTGACCAACACCATGTCCTCGCTGGTCGTATAGAACTCGTTAGGCAGCAGCTTCACACCAGGGCGCTGAAACTGGTTGTCGTAATAGAGATTGCTGGCAATGGGCAAGGCGCTGCTCATCCGCGCCCCCTGATGTCAACGCTAGCCGTATGTCTGGCAGCCTGTGCGCCCGTGTGGCGTGGTGCATGTTGCGCCGTATCCTGGGCACGCTCATAAACCGTCTGGCCGCGCAAACGAAACGCCTGCGTCACATAAGTGAAATTTTCCGAATGTCCCGCAAACAACAAACCACCTGGCTTGAGCAAAGGCTCGAAACGCTTGAGCACCTGGGCTTGTGTCGGTTTATCGAAATAGATCATCACGTTGCGGCAAAAAATTGCGTCGAATGCCTGGCGCAACGCGTAATCTGCATCCGTTAAATTCAGACGCTCAAAATGCACCATCGCGCGCACTTCCGGACGCACTTTCACCATGCCAGCCTGAGCGCCCGTGCCTTTGAAAAAGAACCGCTTGAGACGATCTTGCGACAAGTGCCGCACCTGATCGAAGGCATACACCCCAGCATCGGCTTTGGCTAGCACCTGGGTATCGACATCGGTCGCCAGCACGCGCGCCTCGCTTGCCGCCTGTTCACCCAGCGCTTCGATCAAGGTCATCGCTATCGAATACGGTTCTTCGCCCGTTGAAGCCGCCGAGCACCATACCGCAACCGGTTTCGACCGCGCGCTGACGAAACTCGCCAGAAGCGGAAAGTGATGGGCTTCACGGAAAAATGCCGTGAGGTTGGTGGTCAGCGCATTGGTGAAAGCCTCCCACTCGGCACAACCCACATCGGCTTCGAGCAAGTCGAGATACTGGCGAAAACTGTCGAGCCCATGCGCGCGCAAACGCCGGGCAAGACGGCTATAGGCCAGATCGCGCTTATGCTCGGACAGCGAGATACCCGCACTGCGATGGATCAGCGTACGGATGCGGGTGAAATCTGCCGCGGTGAATTCGAAGTCACGCTCCAGATCGCCCGGGCGACCAGGAGGGTGCTGCATGCGCGCGGCCATTCTCGTTTCCTTTGGGTCCACCGTGATACGTCCAGATACCCCCAGAGACAGGCCGCACCCCACCGTCCTGCCTCCGGCGCACACCGTTATTCAACAGAGAGCTCTTCGATCAAAGCCATTTCGCGGCTGGTCATTAGTTTCTCGATGTCCATCAGGATCAGCATGCGTCCTTCAACCGTGCCGAGCCCAGTGAGATATTCGATCGCCAGCGTTGCACCGAACTCGGGTGCAGGCATGATCTGCTCCGCACTCAACGTCAGCACGTCGGACACCCCATCGACAACCATGCCCACCACCCGATGCGCAACGTTGAGAATGATCACGACGGTTTGATGGTCGTATTCCACCCGGCCCAGATGAAACTTGATCCGCATATCGACGATCGGCACGATGATGCCGCGCAGGTTAATCACGCCCTTGATGAACTCCGGCGCGTTGGCGATCCGGGTCACGTTGTCGTAGCCGCGAATCTCCTGCACCTTCAGAATGTCGATACCGTATTCTTCGGCGCCCAGCGTGAATACCAGAAACTCCTGGCCTGCCGCTTCTGCTTGTTGCGCGGCATGCCGGCCTGTCTTGCCGTTTGAATGAATGGATTGCACTGCTGCCACGTTAGCCCCCGGCCGGTTGCGTGAAAGAAAAAAAGTTTGCCGTGTTCATGCCGTGCTCAGCGCCACGCTTACCGCACTGGCGGCCGTGTTAAATGTCGCACTATGCAAGGCACGCGTTTCGCGGTTCAGCCCAGCGACATCGACAATCAACGCCACGCTGCCATCACCGAGAATCGTCGCAGCGGACACGCCATGCACCTTGCGATAGTTCGTTTCAAGGTTTTTCACCACGACCTGCTGCTGCCCAACGAGTTCATCGACCAGCATGGCAAAGCGCCGCCCTTCCGCCTGAAGAATGGTGACAATGCCCTGAGTCGGTTCCGTCCGCGCGCCTTCCACCGCAAACACCTCATGCAACGGCACGAGCGGCAGATATTCGCCACGCACACGCACAACGCGCTGGCCATTGGCGACGGTGTAAATATCCTGTGCTTGCGGCTGCAACGACTCCATCACGAAGTTCAGCGGCAAGATGAAAATCTCCTGGCCAACCTTGACCGACATGCCATCGAGAATCGCCAGCGTCAGCGGCAGCACGATACGTGTCGTCGTGCCATGGCCTGAACGCGAAGCGATTTCGACATGCCCGCCCATCGCCTGGATATTGCGTTTGACCACATCCATGCCCACGCCACGCCCCGAGATATCGGTGACCTGCTCGGCAGTCGAAAACCCTGGCATGAAGATCAAACCCCAAACGTCGTCATCGCTCATCGTTTCGCTGAAGGTCATGCCCTGCTTGCGTGCCTTCGCCAGAATCCGTTCCCGGTTCAGGCCCGCACCATCGTCGCTGACTTCGATCACAATGTTGCCGCCGTGATGGGCCGCCGACAGCACAAGTTGTCCGGTCGAATCCTTGCCCGCCGCGAGCCGTGCCGAGACGGTTTCGATCCCATGATCCAGGCTGTTGCGCACAAGGTGGGTAAGCGGATCAATGATGCGTTCGATCAGGCTCTTGTCGAGCTCGGTTGCCTGACCAAACGTCACGAGTTCGACATCCTTGCCCAGCTTGGCGGCCAGATCCCTCACAAGACGCGGAAAGCGGCTGAAAACATAGTCCATCGGCATCATGCGAACCGACATCACCGCTTCTTGCAAATCGCGCGCATTACGTTCGAGTTGTGCCATGCCGTTAAAGAGCCGGTCGTGAAGCGTCGGGTCGAGTGCGCTGGCGGTCTGCGCCAGCATCGCCTGGGTGATCACCAGTTCGCCCACGAGATTGATCAGTTGATCGACCTTCTCCACACCTACGCGAATCGAGCTGCCTTCGGTGCCTGTATTCGTCGCTGGCCGGGCTTTGCGAGTGGCTTCGGCAGCGCCTGGCGTGGCAACAGCCTGCGCCACGCTAGCGCTAGCGGGTGCCACAGGTGCGACTGAAACGGGCACGGGTGCTTCAGCCGCAGCCGCAGCGGGAGCGGGAGCGGGAGCGGGAGCGGGCGTTGAAGCTGGAGCAGCCGGACTAACCGTTTGCGGCGGCTCACCATGGTCGATCACGATCTGCGCTTCGTCGATCACGAAACAGCACACCGCCACGATGTCGTCGGGAGCCACATCGGTTTCGAGCCAGAGCGTGAGATCGGCACCGGTACTCACCTGGCCTGCAACGCGGCCAAGATTGCCTAGCTCAGCGAGCAGAAGTGCCTGGTCGCTGAGCGCGACATCGCGCAGCGTGATTTTCAGATGAGCATTGCTGGAAGCACTGAGCAAAAGTGCCTTGCCCGGCCCTGACACCTCACCCTGCACAACTTCTAGCGCTTGCGTCAGGACATGTCCGGGCGGCCAGATGACCTCGTAGGCCGCCGCAATGGAAAGCGCAGTATCGCCGGTATGGCTCGCGCTAGCAGTGGCTTCGGCAGCTTCGGCCTCTTCTGTATTCAGTTGCTCTAGCCGTGCACAAATCGTCTGCGCGGCGATGGCGTCCGGCTCATTGCCATTGCGGTAATCGGCAAGCTGCGCGGACAGCACATCCTTCGTTTCCAGGAAGGTATCAATCATGTCGCGCCGTAATACGAGTTCATGATTTCGGGCACGATCCAGCAACGATTCAAGAATATGCGTGGTTTCAGTCAGCGCCGTAAAACCAAACGTCGCCGCACCGCCCTTGATGGAATGCGCCGCGCGAAAGATCGCGCCGAGGTCTTCTGCATCGGGCTCTTCAAGGTTCAGATCAAGCAAACACTGCTCCATCTGCGCGAGCAGTTCGTCGGCTTCATCGAAAAACGTTTGATAGAACTGGGTGATGTCGAGTGTCATGCCTGAAACGCCGCGAAAAATGCCAGGGGATTCGGCGCACGGCGTGCAATCGTCATGCCGCGCGACGTGTAAAACGCTCTCATGCCACCCCCGCAGGCACCAGGGCCGCCACCAGCTCGGCTAGCATGCCAGGGTCGAGCGGCTTTTCGATCCAGCCCGTCGCCCCAGCCTCCCGTGCGGCAGATTTGAATGGCGCGCTGGATTCAGTCGTCAGCACAAGAATGGGGGTCGTCTGATAATTCGGTATGCCACGCAATGTGACAATCAGGTCGAGACCACTTTTCCCTGGCATATGCTGATCCGTCAGGATCAGATCGAACGACTCCGTCAGCGCATGATCCAATCCGCTTTGACCATCCGTCGCCAGCGTCACCTGATACCCCGCTCCCGTTAGCGTCGCGGCCAAAATTTCTCGCATGGAGGCCGAATCGTCGATGGCCAGAATGTGCCTGATCATGAAAACCTCGTTGCACCTTGCCAAGGGTTATCTGTTGCGCCCGCTCCACCCCAGCGGTATCGCGCAGCATGGCCATGTTCGTGGAGTCATTGCACGGTGACAGGACGCGCTTTGGGTACCGCGCCGCTGGGCTGGGCAATCTTTTGCAAGAGCGGCCTGGCAGAGCCGGCCGCATCATCAGAAAGCGTGGTCGTCGTGGTGTCATCGCGCAACATCGCTTCTTCCGATTTACGGTTCAGCACAATGATGCTGATGCGCCGGTTTTCCGGGTCGAGCGGATTCGCCTTGTTCAGGTTCTGCGTTGAAGCCAGCCCCAACACTCGCAACACCTTGCTGTCATCCATGCCACCACTAATCAGGTCGCGCCGCGATGCATTCGCGCGATCGGCAGAGAGCTCCCAGTTACTGTATCCACGCTCGCCACCAGCGTATTGCACGGCATCAGTGTGGCCTTGCACGACGATGCGGTTGGGTACTTCATTGAGTGTTTCTCCGATGGCCTGCAGGATGTCGCGCATATAAGGCTGCACAACGGCCTGCGCTGTGGCGAACATCGGGCGCTTTTGCGAATCGACGATCTCGATGCGCAGCCCCATCAAGGTCGAATCAATGCGGATCTGCTGCTTGAACTGACGCAGCACCGGGTTAGCTTCGATAGCGGCCATCAGCTTGATCTGCAAGTCGTGCAGCCGGGCCTGCTCGCGCCGGTCCTGCAAGTTTTGCATCTGTTTGGCGGAGAACACATCATCCGGTGTCACGCTGTGCTCAGCCAGCCGCATCGTGCCATCGGTGTTGCGCGTGACGCCCTGGCGGTCAGTCGAAATATCACGGCCCCCGCCTTTCACCACGCTCGATTCTTCCGCACTGCGCTCCCCGCCCCACAACGACACCTTGAGCGGCTGGTTGAAATATTCGGCGATGCCCTTGAGTTGCACCGTCGTAGCCGAGCTCAGCAACCACATCAGAAGAAAGAACGCCATCATGGCGGTCATGAAGTCGGCATAGGCAAGCTTCCATGCCCCGCCGTGATGACCTTTTTTCGCGGGTGCGGAACGCTTCACGATGATGGTGCTGGCTTTGTCCCGGGTGCTCATCGTGCCAAGCTCCTCGCGCTTACTTGAAAGCAGGTCATTTCGCTTTTACCCGGCGCACATGCTCTTCGAGTTCGATAAACGACGGACGCTCGCTCGAAAACAGCACCTTGCGGCCAAACTCGACGGCAATTGCGGGCGCATAACCATTCAGGCTGGCAAGAATCGTCACCTTGATGCACTGGAACATCTTGGTCGATTCGGTCACGCGCTGTTCCGCGACACTCGCCAGCGGCCCAATCAGGCCATACGACAGCAAGATGCCAAGGAACGTACCCACCAGCGCCTGGGCAATCATCTCGCCCAGCACGGCAGGCGGCTTGTCGGCCGACGCCATCGTATGCACCACCCCCATCACGGCCGCGACAATCCCGAACGCAGGCATCGCATCTCCGACCTTCGCCAGTGCATGCGCGGGGGCTTCGCCTTCGGCATGATGGGTTTCGATTTCTTCATCCATCAGGCTTTCGATTTCGAACGCGTTCATGTTGCCGCCGACCATCAGGCGCAGATAGTCGGTCAGAAATTCGATGATGTGTTTATCCGCGAGGATCTTTGGGTATTGCGTGAAAATCGGGCTGTTCGCCGGATCGTCGATGTCGGCTTCGAGCGTCAGCGTGCCTTCTTTGCGCGCCTTCGTCAGCAGGACATACAGGAGCGCCATCAACTCCATGTAGACCTCTTTGTCGTACTTCGTGGCTTTGAACAGTGTCGGAATGACTTTCAACGTCGCCTTGATCGTGCGCATGCCATTGCCGAGAATAAATGCGCCCACCCCCGCACCGACAATCATCAGCACTTCCACTGGCTGGATCAGTGCGCCCAGGTGGCCGCCCGCCAGCGCATAACCGCCGAAGACGGACAACAGCGTGACGAGTGTTCCCACGAAGATCAGCACGGTACAGCCCTCTCAATGAAGCGACGTATTCGGTCGTTAATTGGTTTACGGCATCCGGTCTGAAAACTTTGATGCTAAATAAGAAGACTGCGTGCAAATGTCCGGCACGGCTCGATGGTGAGCGCGAATACAGGCCCCGCGAGAAATGAACAGAATGCGTCGGGCGGAATTCAGATGGGTTTAGTCAGCCAGGCCATCGCGCTGGCTGGCGAGCGTCAGCGAGGTATCAACCTGCCCTCTGGCGGCAAGCGACGACAAAATGACATGGTCATCGAAGCGGAAGCGGCACAGCACCTGGTTCGATGCCGCCAGCTTGGCCACTTGTGCGAGAGACAGATCCAGCAATACTTCAGCTAGCGGCTGGGCGAGGCCCATGCGCGTCATGGCCGCAGGCTTATCTTCGCGTAGCAGGCGTTGAGCGAGCAGGAGATAAGACAGGTTCATTTCCCTAATCTCATCCAGCATTTCGTTGGTGGCGCTCACAGTTTCCTCGAATCGGGCTGGCACATCGAATTGCCGTGGCGGCATGAAAGGATGATCCATGCGACGTCATGCCGAACACAGCAGCCGGTTTAGAGGCTTATCGTTATTGTCCCGAAAGAAAAAGTCAGCGAGTAGCGGACAGAAGCCCCATCTCACCGCAGAAAAACTATTCTTTTGATGTAGGTGTTTTTCTTACATGCAATTCGATCAGGTGACGCGAATGGCTTTGTATTGCACGCGGGAACACCGGCAAGCATTCGAATGTCAATATCTATACATCCCTGATTCAAACCGCTTACACACCGATATCGTGCGATAGTGAAAGCGGAAGCGCAGAAGCATCAGCTTCCGGAGAACCCTCAAACCGCATAATTAAGCTGACGTTGAAAGAGCAGGCTGCGAAAATGCATACCGCAGAAGCAAATGGATTCAACACCGGTAGCAATATCAAAAAAAAGCCGCCCTTATAGGCGGCTTCTTCATTGATAACCCGATTGCTGATATGCACAGCCGACGAAAAACCAACTCAATATATACCGGGCTTTAGTAAAAAGTCGAACTATGCCTTATCTATCAGAAAGCGCTCCCGATTCTTACCGCTAATCCATTTCGGTGGTTTACCGCGGCCGCTCCAAGTATTGCCGCTCTTGGGATCGAGGTACTTTGGTGGAAGCGGTTCCTTTCTGGGCGGGCGTCCACGCCGTGCGGCACCAGCAAAACCCAGATTTTGAGCAGTCAAACCGTATTCGTCTATCTTGCTGCGAATTTCCTCAATTACTTTATCGATTTCAGCTTGTCTGACCTGATCTGCCTGCGCTTGCAATTTGGCAATCTGCGCCTTCAATTCTGCATATTGTGCCATTTAAGAACCCCCTTTTTCTTGATAAACCGTGTGCAGATTAGCTGCAACAAATAAAAATCGCAATAAAAATAATATGAGACTCGCCTTGATTTCCGCATTCCACCATTAAACTCAACCATTCTCAAAAATGCGGAATGGGATAAAACCCAACATTTTGCAAAAATTTGCATAAATTAATCTATGATTGACAATTCTTGACACCCTATATCATCGTTTAGCCTAGCATTTCGCCCTCGAAAACAGTCGCTGCCCTGCCTATTCCGGTGGTAGCCATTCCGTCATTTCACTTCCAAGGACGACAATCACAATGCAATTATCAAAACGTCTCGCCGCCGAAATGTTCGGCACCTTCTGGCTCGTGCTCGGAGGCTGCGGCAGCGCAGTCCTTGCGGCCAGTTTCGCAGGCCCAGTGCATGGTTTGGGCATTGGTTTCGTCGGTGTTGCACTGGCTTTCGGCCTCACCGTGCTGACCATGGCATTTGCCATCGGCCATATTTCCGGCTGCCATCTGAACCCAGCAGTGAGCCTCGGGCTCACCGTTGCGGGCCGCTTTCCCGCGCGCGATCTCGTGCCGTACATCGTGGCTCAGATCGTAGGCGCGATCATCGGCGCGTTTGTGCTGTCATTGATCGCTTCAGGCAAACCCGGCTTTGACCTCGTCGCCAGCGGCTTCGCTACCAACGGTTATGGCGACCACTCGCCAGGCCACTATTCCCTGGCGGCTGCGTTTATCTGCGAAGTCGTCATGACCGCATTTTTTCTTTTTGTCATTCTCGGCGCGACCGACAAGCGTGCGGCAGCAGGCTTCGCTCCAATTGCAATTGGTCTGTGCCTGACGCTGATTCACCTGATTTCAATTCCAGTGACTAACACGTCGGTCAATCCAGCACGCTCGACAGGCCCAGCGTTATTCGTAGGCGGTGAGGCAATTGGCCAGTTATGGCTGTTCTGGCTCGCACCGTTCATCGGTGCAGCGATTGCTGGCATCGTGTATCCACTCGTCGCAGGAAACCGCAACGAGAGCTAAGGCTCATTGCTAGCCAAAATAAAAACCGGGCGCAGATCAGTTGATAAGGCGCCCGGTTTTTATTGCATGCACGGCACGCTGCGGTTACGTAACCGCTCAGGCGTTGGGCTTACGTCAGGTCATCCGTAAGCGCAAAGAGCTTGCGCAGATGATGGGCAACGCCAGCTTCGAAGTTATTGCCAATGCGTGGCACGCCGGGCAAACGCGCGATCAGGTCGGGGTTGGCATTGTTCATCATGAACGGATGGCCTGCGGTTTCGAGCAAGTCGATATCGTTCATGTTGTCGCCGAATGCCACGCAACGCGCCGTGCTAATACCCAACCGCTCCAGGACGAATTGCAGAGCTCGGCCTTTCGAAACATTCGAGGTCATCACTTCAAGACAGTCAGGCAACGAATACGTGACATACAACGCATCACCGAAGCTGCACGCCAGATTATGGGCGAGCTGTGCGAGATCAGCTGGCTCGCCGATATACAGGACCTTGGCAATGCCACGGCCATTGTGCTGCTGTAAATCCAGCACTTCGTAGCCAAAGCCAGAATCCTGATGCAGCAGTAGTAGCTCCGGCGCGTCACGGTCGATCAACCAGGCGTCATCGGCAAAAAGATTGACGATCACCCGGCCGTGTGCGCCTGTCAGTCGAGGCTGGACCAGTTGCCGCACCACGTCGGGTGGGAGATTGTCGGCATAGACCATCTTGTCGTCGGGGTCATGCACCCGTGCGCCATTTGACGTCACCAGATAAGGACGGATACCCAGCACATCACGGATTCCGGCCACATCGCGGTGATGCCGCCCTGTTGCAATGATGAAATGCAGGCCTTGCGCCTCAAGCCGCCGGACAGTGGCGATAGTAAACGGATCGACTTGGTGATCGCCATTGAGCAAAGTGCCGTCGAGATCGGTAGCGATGACTTTGTACATGATGGAGCCGCGAAACGGCATCGAAGGAAAAACGAAAAGAGGCGTCAAAAAAACGCCGAAGACCGCATTTTATCGTTGCTGACTGCGCGGCTGATTCTCTGTCCTGGCTAGGCGCACAGCTTCATGCTGCGCCAGTTGCAAGGCGCCCCGCACTGAATCGCCCAGCGGCTCGCGCAAGCGTTCCCGGTATGGAGACGGCACAAATTCATGCAATGCGGTAGCGAGCCCGCCGCACAGCGCGACCGGTAACGCTGGTTGCTCCAATGCGGAATCAAGTGCGGCAATCATCCTGGCAATTTCGACACCCGCTTCGTGCAGCAGCCAACCGGCATGCGGATGGCTCCGGTGAGCGATCACGGTTGGAGCAAGGCGGGCATAAGCCGTTTGGCTCGCACTGCACAGCCAGACAATGAGGCTATCGCGGTCATGTGCGCCGGTCTGTGCTAACAAGGCACGAGCAAATGCGTCGTTCGGCACCCTGCCATCAAGTGCCTGCTGAGCATGGGCAATAGCCCGCAAACCCAGCCACGCCCCGCTAGCCTCATCACCCGATGGAAAGCCGTAGCCGCCCACGATACGGCACATGCCGACCTGACCTGCCGCCGCGATGCTACCTGTGCCGAGCGCGACGATCACGCCTGGCGCCCCGCCGTGTGCTCCCAGCAAGGTTGTATAGGCATCGCTTTCGACGACAAGCCCCGCAAGATTCGGTGCATGCTGGCGAAATTGCGCCAGCCACTCCGGATTGTTTGCCCCAGCAAGCCCGCATCCAAGTACGCAGCGAGGCCATTCGGGCATGCCTCCGACGGCCGCGAACGCTTCGGTACAGCCGGCCTTGATGGCCTGCCACGCCGGCTCAATACCCAGACCGAGGCCCGAAGGACCGCTTTCAGCCTGGCTCAGACAGCGCCCTTGCGAATCGGCAAGCACTACACGCGTGCCCGAGCCGCCGCCATCAACGCCAAGGAAAAGGAAATCGGTATTCATCAATACAGGGAAAGCTCAGGATGGGGGCCAGCATGGCAGGTCCGGCGAATGATCGTAACTGGCCATTTGACCCAGGCCATTTGGTCAGGTGGCGCGGCGAGGCCGTTCCGCTATGCTGCGTTAACTTGTTCACACAACCCGACAGGAGCCTCAAGTGACACACCGTTGCAGCTGGGCGACAAGCGAAGCACTCGCACATTATCACGACACCGAATGGGGAAAGGCCTCATACGACGATCAACATCTGTTTGAAATGCTCACACTGGAAGGTGCGCAAGCCGGTTTGTCATGGTCAACGATTCTCAACAAGCGCAGCGGATACCGGCAAGCATTTGCCAACTTCGATATCAATACAGTCGCTCATTTCACTCCACAGCAAATTGACGCGCTGGTGCTGGATGCCCGCATCATCCGGCATCGAGGCAAAATTGAATCCGTCGTAACCAATGCACGAGCAGTACAACAGATTCAAATGAAGCACGGCTCGCTAGCTCATTTCGTCTGGACATTCGTCGAACAAAAGCCCGTAGTCAACCATTGGGCTTCTTACCAGCAGGCTCCCGCCTCGACAGAAATATCGGATGCGCTGAGCAAGGCATTCAAAACATATGGCTGCAAGTTTGTTGGCTCAACCATCTGCTATGCGTTTATGCAAGCCATCGGCATGGTGAACGACCATCAAACAGATTGCGAATTTCGCACGATAAAAGAGAAATAAAAATCATAAACATGTGCCAGGACGCTTATTCGTTTATCTTTTTTACAACACATTTTCAGGATATTCGGGGAAATCCTGAGCAGATTCCATCAATCATGCCGAATCCTTTGCCAGCAAGCTTTATAGCCAGATTTGGCATTACCTGAAGTCAATAAAACCGAGTGTCATGGCCAATCTACAATCCGGCCCCACTTATGTTTACGTATTTCATGGCTATAACAAATACAGATATAGCAGCAACTCAATGAAATATTTTCAGGACGCGTTTTTATTTTAAAAATGGATGCCTTTTATTTCGGTTTTATCCTGGTTTCATTGACGGGAATTCGTTCGATACTGTCGCTCATGCTCCAGCACAATCAGCAGCTGCGGCACAACATGTCAAAGAGAAAACCATGAAGAACCTGAATTTTCTATCGCATCAGGCGATATTCGACCACGCTGTCATGCATTTATTAGGTCAAGGACGTGCAGCCCTTCTTCCTCGTGGTGGCGGCGCTTATCGCGGATATTGCGGCGGCTGCCCGGTTGGCAGCTTTATCAAGCCCCGCGATTACATGACCGCTATGGAAGGCATTCCCGTGCGATTTTTAGGAAAAACCCCGGCTGATATGCCGGTCTATATGGATGTTGGTGTTGCCGCGCTAAAAAAAGCACTTTTACGGGCCCGCATCAATATTTACGACACGGCTACCATTGAACTACTCAGTTGTCTGCAGAACGTTCACGATGTTTTTGGCACGTGGGAATGGCATGAACGCCTCCAGTCAATTGCAAACCAGTTTGGTCTTTGTGCAGGAAGCATTCAAAACGCAGCATAAAAGATACGGGGTGGCTGAAAGCCTTGTCCGATCGATAACTCGATAAATAAACGATAGAAACACAAACAGCGGTGTGAACTTTATAAAGCTCACACCGCTGTTTGTGGTGCAAAAAAAACGTGCTTAGCCTAGTGCAGTTTTTTCGGCAGCATTTGGCTACGCAAGCGCTTGTGCAGGCGCTTCACTGCAGCGGCCTTCTTGCGCTTACGAGCCGTAGTCGGCTTTTCATACGACTGGCGCTCACGCAATTCAGCGATCAGGCCATTTTTTTCAATAGCGCGACGAAAGCGGCGGATCGCCACTTCGAACGGCTCGTTTTCCTTCAGAAGAATCGTGGTCATGTAATTCCTACAAATCGCTTGGTTCGGTTAATTGCGTGGCGGCAGTCCACTCACGCGCCGGCCCTCCGGTCATTTCAACCAGCAACACCAAGGATGAAACAAGAGGCAAAGCGGCTACGGAGTCCGGAAAAGAGAGGTGGAGGTTCACCGCGAAACGCAAGCGGCGCATTGCGCGCCGCTTAACGTCTGGTTGCCGCTCAACACCAGAAAGCATGATGAAACAGGCAAAGATCTCAATTCACTCCCGATGATATCAGAAAGGCGAGCCGCCAATCAAACATTTTATCGGCAACCCAGCGTTCGTCCTGCACTACGCGGTTGAATTCCCATCCCGGCAAACCCATACCCAGCACGCTACGCGCTGTGTTTAATCCGCTCACCATCCAGGCATCGAATCGGCATCTGGGCACCGCGTTTAGTTCGCCGCTCGCCTGATTCAATTCATTTGTCGCTGATTTTTGCAAGTGTCCCTAAAGTTTTCTTCGACTACCGCCGACAACCAGGAAAGGCAGGTAGCGCCACCCTTCCAACAGCGCGACGCCGAATTCGAACCAGCCGACACCCATGGCATGGCGATTTCCAAGTGAGGAAAAAATGCTAAATATCAACACCAACATCCTGTCCGAAACGACACAGAACAATCTGTCGGGTTCGAAAAACGCACTGTCACAGGCAATTAACCGCCTGTCGTCGGGCAAGCGTGTCACTTCTGCCGCCGATGACGCTGCGGGTCTGGCCATTGCCACATCGCAGACTGCATCGATTAACGCGCTCAACCAAGGTGTGGCCAACGCGAACAACGGCATTTCGATGGTGCAAACCACCAACGGCGCGCTGCAATCGGTGGTCGACAACTTGCAACGTATTCGCCAACTGGCCGTGGAAGCCGGTGACGGCTCGCTGGATTCGAATGCACGGGCTAACCTGCAAAGCGAAGTCAGCACACGTCTGGCTGAAATTACACGTGTCGCGGGACAAACGACCTTCAACGGTCAGCAAGTTCTGAATGGTATTGGCACACTCGGCTTCCAGATCGGCGCGTTTGCCAACCAGCAAATCACGGCAGACTTCGGTACCCAAAAATGGGATGCGACCAGCCTTTCCATCAACACGCTGTCCGTCAGCGATGCCGCATCTGCACAAAGCGCGATGAGCTCGATTGACGCGGTGCTGATCAAGGTGAACACGCTGCAAGCCCAACTGGGTGCAACGCAAAATACCTTCTCGGCGGCCATTGCCACGACCCAGGCGCAATCGACCAACATGTCTGCCGCCCGCTCGCAGATCATGGATGCCGACTTCGCCACGGAAACCGCTAACCTGAGCAAGGCGCAAGTGCTGCAACAAGCGGGTATCTCGGTGCTCGCCCAGGCGAACTCAAACCCGCAACAAGTGTTGAAGCTCCTGCAATAAGCCAGTCTGATTTGTCAGTCTCACGGACGGCGGCCATCTGGCCGCCGTGTTGCCAAAGCCGCCAGAAACAATCAACCCTCTCACGACGGCTTTGGCAACACGAATTCAACGCGCACATGCCGTGCCTGAAGGAGCTTCCAGAATGACGACAACCACGCCTTCTGCTGCCGATATCAGCAGCCTGCTTGCGCAGGCTGCGCAGTCGATTATCAGTGGCTCAACCAAATCGACGCTGGACGTCGACACGCTGGTTGCTTCGCTAGTCACGGCCCGAACAGCGGGGCAAAGCTCAATCATCTCGACCAAGCTGGCGAAAGACACGGCCACGCTATCCGCGATCGGCACATTAAAGTCAGCGCTGCTGGCACTGCAAACCGCAGTGGCCGGGCTATCAGATGGATCAACGCTCTCAAAGCTCAGTGCCACAGCAAGCGGCACCGGAATCACCGCCTCCACCACGAGTGGCGCGACGGCGGGCAATTACGCGATCGCTGTCACCTCGGTTGCTAGCGCCAACAAAATTTCTTCGCAGGCATTTGACAGCAGCACGCCTCTCGGCAGCGGTACGCTCACTGTCGCGCTCGGCGGCTCCGGCGGCAAATCGATGCAAGTCGAGGTCACCGCTCAAAGCACGCTCGCCAGCATCGCCGCTTCGATCAATGCCAGCGCGGACAATCCAGGGGTGACGGCATCCGTTGTCACCGCAGCCGACGGCCAGCATCTGGTCGTGACCTCGAATGCCACGGGCGCGGCGAACACGGTATCGCTCACAACCAGCGGCACGCTCAATGCAAATCTCGACTCGTCGACGTTTAGTACAGTCACCGCCGCCGGGGATGCGGTGTTAACAATTGATGGCAACCTGGTCAGAAGTGCCAGCAATTCGATTTCGGGTGTGTTGAGCGGCGTCACCATCAACCTCGATGCAACAGCCGCTACATCGCCCAACAATGTGCAAACGCTAACCCTCACGAACGATTCCGCTGCGGCGACTACCGCCATATCCGGTTTCGTCACGGCCTACAGCGCCTACGTGACGGCAGCAAAAGGGCTCTCGTCTTACACGCAGCAAGAGGGAAGTACTCAAAAGGTCGCTGGAACCCTGCTCGGCGATTCGATGCTCCAGGGGCTCAATGGAAGCCTGGCTAGCGCAATCAGCAACGGAGTGAGCGTTGGGGGGAAAACATACAGCCTCACGTCGATCGGCATTAACTTGCAAAGCGATGGCACGCTCAAACTCGATAATGACGCACTGAAAACCGCGCTGAGTTCAAACAGCGATGCCATCTCGGCGCTCTTTAACTCGACCAATGGCATTGGGAAAACGCTCAGTGCAGTCGTCACGCCGTATGTGACGCAAAACGGGATTCTCGACACCCGGACCCAAGCGTTAACCGCCGATCAGAAAGACCTTGCCGCACAGGCGCAAGACCTCACAGCCTTGCAGGCCACGCTGACGGATTCGTACAACAAGCAGTTCACTGCGCTCAATACCCTCATGGCCACGATGCAGAACAACCTGAGCTATCTGACGCAACTGTTTGGCGGCGCCAATTCCGCTGGCACACTCGCCACCAACAAGTAATCGCATTTGGCGGCGATCACCGGAAACAAGCTCATGATCCCTGACTCACTCGCACAGGCATTCGCACTCACTGAAGCGATCCAGACGGCGACAGCCGAAAATAACTGGGTCTGCGCAGCGGCTTTGGTCGAAGCACGCTCACCCTTGCTGATGTCATTGCAGCCAGCGCAAACGCCTGAAGCGCTGGAAATCATTCGTGCCATCCAGCGCATCGACGGCATGATCGCGCTACATGCACAAGAAGAAAAAGAAGCGATGATGGCGCGCCAGAACAGCGCGATGCAGAAGATCGAATCAGTGAGTCTGTACCAGACGACAGGCATGCTTTAAACGCGGGATGTACTCACCGGTCTGCTCACCGCGTGTCCGCATCCGCGTCCGCGTCCGCCACATATTGCTGCCACATGCCATGCAACGCGTCTTCCAGATTCCGGGCGAAGCGCGGCGCATCGCATAACGGGGACTGGACAAGCTGAGCGCGTAGCGTAGCGCGCATTGCCGTCAGACGTGACTGTCCATTCGGGCTCGTCAATGCAAGGGCTCGGGCGATGTAATCATCGTGATTCACAGCAATCCAGTCAGCGAGCCCGGCTGTATGCAACATGCTCTCGCAAATATGAGTTAAAAACCGGTCGCCTTTCATTGCCAGCACCGGCACACCCATCCATAACCCTTCTGCTGTTGTCGTGCCGCCTGGGTAAGGAAACGGACTCAATGCAACGTCGATCCGGTGATACGCCGCCAGATACTCCACGCGCGGCGATCCCCCTTCAAGAATCAGGCGCGCAGCCTCTACGCCATATTCCGCGAAGCGTGCGACAGTCCGGCGGCAAGCTTCTGCCGCCTCCAGTTGCTGCGCCTTGATAAACAAACGTGAAGATGGCGAAGCGAGCAAAATACGCGACCAGACACGAACCACCTCATCCGTAATCTTGGCCAGCTTGCCAAAAAAACCGAAGGTCACGTAACCGTTTTCACGCAGGGGCGATGATCCGACCGGAAGGTCCTCACGCGGTGGCGTAAAGCACAGGTAACTGTCAGGCAAACGCCAAGGCTTTTCGCTGAAATGCCCTTCCTCATCAGGTGGCAATACGTGTGGATCGCCCAGAATGTAATCCATCGTCTGAATGCCGGTCGTACCGAAGAATCCCAGCCAGCTCACCTGTACAGGTGCCGGCCGCCAGGCAAACAGCGGTAGACGGTTATGCACGATATGTCCCGACAGATCGACCAGGATATCGATGCGATCATCGTAAATACGGTGTGCGGCCTGCTCATCTGGCATACCCACGAGGCTATGCCAGGCTGCGAAATACGGCTTCAGACGCGTCGTGACATCGTCTTCGGCAACGATCGTGGTGTAAGCAACCAGCGTCACACGGTTCGCATCGAGATGCGCCAGCACGCTTTCGAGAAAAATCCCTGTTGGGTGCTGTCGCAAATCACCCGATACCAAGCCGATACGGAGCACATGTTCTGGCTGTTGCGCCTCATGCGCAGGGCGGACATGCGGCAAAGGCCGGGCGCGTGCCGCCATCCGCTCGCCAAAGCGACGCGCGTCGGCGAGCCGGTCCTCAGGCCGTGCGCCGACATGGCATGCCATGTCGAAAATCAGGCGGCTATGCGCGAGCTCCAGTTCATCATTCAGTGAGAGTGCGTAACGATAATGCGTGAGCGCGCCATCAACGTCGCCTATCGTGCTCAGGATATCGCCATGATTCAAATGAAACTGTGCGGCGTTGCTGTTGAGGGCGAGCGCTGTGCGGCTGCTCACTAAAGCTTCTTCAGCACGACGCTGCCTTAGCCGGACAATGGCTAACTGATGATGAGCCTCTGCAAGAGTGGCATCGAGTTCACACGCGTTCTGGTAGCACAGTACAGCGGCATCCAGCTTACCCCAGCCTTGATAAGCATCGCCAAGCTGGCTATAACCAGCAGCCGATAACGGCTGCAGCTCGATCATCCGCGACAACGCAGCAACAGCCAGTTCAAACTTTCCGCTCGCAATGAGCGCCAACCCGAGGCTGTTATGCATCGCAGCACTCGCCGGATTGAGCGCGGCCGCACAACGATAGTGCTCGATCGCCCCATCGGGCTGCCCCAGTTGCACCAGCACATTGCCCAGATTGTGATGCGCATCGGCATAGCCCGGCAGGCAGGCCAGCGCCCGGCGATACGCCTGCGCCGAAGCCTCCAGCTCGCCCAGATCCTTCAGCGCATTGCCCAGGTTGTTGTGTGCCTGCGCGTAATCCGGACGCAACGCCAGCGCCTGTGCGCAACTCTCCATCGCCTCACGCGGCTGCCGTGCCTCCCGCAGCGCATTGCCCAGGTTGTTATGCGCCTCCGGATAATCCGCCTGCAACGCCACCGCCTGGCGATAACTCCCTATCGCCTGCCCCAGTTCGCCGTGCTCGCGCAGCGCATTGCCCAGGTTGTTGTAGTAAATCGCACTGGCATGCCCTGCAATCGAGCGGCGCATCAGCGCAATGCCTTCTGCCGCTTCGCCTTTCTGGCATGTCAGCAGCCCCAGGAAATGCAGGGCATCCGGGTCCGACGGATTCATCTCAAGCAACTGCCAATAGAGCGCCTGCGCCACCTCCAGTTGCCCCGCCTGGTGCGCCGCCAGGGCCTGCTGCAACAGGGGCAGCGGTTCATGCATCGCGCTCATGACGCCAGCGCTGTTGACCGCGCGACATACTGCGACCACATGCCATGGAAGGCCTCTTCCAGATTCCGCGCAAAGCGTGGCGCATCGCACAGCGCCGAGCTCAGCACCTGCTCACGCAACCCCGCACGCAATGACACCAGCGCATCACGCTCCGCCCCGCTCGCCGCCCTTGTCGCCTTCACCACATATTCATCGTGATTCGCCGCAATCCATGAACCCTGCCCCGCTGCCTGCAGCACGCTCTCGCAGATGTGCGTGACAAAACGTTCTCCCTTTAACGCCAGTACCGGCACACCCATCCACAACCCCTCCGCTGTCGTCGTGCCCCCAGGATACGGAAACGGGCTCAGCATGATGTCCGCCCGCTGGTAAGCCGCCAGATATTCGTCGCGTGGCGAACCCGCTTCCAGCAGCAGCCTTGAGACACCGATGCCATGCACGGCAAACCGTTCTTCCGTCTTGCGCCGGGCGTGTTCCGTCGACAGTTCGAAGGCCTTCAGCAGCAGCTTGCTCTCCGGTACCGCATGCAGCACCCGCGACCATACACCGATCACCTCGTCCGTCACTTTCGACAGCTTGCCAAAACAGCCGAACGTTACGTAGCCATTGCCCTGTGCAGGCAATGCCCCCACTTCGATCGCGCTATCCGGTGCCGTAAAGCACAGGTAACTGTCCGGCAAGCGCCACGGCTTCTCGACAAAATGACTCGCTTCATCTTCCGGCAAGACATGTGCATCGCCCAGGATGTAATCCATGGCGTCCAGCCCTGTCGAAGCGAAAAACCCAAGCCAGCTCACTTGTACCGGAGCAGGCCGCCAGGCAAAAACTCCCAGTCGGTTACTCGATGTATGTCCGGAAAGATCAACCAGGATATCCATGCGATCTTCACGAATTTTCTGCGCGGCCGCCTCATCGGCCAGCCCCACTAACGAATGCCATGCAGAAAACCTCGGTTTCAGGCGCACGGTTAATGCATCTTCATTGGTGACCGTGACATAAGCATGGAGCGTTGCCCGCGCTGGATTGATATGAGCGAGAACGCTCTCAAGAAAAATACCCACTGGATGGCGCCGCAAATCACCCGAGACAAAGCCGATACGCAACGGCCGGCATTCAGTGTGTGCTTGTATGTGCGCCATTGGCCTGGCACGCCGTGCGACCCGCTCACCGAAATAGCGGGCATCGGCCAGATAGGCTTGCGACGTCAGCGAACCCTCACTAGCGAGGCAAAAGAGCAATGAGGTATGCATGAGATCCACGTCAGGATCACGCTCAATCGCATGGCGATAGCTACGAATCGCGCCCTGAATGTCACCCAGCTTACGCAAAATATCGCCCAGATTTGCGTGAACCAGCGCCACACCATCCTTGCGAATCAAGGCGATCCTGGCGTGATCGAGCGCTTCCTGAAGCCGTCCGCTTTTCAGCATGACAATGGCCAGGTTGTGATGAACATCTGCGTTATCCGGTTCAAGCCCTGCGGCTTCACGGTAGCTTTGAATCGCGGAATCGTAATCAGACATCCCGACGTATGCATTGCCGAGCGTGTTATAGGCCTGAACCAGCGATGGCTGCAGTGCCAATGCTTTCTGGCAGGCTTCGATCGCTTCACCAAATTTTTCCTGATTCCGCAAAATATTCGCCAGATTGCTGTGGGCTTCAGCAAAATCCGCGGCAAGTGCAATCGCCTGTTCGAACTGGACGGCAGCCGCATCGACCTGACCGGTTTCATGCAAAGCGGTACCCAGACTGTTACGGCAATTGGCATCCTTGGGGTCGAGCTCGATAGCACGCTGCAACGTTTCGATTGCGGCGGAAAACTTTCCGCTCGCAATGAGCGCCAACCCGAGACTGTTATGCATCGCGGCACTCGCCGGATTGAGCGCGGCCGCACAACGATAGTGCTCGATCGCCCCATCGGGCTGCCCCAGTTGCACCAGCACATTGCCCAGATTGTGATGCGCATCGGCATAGCCCGGCAGGCAGGCCAGCGCCCGGCGATACGCCTGCGCCGAAGCCTCCAGCTCGCCCAGATCCTTCAGCGCATTGCCCAGGTTGTTGTGCGCCTGCGCGTAATCCGGACGCAACGCCAGCGCCTGTGCGCAACTCTCCATCGCCTCACGCGGCTGCCGTGCCTCCCGCAGCGCATTGCCCAGGTTGTTATGCGCCTCCGGATAATTCGCCTGCAACGCCACCGCCTGGCGATAACTCCCTATCGCCTGCCCCAGTTCGCCGTGCTCGCGCAGCGCATTGCCCAGGTTGTTGTAGTAAATCGCACTGGCATGCCCTGCAATCGAGCGGCGCATCAGCGCAATGCCTTCTGCCGCTTCGCCTTTCTGGCATGTCAGCAGCCCCAGGAAATGCAGGGCATCCGGGTCCGACGGATTCATCTCAAGCAACTGCCAATAGAGCGCCTGCGCCACCTCCAGTTGCCCCGCCTGGTGCGCCGCCAGGGCCTGCTGCAACAGGGGCAGCGGTTCATGCATCGCGCTCATGACGCCAGCGCTGTTGACCGCGCGACATACTGCGACCACATGCCATGGAAGGCCTCTTCCAGATTCCGCGCAAAGCGTGGCGCATCGCACAGCGCCGAGCTCAGCACCTGCTCACGCAACCCCGCACGCAATGACACCAGCGCATCACGCTCCGCCCCGCTCGCCGCCCTTGTCGCCTTCACCACATATTCATCGTGATTCGCCGCAATCCATGAACCCTGCCCCGCTGCCTGCAGCACGCTCTCGCAGATGTGCGTGACAAAACGTTCTCCCTTTAACGCCAGTACCGGCACACCCATCCACAACCCCTCCGCTGTCGTCGTGCCCCCAGGATACGGAAACGGGCTCAGCATGATGTCCGCCCGCTGGTAAGCCGCCAGATATTCGTCGCGTGGCGAACCCGCTTCCAGCAGCAGCCTTGAGGCACCGACGCCATGCACGGCAAACCGTTCTTCCGTCTTGCGCCGGGCGTGTTCCGTCGACAGTTCGAAGGCCTTCAGCAGCAGCTTGCTCTCCGGTACCGCATGCAGCACCCGCGACCACACACCGATCACCTCGTCCGTCACTTTCGACAGCTTGCCAAAACAGCCGAACGTTACGTAGCCATTGCCCTGTGCAGGCAATGCCCCCACTTCGATCGCACTATCCGGTGCCGTAAAACACAGGTAACTGTCCGGCAAGCGCCACGGCTTCTCGACAAAATGACTCGCTTCATCTTCCGGCAAGACATGTGCATCGCCCAGGATGTAATCCATGGTGTCTAGCCCCGTGCTGGCGAAATAACCCGGCCAGCTCACCTGTACTGGGGCCGGCCGCCAGGCAAACAACGCCAGACGGTTATAGATCGTGTGCCCTGCCGCATCAATCAACAGATCAATTTGATCTTCCTGAATCCGATTTGCAGCAGCTTCATCGCTCATGCCTGCAAGGCAATGCCAACCGCTAAAACGAGCCTTGATGCGCTGGGTCAATGCATCCTCAAACGCACGCGTCGGATACGCCACCAGTTCGACCCGAGCCGGATCAATGTGAGCCAGGACGCTCTCGATGAAATAGCCCACTGGGTGCCGCTTCAAGTCGCCCGAGACCACGCCAACCCGTAACGGCCGCCCGGCTCGAGACGAGATGTCGACCTTCCATGTCGTGGCAGGTGTCGCCTGCTGCATGACTTGAGCCGCGAAACGACGTGCCTCGTCCAGATAGTGTTCCGGTGCAACGCTCCCCTGATAGTTCAGGGCGAAGAGCAAGTTACTGCGCGGCTCAAGAAAGTCTGGTCGTAACGCAATCGCCGTGCGATAAGCCTCGATGGCTGCATCAAGCTCATCCAGCTCCATCAACGCATTCGCCAGGTTGTTGTTGGCCTGTGCGTGATCCGGCCTAAGCTTGAGCGCGGTACAAAACGATTCAACCGCTGCCTCGTGCTGCTTGAGCGCACGTTGCGCGTTACCGAGGTTGTTATATGCGTCCGCGTAATCTGCCTGGAGGGCGATAGCCTGAATAAAACATTCCGCAGCAGCAGCCGGCCGGTTATGCGCCTGCATAACATTGCCCAGGTTGAAGTAATAGAACGCCTGGGGATTGCGCTCGATAGCCGCCATGATGAGTTCGGAAGCCGTCTCGTATTGCCCGAACTGGTGCGCAATCAACCCCAGCAAATGCAACGCGTCAGCGTGCTGAGGCTGGATTTCCAGCACCTGCCGGTACAGCGTTTCCGCTTCATCGAGGCGATCCGCCTGATGCAATGCCAGCGCATTCTGGAGCCACGTATCTACCGAAGCTTCGGCAACGGCGTTAACCGCAACATCGCCGTCATGTGACGGCGAAATATTCTGGGCGAAATCAGTCATGGAGTGGTGAGCTATACAAGATGATTGACTAGCGTCGCTCTGGATTAACGACTCGTTACGGGCTAGTTTGAGCGAACGGAATATCGTTTCCGTTCGCTCAAGGGTTTTTTACAACCTTATTCTGCTAGCGCGCGTACGTGCCCGATACGGAGATCAGGGAAGGAAAAGAGGCGTAATTCGGGGATTTCGAGGAAAGGGGGCAGTTCAGTCTGGCCACTTTTTCTTTCCTGTCATGTGCTGCAGCCGTCACGCAAAGACGAGGCATACCGGCTTCGGCACTTGCGCCACCTGCGTCGGCTGGTCGAGCAGGCCACTCACAGGATCAATACGCAGGCGCAGGATGTTGTCGCCCTTCTGGCTGAGCGCGTACAGATGCCCGCCGTCGGGTGCCATGGTCAATGCGCGTGGGAAACTCAAACCCTCATTCCAGTATTGCAACGGCGCTAACGCACCGCTCGTCGCATGGGTGAGGTATACCACCACGCTATCGGCCAGCGGATGCTCCGACTCCAGTTTGCGATTGGAGGCATACAGGTAGCGCCCTGAAGGGTGGATCACAAGCGCGGCTGCGTTCTTCTGTCCAGTGAACTCTTTCGGCACGGTCGACACCCGGTAGCGTTGCTCCAGAATCCTGCCGCCTATGGCGTCGTAACCATAGCAAGCCACCGATGCGCCGAGTTCATTCACCACATACAACAAGTGCCCGGACGGATGCAGCACCAGATGGCGTGGGCCGCTGCCAGGCGGAGTGGCGATGCGCGCCTGCACTTCGAGCTTGCCATCGGCTAGCTCAAACACGGTGAGGCGATTACTGCCAAGATCGGCCGCCAGTACTCGCGTCCCGGTGGGATCGAACAGCACCATATGCGGATGCGGCAATTCCTGTTGCGCCTTGTCGGGGGCGCAACTGATTTCCTTCCTGATGCCCGACACCTTGCCGAGCGTGCCATCCACATCGACAGGCAACACGTTATAGGCGCCGCCGCCATACAGTGCCACCACCAGATACCGTCCATCGGGGGATACGGCGAGATGTGCCGGCCCAGTTCCCGACAGCGACAACGGCTGCCGGTTGAGCAAAGTCAGGTGGCCATCGTTCGGATCAATGGCATAGGCTTCGGCCGAGCCGGTGGGCAATCCCTCGTAACGGTCGATCTCGTTGATCGCATACAGGAAACGCTGGCTCGGATGCAGCGCGAGAAACGACGGGTTCTCGCTGGCCACGGCTTGCACTTGCGTCCAGGTATCGTTCTTGAGCGCAAACACGTAAATGCCTTGTGAGGTGATGCTTCCAGGAACATTGTTGGTATAGGTGCCGACGTAAGCAAAACGCGGCGATGCGACAGGCAGAGCACGGCCAGCCGCATCCGGGCTGGTTCGCGCCGCAGTTTGCGCATTCGCAGGTAACCATGCCGTCAATGCACCTGCGGTGATTCCACCACCGATCCATTGCAGCACGGTCCGTCGTTTATGACAGGTATGAGGCGTCATGATATTTCCTTTGTCTGTGAGATCAAGGACGTACCGACATCGCATGGTGGAAGATATTGTTCGGGTCGTAGCGGCGCTTCACGTTTTGCAGGAAGTCGTAGAGCCCTTGATCGCCGTAATACAGTTGCGGCCAGAACGAATACGCCAGCATGTCGCAGTCCGGATAGCCGATGTAGCAGCCTTCGTAGCGCTCGCCAGGGTAGGGCGTGCCGGCATAACGTTCAGGCACGCCGGGGGTGCCGTAGACGTCACTATAGAAATCGTTGATCCAGCGCAGGTAATCGGCATCGTGTTTCGCATCAAGCCAGTAGGTCTGGTATTGCAACTTCATGACCGAGGCGCGCTGCGCCACCGCAGTGTCATTCAGTCGTTCGGGCCGGTTGGTGGCACCACCGTAGGAATCGACCTGTAGCAACGACTGGCTCAAATCGATGCCCGGTATCGTGCGCGTGAGGTGCGTATAGATGCGCTCCGCTTCGCGCGCGGTGAAATTACATTTCATGTGGGACGATTTGTACTTGCCACGCAGGTTAGTCCCCGAGCTATTGAGGTACTGGGTAGCGGTGAGCCAGTCGTAACGCATCACCGTGTGCGGCTTCGAACAGAGCAACTGGCCCGCACAGCAGTGCGGCGCAGGGCCAACGCCCGGCACGGAGCCTTTCAGCGGCACCGGCCCACAGACGTGAAAGCGGTCGAGAAAATCGTTCAGCACGCTCAGGTCGCGGCACGTACCGTCAGGGTTGCCGAATTGCGTGGTCATCACGATCTGCCCCGCCGAACGGTGGGTGAGATTGAGCAGCGAAAACATGCCCCAGGTGTCCCGTACCTGATCGTACTTTTCCCAGTAATCGCCGTAGATGGAGAGAAGCCTGGCGAATTTATCGGGTGTCATGCTGGCCCAATCGAATGCCACTGTGGCGAGCGCGACTTCGCTCGGCGCCGGCGGCAGGTTGTTGAACACATAGCTGGTGATCACGCCGAAGTTGCCGCCGCCCGCGCCGCGGCAAGCGCGAAACAGGTCGGGGTCATGGTTGGCATCGACGGTGCGCGGTACGACCTTGCCGCAATTGTCGACCGTCAGGATATCCACGGCCGACAGCCAGTCGACCGTCAACCCTTGCAAGCGCGCCAGCAAACCATACCCCCCGCGCACACATGTCCGCCCGCGCCGACCGAATAGCAGGAGCCACCGGGCAACGTGACGTTACTCCGCTTATAAAGTTCGAGGCACCCGTTCCAGTTCTGCGTGCCCGCCCCGATGCGATATCGCTTGCCGTCGTCGGTCTTGCCCGCCTGATTCAGCAAGCCCAAGTCGAGGATGACACCATCGGGATTATTGGAAACGAAATCCTCGTAGCAATGCCCACCACTACGCACGGTGGGGCGCAGACCTGCATCGACGATACGCTGCAACACTGCTGCTGCATCGTCGGGGTTTTCGGCAAGCTCGATGAGTACCGGAGTATCCGACTCGGTAGCCGGCCATCTCAGGTTAAAACCTTTTTTCAAGGTGTTGTAACGAGCATCCTGTCGTGTCACGCTGATCGTCATCTGCGCCCCCTATCAGGTAATCAGGTAGAGCGGTCCAAGACCATAGACCGCGAAACCTGATTACATCTTTTTTAAGAGGTGTAATGAAGTCACGGACTACCGCAACGAATAAAACCAGCGGTAAATCAGGAGAGCGCGTTTTGCACGTGAATCCCCGATCAATATGCAGCGCTCCCTACCCAAGCCATCGACTCGATCGTCTGCGACAGCTTGCTGTGTCAGGAATCGAATTTATATGGCGAAAAGCATTACACCGACACGGCAACGATGTTCAAAATTCGACGCCATGCCGACCATCATGAAAAATATCGTAGACCAGTGACCGTAGCCATCTATGACCTTCGTCACGATGGAACTGGGCGTGCCAGAGCTGAACAATATCAATCGGCATTATTTCAAATGGCAACGCGCATGAGCGAACATCTGTCCGGCCAGCGAGCGTTCTGGCGAGCCGGCCAGGTATGCAGGCGATCATATTTCCCGAAGCAACAATGCGATCAAGGCCAACCAGATGAGCGACGCGCATCGCCACGTTTCTTGTTTGGCCTTGAGCGGCAAAGATCGCCTCTAACGCGGCTTCAAACAAAACGTGGCTGCCCGCAGTTGGCGTGTAAATGAGATGGTCGGCAACAAAAAATTGCGCAGGCGTCAATGTCTCGCTTATGCCGGAATTAGCATTCCCCAGCAGGGCAACGTAATGTTCTTCAAACAAGCGTTGCTGGTGAAAATCGCCTTCCAGTCCGCTAAACATTCCAATCGCCAGATCAATCTGCCCACGCTTCATCATTTGCTGCGCCTCGTCGAGCGGCGGATCAATCGTGACGATCTTGACACCTGGAGCCACGCTACGGATTTTTGCCGCGACAGGCGGAAGGAATATCGCCTGTCCGAGGTCGCTGACATAAAGATAGAAAGTCCTCACGGCCGACGCAGGATCGAATGGCCGATGCGCCTGCATGGCAAGGCGAAATGAGCTAAGGCCCTCTGCCACCAAGGTTGCAATCTCGTTAGCCCTTGCCGTTGGCAACATACCTTCCCGGGTGCTGACGAACAGTTCATCCTCGAACAGCGTGCGCAAACGCTTCAAGGCGTTGCTAACGGACGGCTGCGTGAGATGCAACTCGGTAGCTGCACGCGTAGTGCTCTGACTCCGATAAAGCGCATCGAAGATCAGCAGGAGGTTCAGGTCGGTATTCCGCAACGATGAACCGGATTCCAGGTTTTTCATGGTTTGTCAGACAGAGGCCGCGAAGACGGGTTATTGGCAACGTGAATACGTCTATTCAGGACAGGAATTTAACGGCAAGCGGCGGTGCATCTATGCTAGATCCTGGGTGTCGCAGCGTACTCCTCAATGGGGTTATAGACTCCTAATAAATGCTGCGCAGCAGTATAGGCTCGTCCCAAGCGACAAGCCTTTTTTCTTTAACCTAACAATTACATGGATTTATCATGCAAGGCAAAATCGCATTAGAAGAACATTTCGCTATCCCCGACACGATCGGCGACTCTCAGGAATATTTTGGCGCAGATATCTGGCCTGAGCGGCGCAAACAGTTACTGGACATCCATGAGGAACGCCTGCGGCGCATGGATGCCTGTGGCATCGGCTACACCATTTTGTCGCTGAACGCACCCGCCGTGCAGGGTATTACCGATACCGCCAAAGCCATCGACGTCGCGCGACGAGCCAATGATTTTCTGGCCGAACAAGTCGCACGGCGTCCTGACCGTTTTGGGGCATTCGCCGCGCTGCCCATGCAGGATCCGGATGCCGCTACCCAGGAACTGAAACGCACCGTGACGGAGCTGGGTTTTGTTGGTGCTCTTGTCAATGGCTTTTCCAATGTGGGAAGCGAGACAAACGCGACCTACTACGACCTGCCGCAGTACACGCCGTTCTGGGCTGAAGCTTCCCGGCTGGATGTTCCGTTCTACCTGCATCCTCGAAATCCGCTCGTCAGCCAGCAGCTCATCTACGAAGGACATCCGTGGTTAATGGGACCGGCATGGGCCTTCTCACCTGAAACGGGCGTTCATGCATTGCGGTTGATCGGTAGCGGCCTGTTCGACCGCTTCCCCAATCTGAACGTGATCCTCGGCCACCTTGGAGAACTGATTCAAAGCAACATCTGGAGAACCTCGCACTGGGCCTCTGCTAACGGCAAAAACCCGCTGGGCGTCAAAGCGAAGCGGCCTTTTATCGACTATTTCCGCGAGAATTTTTACGTCACCACCAGCGGCAACTTCCGGACGATCACGATGCGCAACGCCATTGATGAAATAGGAAGTGACCGCGTGCTTTTCTCCGCTGATTACCCGTTCGAAGTGATGGAGGAAGCCAGTACGTGGTTCGATGCTGCCGAAATCGGTGAAAACGACCGGCAAAAGATCGGACGTGACAACGCCCGGCGTCTGTTCAAGCTGGCTTGATTGACGTAATCGCATTGCAACGGCCGGTTTGAACGCCGGCCCGACGCAGGAGTTGTGAAGGGGGAGTCAGATCATGACTCCCCTTATTTATTACGCGTGATCTGCTATCGAGGTCCTTGAGCTGGCACGCTTCCGATACTGACCCTACCCCAGAAAACAGTACCGCTGAAAAATAGAAAATCCGGCACGATTTTGACAGTTTGAAACGGAATACATGCCATGAAGACGAGCAAGCTCACGGAAGCACAGATCGCCTTTGCCTTGAAGCAAGCGGAGCTGGGTACGAAGGTCGAAGAGGTGTGCCGTAAGCTGGGAATCAGCGAGGCTGAGCTTCTACAACTGGAGGAAGAAGTACGGTGGCGTAGGGCCGTCCGAGCTTCGCAGAATGCGCCAGTTGGAAGAAGAGAACATGAAGCTCAAGCGCTTGGTTGCCGATCTGAGTCTGGACAAGGCCATGCTGCAGGATGGTCTGTCAAAAAAGCTCTGAAGCCTTCTCGCAAACGGACATTGATCGACGAGTTGCGTGATCGGTATCGGGCAAGCCTGACCAAAGTGTGCGCGCTATTTTGCATGTCGAGGTCACTTTACGGATACCAATCGGTGACTCGGGACTCGCCGGCATTGCTTGCGCGCATCAAGGAGATTGCCGCGACTCGCGTGCATTACGGCTATCGCCGTGTGCATGTGATGTTGCAGACCACAAACGGGTCTATCGACTCTATCAAGCCGAGAGCTTATCGCTGCGGCATAAGCGGCCAAAGCGAAACAAATCAGCGCGGTTGCGCCAACCCAAGAGCATCGTTACGACCATCAATGAGATATGGCGCATGGACTTCGTCTCCGACGCATTGTTTGACGGTAGACACTTACGTGTTCTGACAGTGGTCGACAACTACACGCGGGAGAGCTTGGCCATCGATGTCGGGCAGAGCTTGAAGGGGGAGGACGTGCCCCGGGTATTAGTACGAAGCTCCGTTAGAGTCCGAGGTTAATAATTCCTTCGCTTCGTGCGCCTTTGCGAACTGCATCGGCGCCAGGTAGCCGAGCGAGCTGTGAGGCCGCTCGGTGTTGTACTCGATACGCCAATCTTCAATCAAACGCCTGGCGTAGCTCATGGAGACGAACCAGTGCTCGTTCAGGCATTCGTCCCGGAATCGCCCGTTGAAGCTCTCGATGCAGGCGTTTTCCACCGGCTTGCCGGGCCGGATGAAGGACAGCGTAACGCCCACTTCGTAAGCCCATGCATCCAGCACCTTACCGGCGAACTCCGGACCGTTGTCCACCGTGATGGACTGGGGCAAGCCGCGCATCTCGCGTAACCGTTCAAGCACCTGCTTAACCCGTTGGCATCGGCAGCGGTTTGCGCTCGACAGCGGCAATGCGCTTGCAACGCCGCTTGCGCACGCTCAGCCCAGCCTTGCTATACAGCCGCCAGATGCGTTTATGGTTTGCCAGCCAGCCCTCGCGCTGCAACAGCACATGAATGGCCGATAACCGTAGCGACGCTTTTGCGCCGCGATGGCCATCATCCGGCTAGTCAGCGCCTCGTCTTCGACCCGGCGGCGCGACTCATACTGAAACAGCGAGCGAGAAATCCCTACCAGCCCGCAGGCTCGGGTGACACCCATGGCGCGTTCGGTCATCAATATCTGGACCGCTTTGACGAAAGTCTGCCGATCCTCTTGGAGCAGGCCAAAGTGCTCCAGCCGGACGCAATGAGTTGGTTTCAGGTCGGCGTGGCATACGCGCATCTTGGGCAGGCGGAACAGGCGATCGACGCCTTCCATCGGGCGGTCACCCTAGATCCCGAATATGCTGCGGCAATGTTCGAGCTCGGCGGAGTGCACTGGAACAGCGGCGACCATGCAAAAGCGAAGCAGACTTGGTCAGTGGCCTGTGAACGCTTTCCTGACCACGAGCTCGTCTCACAAGTGAAAGCACTTTTGCAGTGAGCAAACTCTATCGCTCGCGAACAGCGACGTTTTTGAAAACGGGATTCGCAACAGGATCTGGCGTTATGTAACGGAACACCGTGCCCCGGCGTGCGGACCAGTGTCAAAGCATCTGCATAGCGGTCGCTACATCGGATCGGCGTCGGGAACGCTCCTCCCGGCAAGCGCGGGAGCAATACTAGCCTCAGCACACAGGCTCATCCGGCACTGACGCCGACACACCACCATTTGTCAGGTTCAGAGACTCGCTGCCAACGGCCGTTTGGCTCCAGAAAGCGGTCATCTCTACATCCCACAGTCGTCATGTATTCACTACGCCACACCGCCATCAGTGAGATGATTGCGAATGGCATCGACAGCTTCGAGGTTGCCAAAATGGCTGGTACACCGACTGAAATGATCGACAAGCATTACGGGCACCTGCGACACGACCGCATGCGAGCCAAACTTGATGCTATTGCCATCCTGTCCTGACAACTGATACTCGACCGGAAAGTTCAACTCACGCGAAGGCTGAAGCTTGTTGCGTAAGTCGGCTCAAGGCAATGCCAAGCGCCCGGTCATCAAACAACCGATCCTTACGTTTGGCGGCATCCCCGCCAACCTTCCAGTTGCGCAAGCCTGCACGCAACGCTGGCACAGTCGGCTCGACGCCTTCATTTACGAGCAGCCAATCGACCGTGGCAAGCAGCTCCATCCCGAAAGGCGACTCGAACCCGTCGATCAACTCGGCCGTCGCTTCCAATGCGCGGCTATATTCCCTAGCTTCGGTCTTGATATACGCTTGCACCACATCTTTACGCGTATCGTCGAACCAGATCACGTCCAGCGGATCGGCATCGCTAATACGCTTGTCGGCATGCAGATAACTACCGTCCAGATTGTTCAGCAAGTGATCCAGTCGATTAGCATACGGGCCGTACTTGTGAGCCACGAATTGCAGGTTCAAGGGATTGTGGTCGGGATTGAAACGCTTGATCGCTCGTTCAAGAAACCATGCCAGCTTCTGGATTTCCAACAAGCTGCACTCCATTCCCAGCACCCAGTAGCGGCGCACCAGCTCGGCGATCAGTGCACGCGCAGGCGTCAACTTTTCCACGCCAGCGCGCTTCGCGACATTTTGGTATTGACTGGTCGGCTCGAATACTAGAATTTCGGCATCGACATCATGCAACGCCAGTTCGATCTGCGCCCGTACCTCGCCCCAATCCAGTCCACCATTACCGGCACCAAGCGGCGGTATAGCAATGGACTTCACCCGATTCTCGATGAGGAAGCGACGCAGATCTTGCAGCCCTTCTGCAATCCACTCGAGACGAGAAGGCGCACGCCAATGCTGCTTAGTCGGAAAATTGACGACCCAGCGCAGACCATCCAGCTCGTTCGCTTCTGTCACAAACATCCGGCCAGTACGGACCTCTCCCGCCTTGCAGGCAAGCGCATAACGCCGAAAGTTTTCGGCGAAACGCTCCTTGAACATCAGCGCGATCCCCTTGCCCATCACGCCAACGGTATTTACCGTGTTGACCAGCGCCTCGGCACGGGCCTCCAATAGGTTGCCTTGCGTATAAGTAATCATCAGAAGTACCAGTTTTGCCGAACATGTACCGGCAACTCCAAACGCCGCGCCAATAGGTCATTTTCGATACGCTGCCTGACCTCGTTCGTGTAGCACACCACACCACGCAGGCCGGACACCGGCAAATGCCGATGAATCAACGCCTCGGCCTGATAGCGTTCGAACTTGGCCGGGTCGTCAGGATCGCGGCGAAAGTCGCGCGCCTGAAGAGTCGGCCAGTCGATCTTGTCCAAGTCGGACAGGCCAGAGTAATAATTTGCCCATTCATAATACGCATGGCTATCCGTAAACAAATAAGCTAGCCCATGCGCAACAACGTGCCGCAAACTAGAAACCAAAATGACGATCTCTTCATTGGCGCGCTTCCGAATGCCGCCCCAGCCCGTGTTGATGTTACGCAGCATAGGCGAAAATGGCGTGAAGTAAAACGGAACGTAATCGCCAAGGAAGCCACCGGGCGGCAACAGAACCGGATGCGTCGCACGCTTGTCGATCAATTCCGGATTTCCTATGCTGACCCAGCCCGGTGCCTTCCGCGCACCGTTACCGCAGTGCAAGCCATTGTCGAGAATCCACGGCAGATTGTCGCGATGCACGATCCGCCAGATCAAGGCCTTTTCAGGGTTCAAAGCGGAATAGTGATGTGCCAATTCGTGGCATCCTGTTTGCTAATCAGTCCAGTCGGCAGCGGTCCGCATAGCGCCAACCGGGCATAAAGACAATTTTAGCATTTGGGCTTCGAGCTATCGGAGTCTCGCCTTCCGCCTTGCGAATCACACTGAACAAACCCCACCTTCAACCAGCGAGGGCCATAATGTAGTGGCCTAATGAAGCCGGACACCAATTTAGGCGAGAATGCTCGCCATAACGAGGTGTCTGATGAGCAAGCAACGTCGATCGTTTTCTCCTGATTTCAAGCGCAGTGCTGCGTCCCTGGTTCTTGACCAGAACTACAATCACGCGGATGCGAGTCGTTCCGTGGGCATCGCGGAATCGGTCCTGCGTCGCTGGGTCCAGCAACTGCATGACGAGCGGCGTGGCGTCACGCCACAGAGCCCGGCGATGACACTGGAGCAACAACGGATTCAAGAGCTTGAGGCGCGGGTCGAGCGACTCGAGCGGGAGAAGAGCATTTTAAAAAAAGCTACTGCGCTGCTCATGTCGGAAGGGATCGAACGTACGAAATAATCGATCAGATCGGTGGCAATGAATCCGTCGCCTTGCTGTGTGCTCTGTTCGACGTGCCGCGTTCTTGCTATTACGCGTATCGGCAGCGGCGCGAGCGTGTTGATTCGCAGCGTATGGCTTTGCGTAGTCGCGTGCACGAGCTGTTCATCGAGAGCCGCAGTTCCGCCGGTAGCCGCAGCATTATGGAAATGATGCGCGAGCGCGGTTCCACGATTGGCCGCTTTAAGGTCTGTCGGCTCATGGATGAGCTCGGACTGATTTGCAAGCAGCCCGGTGGCCATGCCTATAACCGGGCTACGATCGAGCGTGTTGATATTCCGAATGTGTTGAACAGGCAGTTCGATGTCGCGGGGCAAAACCAGGTTTGGTGTGGCGACATCACCTATGTGTGGGCGCAGGGCCAGTGGCACTATTTGGCGGTCGTATTGGACCTGTTCACGCGCCGTATTGTCGGCTGGGCATTTTCGGCGCGCCCTGATGCCGACTTGGTTGTGCAAGCGCTGGATATGGCCTTTGAGCAGCGCGGACGCCCATCGAATTTGCTCTTTCACTCCGATCAGGGTGGGCAATACGCCAGCAGGAAGTTCCGTCAGCGGCTATGGCGCTACAGGATTCAACAAAGCATGAGTCGGCGCGGAAATTGTGGGGATAACGCGCCTACGGAGCGGTTGTTTCGCAGCCTGAAAACAGAATGGGTACCCAGCACCGGTTACTCGACATCCTCGGATGCCCAGCGAGACATCAGCTTCTATTTGATGCAGCGATACAACTGGATTCGACCGCATCAGTTCAATGCCGGTGTTGCACCGGCGGTCGCGGAAGAAAAACTTAACCAGGTGTCCGGAATCAGTTGACCACTACACTTTCAGGGAGTCCGCCGAGTCGGGACACGCAGGCAGGGAACAAAAGCTGGGGACGCAGGCGGGACACTGAGGGGACATCCGGGACGTGAATCCGGCCTTTTCAGGGACAGTAAGTGCAGTTGCAAGCCTTACTGATTGGTGCGCCCGGCTGGGATCGAACCAGCAACCCCTGCCTTCGGAGGGCAGTACTCTATCCATTGAGCTACGGGCGCATTGACACGAAAGCGCTACAACCAGTACAGGAAGCAGAAAAAAAGAAACAGCGCTTTGAGAGAGCGCAAGAATACCCGGTTTCAGCGAGCCCGTCCACCACCCCAGCCCAGCCCACATCCTCCATCCGCACCGCCCTGGCGAACAGCCAGGCAACGCCCATCAAGATCCGGGTAAACGCCTTCTGAATAACCTTGCGCAGTACTCGCCGTGCTCGAAACTCGCGTCTATAATCGTCCCGACAGTCGGTTACAAAGCCGTGCCACCCGCGGCAAAAACCCCGAAAAACCCGCAAGCCGCACAAGTCATTGCTGTCGCGCTGTACCGCTCACCACAATACTCACGGGAGACGAGACAAGCATGAGCGAAGCTCCACACGAATTACCGATCAAAACCCCCGCGCAACTCGTCGCGGCCATCATCGCGGGCTTTGCGGTTCCTATCATCATCATTGTGCTGCTCGCGTACTACGTCGATAACTCGACACGCATCAGCGCTGGCACCGATGGCCTATCGAACACTGCAGTAACCCAGCGCATCGCACCTCTAGCCCGGGTCGAACTCCGGGATGCCAACGCACCGCGCGTCTATAAAACCGGTGAGCAGGTTTATCACGCGGTCTGTGCAACCTGTCACGCGGCAGGCACGGCGGGTGCGCCGAAATTCACCAGCGCAACTGACTGGGGCCCTCGCCTCACCCCAGGCTTCGATACGTTGTGGCATGCCGTCCTTGCAGGCAAGGGCGCAATGCCCGCTCGCGGTGGAACAAACCCCGACGACTACAGCGATTACGAAATCGGTTTGGCAGTGGCATATATGGCCAATAACGCAGGGGCGAAATTCGCAGACCCTCCCGTGCCTCCTGTAACCGCACAAGGCGCGCCCGATGCAGCCTCCACGGCTGCGGCAACTGCGGATGCAAGTGCATCGAGTGCCCAAGCGGCGGCCATGGCAGCGATCGCCAATGTTGCCCAGGCACCTGCGCCCGTTGCAGCGGCAACATCCAGCGCCGATGCCGCACAAGCAGGCAAGGCGTTGTATCAGCAAGTCTGCCAGGTGTGTCATGCCGCTGGCGTGCTGAATGCGCCGAAGTTTGGCGACAAGGCTGCATGGGCGCCGCGTCTGAAGGATCCCATGGATACGCTCTATAACTATGCGCTCCACGGCAAAGGCGCGATGCCGCCGAAGGGAGGCTCCAGCGCTTCCGATGCGGATGTCAAAGCAGCCGTCGATTACATGGTCAACGCAGCAAAGTAATATCTGACGCATCATTCTGATCGCCCGCTGCCATACATGTGTCATGTTCCATGTGTTGCAGCGGGTTTTTTGCGCGCATTCACCCGCGCTCACGGATCACGAATCAGTGTGTCGCGTGTTAATCGGCCGAGACTTGCTGCGAGACTTAAGCGCGCCACGTGCCAGTCTGCTTGCGCGGCAATCCGCTGCTGGCGGGCCTCGGTCAGCACGTCCTGTGCGCGCAGCAACGCTGTGATGCCCTCCACGCCTGCGCGATAACGCGCCTGAGCCGCGGTGAACGCTTGCCCGGCATGCTGCAACAAGGTATCAGCTTGCTGCAGCGTCTGGACACCGGCCTCCACCGCGCTATAGCTTTTCCAGACGTTCAATACGATCTGCTGTTCTGTTCCGGCCAACTCCGCTTTCTGCAAACGAACTTGCGCTTCTGCTTCGCGGATCCGGTAAGCCGAACTCCAGCCTTCAAAAAACGGAATATGAATCCGAAGGCCTATATAGCGGCTATGCGATGCGTTCCGCAAGCTACCGCTTTCACCTGCGCCAGCCATCGGATGATGGCTGTGGGTCAGCCCGCCCTGCAACCGAACGCTGGGCAGTGCCTGGGCTCGCACGCTGACAAGCGAAGCCTGAACCGCATCCAGTTCAGCACTCGCCGCCAGCAATTTTGGATGGTGTGTCCGAGCCGCTTCCAGCAGCGTACCAATGGCTTCCCGTTGCGATGACGACGACGACGGGGGCTGCGGCGCACCAGACATGCTCCTGAGTTGCAATGGTGTATCAGGGTCAACGCCGATGTCGATAGCCAGCGTGCCAAGCGCTTCTTCATGTGCCGTCTCGGCCTTGATTCGTCCAAGCCGCACCTGGCTTAACGATGTCCGCGCCTGAAGCGCATCCGCAATCGATGCCACGCCAGCGGCAAGACGCGCTTCAGCGGCAGCCAGGCTCTGCAGGGCATTCGTCTCGGCCTGACGCGCCGCACTCACTTGAGCCTGTGCGGTCAGCGCGGCGAAGTAATCACGCGCAGTGGCATACATCACATCGAGCGTGGCCGCATCCAGCGACTGATTCGCCGCGCTCAGCAAAGCCTTCGCTTTTTTCACTTCAGCCGAGCGCGCTCCGAAATCGAAAAGCACCCATTCCAGTGTCAACTCAGCGGCGCGGCTGATGCCGCTATACGAAGAATGCGGTTCCCATTTGCTCTCGGACGAGGTGCTGGTTTGACTCTTCGAGCCACTTAGAACAGCGGAGAGCGTTGGCAATCTCGCAGCCGTTGCCTGGCCGAGCCGGGCGGCTTGTATCTGAGCCTGGGCCCACGCGCGATGAGTTTGCGGGTGATGGCATAACGCCCGGTCCACGGCAGCATCAAGTGTCATCTCGCCGTCTGGTCTATCGAAGCGGCAAGGTGTGATGCCGTTTGCGTCTGGCTTCAGGGCGAAGAGCGGTGGCGCACTCAGCTCGCGGGAAGTGCCCAACGGATCAAACGTTTCCAGGGATGACCACGCATGTGCGGTGAGCGGCATCCATGACACAAGGCTCAACAGCCAAACCAGCAGCACGCGCTGGTGCCGTTTAGCGTTCATGCAAACTCTCGTCAACATGCGTGAGCAATGGGCTCATGAAGTATTCGATCAGGCGCCGCTTGCCGGTTTTGATTTCGACGCTCACCGCCATGCCCGGTGTTAGCGCAACTTCCTGTCCATCAATTTGCATCATCGATTGCGGTAGCTTCAGGCGTACTGCGTAAATCAGGCCGCGCTTTTCGTCCTCGATCGCATCGTGCGACACGCTAACCACTTTTGCCGCAAGCGTGCCGTAACGTGTATACAAAAACGTTTCGATCTTTGCGGCAGCGGTCTGCCCGACGCGGACAAAACCGATATCGCGGTTCTCCAGAAAGGCTTCGATTTCCGCGGGCTGCTCACGCGGCACCACCACCATGAGCGGTTGTGCCGCTGTCACCACCCCGCCTACGGTATGCACGGCAAGCTGTTGCACCGCGCCATCGACCGGGGCCTTCAGCGTCATGAAGCGATCGTGTGCATCCGCCTTGATGAACTCCTGGCGCAGTTCGGCCGCCTTTTGTGTTGCCATGTTGAGGTTATCGAGCATCGCCCGGCGCGTCGTCGCCGTCAGTTCGTCGCGCTGACGCCGGGCGCTTTCGATCGCTGCCCGGATTTCTCCCGTGCGGCTCTTTTGTGCGGCCAGCTCACCCTCCTGCTCTATTCGCGCCTGCTGCTTCTCCAGATACTCGTGACGAGACACATAGTTGTTGGCGGCTAACTGGTTCAAATCGCCCTCACGCGTTCGGGCGATCTTCAGCGTCTGTTGTAACCGGTAGATCATTGCGCCGACTGTCTGAAGCTCAGCGCGGTTACGGGCAATCTCCGCATCCAGACGCGCAAGCTTTGAACGAAACTCACCCAGCTCACCTTCAAGAAAGCGCTGCTCCTGCTCGATGCGTGCCGTATCAGGTACGAGATCAGCTGGAACATGATCGCCAACGCCCGGACCATCCAGCTGCGGTGTCACGCCTGTTTCAATGCCCATGAGTACCGCACGGGCACGAGTGGCAGCAAGCCAGCTTTCGGCCCAGTCATCACGCAAGCGCTTGCGTTCAGCGGCGGAAACGGTCGAATCCAGTTCGAGCAACACAGTCCCAGCCTTGACGAGTTGCCCATCACTGACGTGGATAGCCGTGACCTTTGCGGTTTCGATCGACTGAATGATTTTGGCGTGGCCATCTGGAACGATCTTGCCATCGGCCGTAGCCACGATGTCTATCTTGCCGAATATCGCCCAGAGCAAGGCGACGACCAGCAAAGCCAGCAAGACCGCTGCCGCCACCCGTGGCAGAGGCGATACGGGGGTACGCTGCAGCGCTAGCGCGGCGGGCAGAAACTCGGCTTCATCGGGTTTCCAGAGAACAGGATGCTTGTCACGCGAGCGCCATGCCTCCCGCAACACGTCCCGATACCGCCGGCACATAGCGCGCACGGCATCGAACCAAAGCAGCAGGCGCATCGTTCAGCCTCCTGTCTGCAAACTGCATAGCCGCGCATATGTGCCGCCCGCTGCGAGAAGCCGCTCGTGCGGCCCCTCTTCGATCAGCCTGCCACGCTCCATCACGATGATGCGATCAGCGTGCCGCACCGCCGACAAGCGATGCGCAATCACCAGTACCGTGCGGCCCTGGGTGATCAAGTGCATGTTGTCTTGAACCATGCGCTCGGATTCGTAATCGAGCGCGCTTGTCGCCTCATCAAAAATCAGAATGCGGGGATGACTCATCAAGGCACGCGCAATAGCAATCCGCTGCCGCTGCCCACCCGACAGCGTCGAGCCATGCTCGCCCACCAGCGTGTCGTACCCCTGCTGCAACTCCGCGATGAACTCATGCGCTCCTGCCTGCTTCGCGGCCTTGATCACGTCAGCGAGCGGTGCGCCCGGATCGGTCAATGCAATGTTGTCGCGGATGCTGCGATTGAACAGCACGTTTTCCTGCTGCACTACGCCAATCTGACGCCGTAGCGAAGCGGCATCAACGAGCGCGAGATCGTGGCCATCAACCATCACGCGCCCACGCTCTGGCACATACAAACGTTGTACGAGCCGCGCTAGCGTGCTTTTACCTGATCCGGACGGGCCCACAATGCCAAGCACTTCGCCCGCGCGCACGGAAAGACTGAGCCCACTCAGAACGTAAGGCCCTTCGGGCCGGTAACGGAACACGACGTCGTCAAGTTCGATGTGCCCCGTCACGGGCGGCAAAGCGATCTTGGCATCTTGCGTTTCTGTTGGCGCATTCAGAATGTCTCCGAGACGCGCGACTGAAATGCCGGTTTGCTGAAAATCGGTCCATAGTTGCGCGAGCCGCATGATCGGCCCCGACACCTGGCCCGACAACATGTTGAATGCGATCAGTTGTCCCACGGTGAGCTTGTTGTCGATCACCAGGCGCGCCCCGACCCACATCAGCGCAACCGTGACGAACTTGCTAATCAGGTTGACCCCACCATTAGCCCAGATCGCCACCGTTGCCGTGCGAAACGTCGCACGGATATAAGCCGCAAGCTGGTTCTCCCAACTGCGGATCCAATGCGGCTCGGCAGCCATGGACTTGACTGTATCGATACCGCTGATGGTTTCCACGAGGAACGCCTGGTTTTCCGCACCCCGGGCGAACTTTTCATCCAGCCGCCGACGCAACACGGGCGTGCAAACAAGCGAGAGCAGGACGTAACACGGCAACGAGACAATCACGATCAACGTCAGCCAACCGCTGTAATACAGCATCACACTGAGAAACACGAACGAAAACAGAAGGTCCATCAACAGCGTAATCGCGTTGCCGGTAAGGAACGCGCGAATGTTCTCCAGTTCACGCACCCGCGCGACCGAATCGCCCACACGCCGTGCCTGAAAGTACGCCACCGGCAACATCAGCAGATGGCGAAACAGTTGCGATCCGAGTTCGACGTCGATACGGCTTGTAGTGTGAGAGAACACATAAGTACGCAACGCGTTCAGCACGACATCGAACAGCATCACGAGACAAAGCCCGACCGCGATCACATCGAGCGTGGTTAGCCCTCGGTGCACCAGCACCTTGTCCATCACGACCTGAAAGAACAAAGGGGTGACGAGCGCGAGAACCTGGATAAAAAACGAAACGACCAGAACTTCAGTCAGAAGCCGTCGATACTTCATCAGCGCGGGAATGAACCAGCTGAAATCGAACTTCGCTAACGTCTTGCGCATCGACGCATGTGAAGCGAAGAGAATCAGGTTTCCTTGGCAGCGTTGCCAGAAGGTGTCGAAGGACAGGGCAATGAGTTCAGCTTTGCCGGAATGATGAATCATCACCGTCTCAGCCTCTTTCTCCAGACGCACGATGATGAAGAATGTGCCGTTTTCGTCGTCGACCGCAATCGCGGGTAGCGCGATACGATCCAGGCGAGTCATGCGCGTTTTGACGGTGCGAGCGTTCAGGCCAAGCGAACGGGCGGCAAGCAAAAGACTGGTTCGATCAAGAGGCGTGTCGTCAGTTTTGAATTCATGCTCAATCTGGCCGGGATCCACCGCGATGCCGTGAAAGCGCGCTATAGCGACCAGACAGGCAAGACCTGTATCTTCGCTGTGATGATCCTGGGCCTCTGCGTGCGGTGATTGCTGTGATTCGGCGGCTGAATGAATCGTGGGAAAAATGGTCTCTCGCGGGTTGCCGTTCGAGCGGCTCCCCGATGATATTTCGTTATGCATTTTTTGTTGTTAACCTAACTACGTGCTGCGTGATGGCTTGCGGCCGTACCCGGACAGGCACGAAGTGTGTCGTGCTTGTCCGGTATGGCGAGGTTGCGAATTGCTGGGCGGTATTTCAACAATCCGTTGCAATCAGCGGCGGTGCGAAGGAAGCGGATTCGCGCCGCGGCTCCCATGTGGTGATGGCCGGAGATTTGCCATAGGCCGCCAGCAGGCCCTGGTACATCATCTCGGCCTGGCGGTCGATCTCTAACGTGGCTGCGGATAGGGATTGCAGGGGTTGCAACGCGGACTGTTGCAGCGGCGTGCGTGCTTCGGCCTGGAGCGGTTTCCAGTTCTGCGAGGGCAGCGCGCCAAACTCTTCTTCACCTGCGCGCTTGAGCCCTGCCGCGTAGGCCTTGTCCAGCCAGTAACCCACCGGGTCAGACAGATGCCGGTTCTCGCCGGGCATGCTCATCAGGCTCTGCGCGCGCGGAGCCCGGCTGGCGCGTTGCGCGATGGTCTCCTTGTCCCAGACGGTGCCGTCGGCGAATCTCAGCGCCTCGACGCCCTTGACGTATTCGCTGCCGGATTTTGCCAGCTGGTCGACGAGTTTTAGCTCGTTGTGCGCACCTTTGAGGGTGATGAGCACATTCTCGCTGTTGTATTCCTCGCGGCTCAGGATGACGTCTTCGGGACGAATGTCGTCATCGAATTTCACCACGTCGATGTAGCGCTTGCTGAAGTCGTAGCCTTCGATGATCCTGTTGTGGCCCGAGTGTTTGCCGAAGCGGTAGGTGTCGCTGCCGTCGCCGCCGTAGAGCGTGTCGTTGCCTGTGCCGCCATCCATGAGATCGTCACCGTTGAAGCCCTGAATGAGGTCGTCGCCTGGCGTGCCTTTGAGCGTCATGAGCGCGACGTCCTCCTTGCTCCATGTCGTGCCGTTGGCGAACTTGAACTGCTCGATGGCGGCGAAGAATTTCTGTTCGTGTTGCCGGAACTGGTCGCGGATACGCAGCACGCTGTCCGAACCCCTGATCGTGATGAGCAGGTCGTCGCTACGGCCATCGCGTCTGACGGTTATGTCTTCGGGTTTGATATCTGCGTCGAAACGCACGACGTCTGTGTATTTGTCCTGGAAGTCACTGCTCTCCGCGATGGTGTCGTTGCCGGAGCGTCTGCCGAAGAGATAGGTGTCATTGCCATCGCCGCCGTAAAGCGTGTCGTTGCCTGCGCCGCCATCCATGAGGTCGTCGCCGTTGAAGCCCTGGATGAGGTCGTCACCTGGCGTGCCTTTGAGCGTCATGAGCGCGACGTCCTCCTTGCTCCATGTCGTGCCGTTGGCAAATTTGAACTGCTCGATGGCGGCGAAGAATTTCTGTTCGTGTTGCCGGAGCTGGTCCCGGATACGCAGCACGCTGTCCGAGCCCCTGATGGTGATGAGCAGATCATCACTACGACCATCGCGTCTGACGGCTATGTCTTCAGGTTTGATATCCGCATCGAAACGCACAACGTCTGTGTATTGGCCCTGGAAGTCGCTGCTCTCCGCGATGGTGTCATTGCCGGAGTGTTTGCCGAAGCGGTAGGTGTCGTTGCCATCACCACCGTAGAGTGTGTCGTTGCCTGCACCGCCATCCATGAGGTCGTCGCCGTTGAAGCCCTGAATGATGTCGTCGCCTGGCGTGCCTTTGAGCGTCATGAGCGCGACCTCTTCCTTGCTCCATGTCGTGCCGTTGGCGAACTTGAACTGCTCGATGGCGGCGAAGAACTTCTGTTCGTGTTGCCGGAGCTGGTCCCGGATACGCAGCACGCTGTCCGAACCCCTGATCGTGATGAGCAGGTCGTCGCTACGGCCATCGCGTTTGACGGTTACGTCTTCGGGTTTGATATCCGCATCGAAACGCACGACGTCTGTGTATTGGCCCTGGAAGTCGCTGCTCTCCGCGATGGTGTCGTTGCCGGAGTGTTTACCGAAGAGATAGATGTCGTTGCCGTCACCACCGTAGAGTGTGTCGTTGCCTGCACCGCCATCCATGAGGTCGTCGCCGTTGAAGCCCTGGATGATGTCGTCGCCTGGCGTGCCTTTGAGCGTCATGAGCGCGACATCTTCCTTGCTCCATGTCGTGCCGTTGGCGAACTTGAACTGCTCGATGGCGGCGAAGAACTTCTGTTCGTGTTGCCGGAGCTGGTCGCGGATACGGAGCACGTTTTCCGAGCCCCTGATCGTGATGAGCAGGTCGTCGCTGCGGCCATCGCGTTTGACGGTTATGTCTTCGGGTTTGATATCCGCATCGAAACGCACGACGTCTGTGTATTTGTCCTGGAAGTCACTGCTCTCCGCGATGGTGTCGTTGCCAGAGCGTCTGCCGAAGAGATAGGTGTCGTTGCCGTCGCCACCGTAGAGTGTGTCATTGCCTGCACCGCCATCCATGAGGTCGTCGCCGTTGAAGCCCTGGATGATGTCGTCGCCTGGCGTGCCTTTGAGGGTCATGAGCGCGACGTCCTCCTTGCTCCATGTCGTGCCGTTGGCGAACTTGAACTGCTCGATGGCGGCGAAGAATTTCTGTTCGTGTTGCCGGAGCTGGTCGCGGATACGCAGCACGTTTTCCGAACCCATGATCGTGATGAGCAGGTCGTCGCTACGGCCATCGCGTTTGACGGTTACGTCTTCGGGCTTGATATCCGCATCGAAACGCACGACGTCTGTGTATTTGTCCTGGAAGTCACTGCTCTCCGCGATGGTGTCGTTGCCGGAGTATTTGCCGAAGCAGTAGGTGTCGTTGCCGTCGCCACCGTAGAGCGTGTCGTTGCCTGCGCCGCCATCCATGAGGTCGTCGCCGTTGAAGCCCTGAATGATGTCGTCGCCTGGGGTGCCTTTGAGCGTCATGAGCGCGACGTCCTCCTTGCTCCATGTCGTGCCGTTGGCAAACTTGAACTGCTCGATGGCGGCGAAGAATTTCTGTTCGTGTTGCCGGAGCTGGTCCCGGATACGCAGCACGCTATCCGAGTCCCTGATGGTGATGAGCAGGTCATCACTACGGCCATCACGTCTGACGCTCACGTCTTCTGGTCTGACATCCGCATCGAAGCGCACCACGTCGGTGTAATCGCCGTAGACGTCGTACTCTTCGCTAACCGTATCGTTGCCCGAGTGCCGGCCGAACCAGTACGTGTCACTTCCATCGCCGCCGCGCAGCGTATCGTTGCCGCGGCCGCCTCTCAGGACATCATCGCCCGCGCCACCCAGGAGTTCGCTGGCTTCGTCCCGCGCCAGCAGAATGTCCGCACCGCGCCCCCCTTCCAGCCTGCCACTGCCGTAGAACACATCCATCGCCGTCAGCGCCTCACGCAGTGCCCCCGACTCATGCGTCATGACGTAGTCACGCAGCACCGAAGTCATGTCGAACCCCGCCGTGTGCCAGCCCGCGCCGTATTGCCGCGTGAGCTCCGTCATGAGCCGTGTCACCTCGACAGCACCGATCCGGCTTTCCGCGTTCTTTAGCAGCGTCACCATCGCGCTGAAATCCGCGCTGATCTTGCCGCTGGTGTCCAGCGTGTAGCGGATCGCGTCCAGACAGGGCTTCCATGTCGTTTGCGAGGCGGCGGCGTTGTAGACCGAATGCGTCAGCGTCTCCCAGGCCCGGGTGATATACCCGAAGCGGGTGCTGGTGAGTATCAGCACCTCGTTCTGGTTCGCCTCCAGCATCGTGCCGCTCAACTTCTCCAGCACCGCCAGCCGGCCCAGCC